>NZ_JBSGZN010000007.1:0-216965 GCF_053611025.1 Streptomyces sp. NPDC054842
ATCGGTGGGGGAAGGCCCGCGCAGGACGCCGCCGGGCGGATGAAATCGCAGGTGAGAGGGACTACCCAGGCGGCTCGAACAGGGCTCGCGGGTGCAGGACACACGCGGACGCAAAGGCGGGTAGGACCTGTTGCACCCCCTCTCCACCGCCTCGCATCCCCATGTTCCGGGTGCGTACCCCCCTCTCCGCGGGCCGCGTTCCGCCTTTCTGCGGGTCGCCCCCGGGCGCACCCCCATCCGCGCGGCGGACGACCCCCACACCCGCCGCCCGTGCGGCCCTCCCGTACGGGCAGGGCACCGCCCGACTCCTCCGTACCGGCTGCGGGCCGCCCGTACGCCGGGCCGGTGGTGGGGGCCGTACGGGAGCCGCGGAGACCGTCGTGCACGAAAGGTGGGGACCGGCTACCGATGTCCGCCCCGCGCCGCGGCGGCCAAGGTGAGGTGCAGTACCCCGGACCGCCCGCAGCACTCATGACCGGGCGGAAGACCTATCAAGGAGCAGCAGATGGGAGCACCCGTACCCGTCGGAGTGGTCGCACTCGACCCGGTGCTGGAGGCCGGCACCCGCAGTACCCTGCTCAGCTGTCCGGAGCTGGCCGTGTGCGAGCCCGACGACGCCCGGGTAGCCGTCCTGACCGTGGACCGGCTCGGCCCGGAGGAACTCGACATGGTGCGCGTCGCCCGCGGCTACCGCCTGCGTCCCGCCGTCGTTCTGGTGGCCGGCGCCCTCGCGTCCGGTGACGCCCTGCACGCCCTCGCCGCCGGTGCCCGCGGCCTGCTCCTGCGCCGGGAGGCCGACGCCTCCCGTCTGCACCACGCGGTGCTGGCAGCGGACCGGGACGACTGCACCCTGCCCCCCGAACTGCTGGAGCAGTTCGCGGACGACCAGGCGAACACCCGCCCGCAGAGCGGCGGTTGGGCCGGAGGCACGCTGTCCGACCGGGAACGCTCGGTGCTGCGGCTGGTCGCCGACGGGCACGAGACGGCGGAGATCGCCCAGCAACTGGCCTATTCGCCACGGACGGTGACGACCGTCGTCCACGACATCACCCAGCGGTTCCGGCTCCGCAACCGGGCCCACGCGGTCGCCTACGCGCTCCGGGCGGGTCTGCTGTGACGGCCACCCTGGTCGAAGCGCCCCCGGCGCCCGCTGCCGCCTCCGGGCCTCTCGCGCCCCCTGCGCCGGCCCCGCCCACTGCCGCCGTGATCGAACCGTCCCCGACGCCCGCTGCCGCCTCCGAGCCCCTTACGTCCCCTGCGCCGGCCGCGCCCACCCCGCCCCTGACCGTCCGTGTCCTGTCCGCACCCGGCGCGGACCGCGTCCGTGCCCTGGCCCGCCGTGCCGGCTTCGCCTGTGCCGCCGAGCAAGGTGTGTGCGGACCGCCCGACAGCGTCACGGTGGTCGTCGCGGCCGACGCCGAACGGGCTCTGCGCGGTGTGCTGGACCCCGCAGGACTGCTGCTCGTGTGCGACACCGTCAGCCGTACGGGCCGGCTGCTGGCCCTGCGCACCGGCGCGGTCGTCCTCAGGGCCGCGGACCTCGGCGCGGAGACTTTGGCGGCCGCCGTACGCCGCGCCGCCCATCCTCATCCGACCATCCCCTACCCGGAGCTCACCCATCTGCTGACCGCACCTCTGGAACCCGGACAGCCGGAACAGGCGTTAGGCAGACAGATGTTGACGGCACGTCAGTCGTCAGTGCTGCGCCTGGTGGCCGAAGGGCACGCCAACGCGGACATCGCCCGCCTGCTGGACTGCTCCGAACACACGGTCAAGAACGTCATCTACGAGATCATGGCGCGTCTGCAGGCCCGCAACCGGGCCCACGCGGTCGCACAGGCCGTACGCCACGGCCTGGTCTGACGCACCGAGGACTCCCACGCGGGGGACGGGAAGCACGGACACCGGGCCGGAAAGGTCCGGGAGGGTCCGCCCGTCACCCCGCGTCGTCGTGCCGAACGGCGGAGCGGAGGGGAGACGGGGCCGGCAGGCAGCGGACCTCCAGGCAGGCGTCGGCGGTGGGGAGCTGCCCGCACGGATGTCAGAAGGCGGGCGCCGGGCAGCGTGGACCTGCGTGCACCGAGGTCAGAAGGCGGGCGCCGGGCAGCGTGGACCTGCGTGCACCAAGGTCAGAAGGCGGGCGTCGGCAGCAGTCGCGGCTCGACACGTTCCTCGACGACCCGCTCGCCCTCGCGGCTCACCAAGTAGGCGGCCTTGCCCGGCAGTTCCGTCACGACCTCGGCCAGTTCGGTGCCCCGGTAGACCAGGCCCACCCCGTCGTCGGTGCAGTGGGCCGCGGTGAAGGTGCCGTCGGCGACCATCCGGTGGATCAGGGGGCGACGGCCCGCGTCGGAGTCGTAGTGCACGCCGTTGCCGTACGGGAGCAGGCCCAACCCTCCTGTGACCGGGCGCAGTTCGGGACCGAAGGAGTCCGTCGCGCCGCCTTCGAACCAGCAGATGGAACCCGCGCTGACCCCGGCCAGCACCACACCCGCCTGCCACGCGCGCCGCATCACCACGTCCAGTGCGTGCACGCGCCACACGGCGAGCAGGTTGGCCACCGAGCCGCCCATCACCCACACCACGTCGTGGTCGAGGACCGTGCCCTCGACGTCCTCGACGTTCGGCATGGGGAAGAGGTGCAGCGGGGTCAGGTCGAAGCCCGCCACACGGGCCGCCTCGGACACCCGCGCCGTGACGTGTTCGGCGTCCCCCACCGCCGTGCCGACGTGGAGGATGCGCGGGCGCCTGCCGTGCACACCGGAGAGGTCGACCGCGTGGTGGACAAGGGCGTCGAAGAGCACCCGGGTACGCGCCCCGACGCGGTGGCCTCCGGAGGTGGCGAGGATGGTCGGTTCGGCGGCGCTCACGCCCGTGATCGTAGCGCGGGCCCCGCACCGGTGAAGTGGGGAAGTCGTGAAAGTGGACCGCCCGTTGCGGCTTTGACGGGAACGGGCGGCGGCACGGCGGGAACCGGTCCCCGCCGTGCCGCCCTGTGTGCCGTCACGGTGTCCGCAGGGCCACGGCCGCCGCGTACCCCGCCGGCACCAGGACGTCCCGCACGGTCCACCCCGGCGACGGAGCGGCCGGCAGCGGACCGGTGCCCACGTAGTCGAGCGCCGGATCCCGCACCAGTCCGGTGCCCAGCCCCTTGAGGTAGGCCTCCTTGCGCACCCAGGCCCGGGTGAACGCGGCAGAACGCTCGTGCGCGGGCAGCCGCGCGAGCTCCTGCGCCTCCGCCACGTGCAGCGCGGACTGCGCACCGAGCACCGCCTGAGCGGTGGCCAGGGCCTCCACGTCGACACCGACCGGCGCGGGGGCGAGCGCCACCATCACCAGGTCCCCGCTGTGCGACAGGGAGAAGTGCACCCCGGCCGTGCGCAGCGCCGGCCGTCCGTGCGGACCACCGCAGCCGGCGCACGGCTCCCGCATCAGCGGCAGCGCCTCGGCGCGGATGCCGAGCAGGACGCTCAGCACGCTGCGCAGCGCCGCGTGCGCCACCACGTAGGCGTCGCGGTCCCGGTCGCGCCGGAACGCCCGCGCCCGTGCCCGTTCCTCCGCGTCCAGGAGCTCCCGCGCCCGCCGCAGCGCCCGCTCGTCCTGTGCGCCGACCTGGGCCAGGTACAGCTCCAGCGGCCCCCGCAGCGCGCGCGGACCGGGCGCGTACGTCCGGTCGTGCAGTCCGGACAGGTCCAGTACGGCCGGGCACAGCCGTTCCGGCGGCGGCAGCGCCGGAGGGGCGTGGGCCGGCAGCGTGAGGAGACGGCCCGGACGGCCCTCAGACATCTGCCCCGGCCAGCCGGCGACGCAGGCTGAGCGGGCGCATGTCCGTCCAGATCACGCCGATGTGGTCCAGGCACTCCTGCCGGCTGCCGCTCAGACCCTCCGGGTACCAGCCCGCGGGCACCTCGCGGTCCGCCCGCCAGATCGAGTACTGCTCCTCGTCGTTGCGCACCACGAGGTACTCCTCGTCGGTGCCCGGGCGGGCTTCCTCGCCGCCCGCGCCGGTGGCGGAGTTGGGTTGCGTCACGGTGAACCTCCCGCAGGTGATGGTGGCCGGCCGCAGGTCAGGGGCCGACGCTGCCAGCGTGCCCGGCACCGGTCCCCGGGGGCAGGGACGAACGCGCCGGACCGGCGGCGTGCGTTGCTGCCGGTTCTTCTCTGGTGACCGAGGGTCGCGGCGCGGGACGGTGCTGTCCGGCCGGGGCGCCCGGCAGCCCGGCGGCGGCTCCCGCCCCGGCCGGGCGGCGGGATTCCCGCGCATCCCCTTTCCGGAAGGAGCACGCGATGTCGGACCAGCACGCACCTGTCCTGCTGCCGGGCGGAGGCTGGCGGCTGTGGGACCAGTTCGCGCTGCGCGGCCCCGGCTTCCCCGCCGACGGCGTGCTGCGCCTGGCCCCGCCCGGACTGGCCGAGGCCGCCGACAAGTTCGGCCCCGGCACGGAGCTGTCCGGGCCGGAGTGGCTGGCGTTCACCGAGGAACTGTCCACGGCCGCCGTACACACCGCCCGCCATCTCCAGGAGGTCGCCGCCCAGCCGCGTTTCCAGGCGGCCCTCGCCTGGCAGAACCCCGCCGTCCTGCGCACCGGCATCGCGCCGTTCCTGCGCTGGACGCCGGGCGTGGACAACCGCAGCAGCATGCCGCGCCAGCGCGAGGAACTGGTAGCGCACTACTGGCAGCGGTTCTGCGTGAAGAACGACACGATCGGCTTCTTCGGCCCCGTCGGCTGGGGCCGCTGGGATCCGTCCGAGCCGGCTGCCGTGACCGTCGACGCGGGGAAGGGCTTCCTCGCCGCGCAGGAGGTCTACTTCTCCGGCTGGGCGATCGACGCCCTGGCCAAGGTGCTCGGCGAGGACCAGCAGCTGATGCGCTGGATCCCGCCGCGACGGGTGTCCTTCGTACGGTGTGAGGACGGCGAGGTACGCATGCCCGGACGCCCCGCCCAGCGGGCCGTCGCACGCGAACTCGCCGTGCTGGAGCGGTGCGACGGCATTCGCCACGCGGAGGCCATCGCCGCCGAGCTGGACCTCGACACCGATGCCGTGCTGCACACCCTCGGCGCGCTGCTGACCCGTCGCTGGGTGCACTGGCGGCTGGAGGTGCCCGCGGCCACCCACCCGGACCGCGCCCTGCGCGCCATCCTGGAGCGGGTGCCCGACGGGTCCGCACGGGAGCGCGCGCTGGACAGGCTCGCCGTACTGGAACGGGGCCGGGACGCCGTCCGCGCCGCCCGCTTCGACGCCGCCGCCCTGACCGCCGCGATCGGTGCCCTGGAGGCCGACTTCGCCGCGCTCACCGACAGCGAGGCCCAGCGCGCCAAGGGCGC
Organism: Streptomyces sp. NPDC054842; assembly: GCF_053611025.1. Lineage (NCBI taxonomy): Bacteria > Bacillati > Actinomycetota > Actinomycetes > Kitasatosporales > Streptomycetaceae > Streptomyces > Streptomyces sp. NPDC054842. The sequence continues at coordinate 5,328 of NZ_JBSGZN010000007.1, forward strand.
CCGCACCGCACCGTGCCGGGGCCTGGTGTACTCCGACGCCCGCCGGGCGGCCACCGCCACCGCCGGTGCGGGACTGCTGGCCCACCTGGAGCCCCTGCAACTGTGCCTGACGGCCGCCCGCTGGATGACGAACCGCTTCGCGAAGGACATCCGCGCCCGGCTGCACACCGTGTACGACCGGCTGCGCGCGAGCGGGGAACGCGTGGACCTCGCCTCGATGTGGCTGCACACCCTGCCCTCCCCGCACCCCGACGCCGGCGACCTGATCGACGCCGCCCAGGCCGAGCTGCGCGCCAAGTGGGCGCGGATCATGGAGCTTCCGCCGGGCGCGCGCCGGGTCCGGCTGAGCACGGCCGAGCTGGCCGAGCGGGTACGGCGTGAGTTCGACGAGCCCGGCGACGGCTGGTCGCTGGCCCGCTACATCAGCCCCGACGTCCTGGTCATCGCCGAGGACGACGCGGCCCTGGCCCGCGGTGACGTCCAGCTCGTCCTCGGCGAGATGCACTGCGCGCTGAACACCATGGGTGCCTCGCTCTTCGTGTACCAGCACCCGGACCGCGACGAACTCCTCGCCGAGACCACCCGGGACTTCCCCGGCTCCCGCCTGCTGCCCACGCTGCCGAAGGAGCTCCCGCTGAAGTGGTCCACGCGCAGCCGGCCCTCACTCGACCGGCCCGAGGACCACTACGTGACCCTGGTCGACCAGACCGGGGACCCGCACCGCCCCCGCACGGTGCTGAGCGCCGACGTCCGGGTCGAGGAGCGGGACGGCCGGCTCAGCGCCGTGCTGCCCGACGGCACCACCCACGACCTGCTCGACGTCTACGCCAACACCCTCACCCAGCGCGTCATGGACCGCTTCACCCTGCGCCCCGAGGGCGAACACACCCCGCGCATCACCATCGACCGCATGATCGTGGCCCGGGAGACCTGGCAACTGCCCGTCTCGGACGTCGATTTCGCCGACGAGAAGGTGGAGGCCGCCCGGTTCGTGCGGGCCCGGCACTGGCAGCGGCGGCACGAGCTGCCGCGGTTCGTGTTCGTCGTGTCCCCGACCGAACCCCGCCCGTTCTACGTCGACTTCGACAGCCCCGTGTACACCACGATCCTCGCCAAGGCGGCCCGCAGGCTCGCCCGCAAGGACCCCGAGGCGCGGCTGAAGGTCAGCGAGATGCTGCCCACCCCCGAGCAGGCATGGCTCACCGACGACGAAGGCCGCCGCTACACCTCCGAACTGCGGTTCGTGGCCGTCGACCAGACCGTCGCCGGCGTGGGGGAGGACTGATGCGTACGGTCGCCGACGACATCGCCGCGCACGCCGCCCGCACCCCGGAGCGGATCGCCCTGACCACCCCCACCCACGAGGTCACGTACGCGCGGCTCGCCGCCCGCGTCGAGGAGATCGCCCGGCTGCTGCACAAGCACGGCGTCCGTCCCGAGACGGTGTGCGCCGTCGCCGTCGAGCACGGCACGGACGCGGTCGCGGCCATGGCGGCCGTCCTTCGCTGCGGCGCCGCTTTTCTCACCCTGGACGTGGGACAGCCCCGGGAGCGGCTGACGGCCTTCGTCCGCAGCGCGGACGCCCGCCTGCTGCTGACCACGTCAGCGCACGCCGGCCTCCTCGGTGAGACCCTGCCCACCGCCCTGCTGGACCGGCCCGCGCCGGCCACGAGCGCCCCGCCGCCGCACCCGGTCGACCCCCGCGCCCTGGCCTACGTCAGCCACACCTCCGGCAGCACCGGGGAGCCCAGCGCCGTCCTGATCGAACACCACGCCCTCGACACCTACCTGCGCGACACCGCCCACGCCTTCGGCCTCGGCCCCGACACCGTGGCCCTGCAGACGGCACCCCTGGGCTACGACGCCTCGATCCGCGACACTTTCGCGCCCCTGCTGGCCGGAGCACGCCTGGTGATCGCGGACCGGGCCACACTGCTGCGCCCCCAGGAGTTCGCCCGTACCGTCCGCGAGCACCGCGTGACCGCCCTGCTCAGCGTCACCCCCTCCTTCCTGTCCCACCTCGCCGGAACGCCGGGCCTCACCGACCCGCTGGCCGGCGTCGCCCTGGCCGCCTCCAGCGGGGAGTCGCTGCGGCCGTTCCTCGCCGCCGGCGGACGCACGCTCGTGCCCGGCCGGCTCGTCAACCAGTACGGACCGACCGAGTGCACGATGACCACCACCCGCCACGGCGTGCCCGCCGAGCCCGACCCGTCCGCCGACCTGGTCGGCCTGCCCCGGACCGGCACCTCCGTGCGGATCCTGGACGCGGAACTGAAACCCGCCGCCGACGGCACGGTGGGCGAGGTGTACATCGGGGGAGCGGGCCTGGCGCGCGGCTACGGCGGGCGGCCGGCCAGGACCGCCGAGTGCTTCGTCCCTGACCCCTTCGGGCCGCCCGGCGCACGCCTCTACCGCACCGGCGACCTCGGGTGGTGGGGCGAGGAAGGGCTGCACTACGCCGGCCGCACCGACCGGCAGGTCAAGATCCGCGGCTACCGCGTGGACCCGGCCGAGGTCGAAGGCGTCCTGCTGTCCCACCCGGGCGTCACGGGCGCCGTGGTGACCCCGCACAGCGACGAGCGGGGGCGCGTGTACCTGCTCGCCCACGTCACCGGCGACCTGGCCGGGACCACGGATGCCGCTCTGCGCGGTCACCTCGCCCGCTCGCTGCCGCCCCACCTGATGCCGCGAAGGTTCCAGCGTCTCGACACGCTGCCCACCACCCGCGGCGGCAAGGCGGACCGGCGCAGGCTGGCCGCCGGGAGCAGCCGATGACCGCCACCGGCCTGCGCGTCGGCACCGACGCCGTCCCCCGCGACGACACCCTCGCCCGCGGCCGCGCGGGCCTCGGCCCCGCCGACCTCGAAGCCGCCGCCGCCCGCATCGCCCCCTACGTCGTCCGCACGCCCCTGCTGCGCGGTCCCGCGACGGCGGCGTACGGCCCGCACCTCCTCCTGAAGGCCGAACACCTCCAGCTCGGCGGCTCGTTCAAGACACGCGGCGCCGCCAACGCCGTCCTCGCCCTGGGCGCCGACCGCGTCGTCACCGGCTCCTCCGGCAACCACGGCATCGCGCTCGCCGGGCTCGCCCGCATCCTCGGGATCCGGCTGACGGTCGTCCTCGCGGCGGGCGCCGCCCCCGCGAAGGCCGCGGCGATCCGGGCCCGCGGCGCCGAGATCGTCCGCGTGGGCGGCGGGGTGGCCGAGCGCGAGGAACGCGCCCGGACGCTCGCGGAGGAGACCGGCGCCGTCCTCGTCCCGTCCTCGGACCACCCCCTGGTGGTCGCCGGGCAGGGCACCGTCGGCACCGAAATCCTCGCCGACGCCCCCGGCACCGAGACGGTGTACGTCCCCACGGGCGGCGGCGGACTCCTCGCCGGCGTATGCCTCGCCGCCACCGGCCACCCCGTCCGGGTGGTCGGCGTCGAACCCGCCCTCACCCCGCGCTACGCCCGCTCCCTCGCCGCCGGCCGGCCCGTCCAGTTGCCGCCCACCACCACCGTCGCGGACGGACTGCGCGGCCAGCGCCCCGGCCGCGTCCCCTTCCCGGTCATCCGGGACCGCGTCGACGACCTGATCGCCGTCGGCGACGCCGAGATCCTCGCCGCCACCGCCCTGCTGCACCGCCACGGCGTCCACGCCGAACCCAGCGGAGCCGTCGCACTGGCCGGAGCGCTGCGCGCCGGCCGCCGCGAACGGGCCGTGGCCATCGTCTCGGGCGGGAACACCCCCGCCCGCCTGCACAGCCCGCACCGCACCCACCCCGACCCGCACACCGCCACCCACCTGAAGGAGTACACGTCATGACCCCCAACGCCGCCACCGCCGCCGCCACTTCGGTCAGCACCGTCGACCTGCTCGTCGACATCTTCCGGGACGTGCTCGGCCTGCCCGACCTCACCGAGGACACCGACTTCTACGAGGCGGGCGGCGACTCGCTCACCGCCTTCCAGATCACCGGCCGCCTGGAGGAGGCGCTCGGTGCGGACGTCCCGGTGTCCCTGGTCTTCGCCTACCCCACGCCGCGCGACCTGGCCGAGGTCGTCGACGCCGACTACGGCACCGCCTGACCCGTCCCGGCGGACCAGCACGGGCCACGACCGTCCACCCACGCTCGCCAAGGAGAGCCGTGCCATGACCGAAGACTTCGTGCCGTCCCTCGGCCGCTGGCGGCTGTGGGAGCAGTTCGCCCTGCGGGGGCCCGGCTTCCCCGCCGACGGGGTGCTGCGCCTGGCGCCGGCCGGACTGGCGCAGGCAGCCGACAAGTTCGCCGACGACGACGCTCTCGACGGTGCCCGCTGGGCGGACTTCGCCGGGCTCTTCGCGGACGCCGCCGTGGAGACCGCGCACACCCTTCAGGACATCGCCCGCCTGCCGGCCTTCCGGGAGGCACTGGCCTGGCAGAACCGGACGGTCCTCACCTCGGGCATCGCGCCGTTCCTGCGCTGGACGCCGGGCGTGGACAACCGCAGCAGCATGCCGCGCCAGCGCGAGGAACTGGTCGCGCACTACTGGCAGCGGTTCTGCGTGAAGAACGACACGATCGGCTTCTTCGGCCCCGTCGGCTGGGGCCGCTGGGACGCCACCACACCCGGCGTCACCATCGACACGGGCTCCGGACTGATCGCCGACTCCACTGTCTACTGGGCCAGTTGGGGCATCGACGCCCTGGCGAAGACCCTGGACGCCGACCCCGGTCTACGGGAGTGGATCGCCCCCCGGCGGGTGCCGTTCGTGGCCCTCGACGGGGACCGCGTGCACGTACCCGGACGCCGCCCCGTGACCGTCTCCGCCGAGGCGGCGGCCGTCCTCGCGGCATGCGACGGCGTCAGGCCGGCCCGGCGGATCGCCGCCGAACTCCCCGACATCGACGTGCCCGCCGTCCTGAACGATCTGGTCACCCGCCGCTGGGTGGCGTGGCGGCTGGAGGTCCCCGCCGGCACCCACCCCGACCGCGCCCTGCGGGCCTGGCTCGACTCCGTCGACGCGCCGGAACCGCGCAAGCGCGGCACGGCCGCCCTGGACCGGCTGGAGCGCGGCCGCGCCAAGGTGGCGGCGGCCCGTGACGTGGACGCGCTGACCGAGGCGATGGCGGAACTGGAACGGGACTTCACCGACCTGACCGCCACGGCCGCTCTACGGGAGAAGTCGGCGTCGACGGCACCCTGCCGGGCGCTGGTGTACTCCGACACCCGCCGCTCCGCCACCGCCGGCCTCGGCCCCGCCGTGCTGGAGGCGCTGCGCCCGCTGCGGCTGCTGATGGACAGCGCCGCCTGGCTCACCTCACGACTGGCCGCGACGGTGACGGCCGAGACGCGCCGCGTGTACGACCGTCTCGCCGCCGAGGGTGAAGTCGACCTGGCGTCCTTCTGGTTCGCCTGCCTGCCGGTACTGCACGGCACCGCCCGCAGCGGCGCCGACGAGCTCCAGCGGGAGTTCGCCGCACGCTGGCAGCGCATCCTGGATGTCCCCGAGGGCGCCCGCCGGGTGGCCGTGGCGACGGCGGACATCGAGGCGCAGGTAGGGGAGGCGTTCGCCGGTGCGGGCGGCGGCTGGACCGCGGCCCGCTACCTGAGTCCGGACGTGATGATCGCCGCCGACGGAGCGGAGGCCGTGGCACGCGGCGACTTCACCCTCGTCCTCGGCGAACTGCACCTCGCCGCCAACACGCTGGGCGCCTCCCTCTTCACCCACCAGCACCCGGACCCCGACGAACTGGTCCGCCTCACCGACCGGGACCACCCCGGCCCGCGACTCATGCCCCTCATCCCCAAGGAGCACCGCTCACGCCTGTCCGCCCGCGTCCGGCACACTCTCGTACGCCCCCAGGACCACCAGGTCGCCCTCGCCGACTTCACCGCGGACCCCGCCCGCCCCCGGACCGTCCGCAGCGCCGACGCGACCGTCGAGGAGCGCGCCGGCACGCTCGTCGTCCGGCTCCCGGACGGCTCCGCCTTCCCGGCGGTGGACGTCTTCTCCCACGTCCTGACCACGCTGGCGATGGACCTCTTCCAGCTCCTGCCGCAGGCGGACCACACGCCCCGGGTGACCCTGGACCGCATGGTCGTCGCCCGCGAGACCTGGCAACTGCCCGCCGCGGGAGCCACGTTCGCCGACGAGAAGGATGAGGCCCGGCGCTTCGTCCGCGCCCGCCGCTGGCACACCGGGCTCGGCCTGCCGCGTCATGTCTTCGTCGTCCTGCCGACCGAGTCGCGGCCCTTCTACGTCGACTTCGACAGCCCCGTCTACGTCACGATCCTCGCCAAGGCCCTGCGCCGCCTGTCCCGCAAGGACCCCGACGGCACCTTCACCCTCACCGAGATGCTCCCGACGCCGGAACAGACCTGGCTCACCGACGACGAAGGGCGCCGCTACACCTCGGAGCTGCGGTTCGTGGCCTTCGACACGGAGCAGAACGCGGAGGTGAACGCCTGAGCAGACGAGAGAGCGCGGGTGAGCGGACAAAGGTGCGCTCACCCGCGCACGCACGGCCTTGTCAGACGCGGGCTTCTTCCAGCAGACCTGCCGCGCGTGCGGTGCGCTGGTACAAGACGTGGCGTCCGTCTCTGACCTTGGTGACGAGGCGTGCGCGGTGCAGGGCGCCGAGGTGGTAGGAGACGGTGCCCGGTGTGTATCCGATCCGGGCGGCGAGTTCGGTGGTGGACCGGGGGGTTTCGAGGTCCGCCAGCAAGGCCGCTCGGGTGTTGCCGACCACTTGCGCGATCCTTTTCGACCTGCGACTCCTGCCGGCCCCGATCCGCTGGGCCGGGTAGTAGAGGACGAACTGTCCGGGAGTGTCGACCTGGATGACGACGGCGGGCCAGTTGAGCACGCCGGGGGCGAGGACCAGGTCCCGGCCGGTGACATCCATGTCGCCGTCCCACGACGTGGCGAGCGTGACCGCGTCGCCTGCCCACTCCACGGTGGGATGAAGTGCCCCGATCGCCCGGCCGAAGCCATGGGTGGCGATGGTCGTCGCGCGGTGGGCGATGTCCCGATCCATGATCGAGCGCAGGTCGGGCCAGCCCTCGGCGAGGACTTCGCGCCAGAAGCGGGCGAGCCCGTTGGCGATACGCCGCTGCATCCGCCCCGACTCGGCGACCCGTCGGGTCGTGGCCGGCAGCGGTCTGCTCCAGTGGGTCCGGGTGTAGGTGAAGACCTGGGTTTCGAGGTCGTCCTGCGCCGCGGCCTCGATCTGCGCGATCTGCTCGTCGAGCAGGTCACCGCGTTGCGCGTCCGCCCCCGGCTGAGGGGTGAGCAGGTCCGGCGTGTAGGTGTCGCCGTCGCGCGGCAACAGGTCCGCGAGCAGGGCAACGTCCGGATGGGCAAGTGACGCGCGGGCGAGTGGCCCGGGATCTCCGAACACCGGGTGCCGTCCCGACGCCGCGGTGAGTCTCAACCACGCCATGGACTCCGACGCCGGTGAAGGGGCGAACCGCGTCCTGGCCACGGTGTCGGCATCTACACGCAGAGTAAACACCACATCGACGCTAGCAGTCGTCGCGGAGGATTTGAACCGGCTCGAATCCTTTCCGGCCCGAGGTGCGCGGATGGTTGAGTCGTGGTGCCGAACAACGGCAGCAGCGTTCACCGCCTGATCCGAGGCGGTCGTCTCCGCACGGCCTGAGGTCGTGCACCCGTCATCCCGAGAACCTGGAGTTGCCATGGTGAGGTTGAAGGACACGTCGAAGGTGGCGAGCCGGACGAGGACGGTAGGCGCTGTCGGCAGGCGAGTTACGCGGACGGGCGCAGGTTCGTCGGTCGCCGTCGCTGCCGTGCTCGGACTGAGTCTGGCAACCGCCGGTCCCGCCGGAGCTACGGAGGCCGGCTCCTGGCGTGCGTACGGCAACACGAATCCGATCACCTCAAGCTCCGCCACGTGGCAGTGCGCCGGCAGCAAGACGGTCGCCACCTCGGTGCTCGCGCAGGTCTGCGCGATCAGGTCGTCGGGCGGGGGCACCGTGCAGGCGGCGGTGATCGTGCGCAACAACCGGTCCAGCCTGTTCAGCGCGAGCGCGAACATGGACCTGTACACCGCCGCCTCGGCCGCCTACCTGGGCGACTGGGCGTGCGCGTCATCGGGGGTCGGGGCGAACTCGTGGTCCGTGTGCTTCGGCAAAACCCTCAGCAAGCCCAGCTCGGTGAAGGTGAACTCGGCAGGTCTCCTCAACAACGTCAACCTCGGCCAGTCACCGAACGTCTGAACCGAACCCACCGGGTGGCGTGAGTCCCGCGCGTCCTGCCCGGTCACCGGCTCCTGAACCTCACGGTGCACGGGAGATGAGCCGGCGGCGATCCGGGCTGACAGGACGCTCGCCGGACCCTCTGTCCGCGGGCCCGGCCATGGCTCCGCTCGGCATCGGGTTCGTCAGCAGCCCGCTTGCCCTTGCCTGAAGGCCGGTGACGCCGACGTCCCGGTCCACGCTCGCGGCGGTGCGCAGCTACGTGGCGCGGACGCCACGAGCAGGGCCTGTGTCGCCAGTTGGGCCACTAGAGTGCGCCGTGGCACACAGGACACCCACGGCAACTGACTGAAATGAACGAGGAGCAGCATGGCAACGGGGGGATGGGGACCGGGCAACGGCCCCGGGCAGCCGGGCGGCAACGGGCCGGGCGGCCAGGGCGGTTGGGGTGCTCCCTACGGCCCGCCGCAGGCGGGCGCCTATGGTCCGCCACCACCTAATCCGGTCCCGTACCCGAACCAGCCTCCGTACCCCTACGGCCGCCGGCCCACGAGACCCGCCGCCCGGCGTTCCCGAGGCTGCCTGTCGTACGTCTCACTCTTCGGGCTGGTCGCCGCGATCCTGCGCTCCGCGCACCACGTCGCCACCAGGCTCTTCGCGCAGGAGGGTGAAGACCGGATCGTGGACCGCGTCGTCGACCGCGTCCAACTGGCACGCACGATGCTCGGTGCGGCCGCCACCATCGCCCTGGTCCTCGCCTACAACGTGGACCGCAACCGCTGGGAGGACGCGGCCTGGGGCGGCGTCGCCAACCTCATCGCCGCTCCGTTCGTGCTGCTGATCGCCGGGCCCTTGGTCATTCTCGGTTTCATCTACTACGCGCCCCCGCACCTGCGACCGGGTCTGCGCTCTCGGCTGCGGGCTCCGCTCAAGGCGGTCGGCTGGTACGTGCTGACGTTGGTCGTCATCGGCGGGGTCCTCGTTCTCACGGCGCAAATCGACGCCCGCGACGGAAAGAGCTGGTGGGAATACGTACTGGCCGTCGCAGCGCTCGTCGTCATCGTGTGGGGTTTCCCCTTCTTCTTCCTGGCGTCGCTGTACTCGGCCCGCAGTGCCTTCAACAGCGCTCAGGTGCACCCGATGCTGCCGCCCGTCCTCACCCTGGCCCTGGTGTGGGTGTTCGCGGTCTTCAACCTGATCGGCGACGGTATGCCGGGGGGCCCACCCGTCGTCCAGTTCTGCTCCATGCTGGGCGGACCGCTGTCCGTAACGGCCGTCTCGCTGTGGGAAGTGCGCCGGATGAAGACCCGCTTCGGCGTCACCCTGCGCGCATGATCCGGCACCCTGGAACGGCAGAGGCGATCATTGGCATGTGCGGCCGATGCCCGGTGCCTGACGAGCCCGTGTCAAGGGAGCGAGAGGGGTCCCTTTAGAGTCCTGTGCATGGACATGCGCAGGATCGTTGCGGTGCTGGCCGAGGACGCCGAGCGGCAAATCCGGGACCAGGTATGGAAATTGGCACCGAGCGACCGCGCACTGGCTCGTGAGGCGGAGTCCGGGCTGCGTGACGCTGTCGGCTCCCCTGACGTCCAGAAGGCCTTACCGCGCATCGAGCGGCTGGCACGGTTGCGGGAGACGCTCGCAGTTCTGGCCATAGCCCTGGCGCGCACTCACGGGCATCTGGCCTGGTTTCTCTCCGGCGCTCTCAACGCGCTGGAGCCGGTCCTGCGCTGGCGTGCCCTGCCGGCCGAGCACGGCGCCACCTTCGGCACCGTTCCGGCGAGCCCTGAGGAGTACACGGAGGCGGAGGATGCCGTCCGCCGGCTCCAGGAAGCCCTGGCCCGGATCACCGCCGAAGTGATAGACCTCGGCAGCGTTCACCCGGATCAGCGGGCAGACGGCGCCTGACCCCTCGCCTGTACGACCGCGCCGGGTCAGTGATTCCCGAACTGCCCCGGTGCCGGGCCAAGATGGTCCTGCTCCGGCACCGTTGTCCGCTTTCGGGATGCCCGCAAGGTCTGTGACCGCGTTGAAGCGTCCGCGATCAGCGCCCGCCCAGCCGGCTCTGTACACGTTCCTTCCCGGAGTTCGCCTCACCGGCCTCGATGAGCTGCGGACCCGTGGCGTCCTGGTGGTGCGTGTCGTAACCCTCATCATCAATGCCTCGCCGTCTCCTTGGAGCCGACGAGGGAACAGGGGAGGGGCCTCAGGCTGAAAAGGCAACAACGTAATCAACTATGAGGTCCTGGGGCCGAGATCACCGGCCGGTCCGACTGAGGTCGAGTGTCGGTGCCGTCCCTGCGAGACGCGCGCTGCCGGTCAGCGGCGGGCGCGATGGGGTCTGCGGCGGGGCGGGCGTCGGTGGGGGCGGGTGAGGGTGATCTGGCGGACGAGTTGATGGAAGCACGTCAGGGCAGTGATAGGCGGCAGGCCACCCGCTGCCATGCCGGTCAGCGTCTTGTCGGCCTGATTGACGCACAAGGCGACCGCGAGGACTGAAAAAAGTACGACCACGAGCCAGGAGTGTGTCGCACGGCGCCGGTGGAGCGCCGCGCGCAGGACGGAAAGCGAGGCGACGAACCAAGGTCCGAACACCAGTAGCGGCCAACAACGCGCGAGGCCCCCCGCCACGGTGGGAGCGGCCACATGGCGCAGTGGGTCATACGAGACGAGGGCGCCGAACACACTGACCATGGCGACGATGAGTGCCGTGAGCGCTGCCAGGCTGATACTGGCCACCCTCAGCCACGGCCATCCCTTTGGTGGATGAACCCGGCGCAGGCGTGGTCTGCGGTGATCATGGGATCCCGACCGGGGGTGGGGCACGGCGGTCTGGATGGTCTGTGGTTCCTCGACGGGGGTGCGCAAGACCTCCGCGAGTTCGTCTTCCAGGCTCAGCGCGTGTTCGAAGACGATCGGGTCCAGCGGGCCGTTCGACGCGCGCGGGGAGAACGCTTCCTGTCCAGGGCTGTAGAGGTCCTGCATGTTCACCAGATTTTCGGGATGCGCCGCAGGGGGCCCCGACTCGGTGGGATACAGAGGCCCGTAGGACGAGTCACGATAGGGATCGAAAACTCCGCGCCGGTCATACATTGCGGTAAAGCTCCCGCCCGGCGCCCTGCGCCTGAGCCGAATTGCGGTCCTGGACTGCGGGTGGCGACGTCAGATGGGACACGGTGCCACGCGAGGGGCAGGTCACCGGTGCCCCCGTACCGCGCCCGCCTGCGGGAGCTGCCCGGCTTCGAAAGTCCGCCTGCAGACGGTCGAGTCTGTGCAGAAATTCTTCCAGCACGTCGGCGAAGTACGTGAGGCCATGCGCCGCGGCCTCGTGTGCGAAGGCCGGGCTCGGGAGTCCTGCGGGGCGCTCTTCCGGTAGAGCCGACGGGGCCCCGGGGCGCAGCGAACGGATCTGCCCCGGGCGCGTGCCCGCTGCTCCAGGGAAGTCCTTTGGTGATGTCACACGGCCTCAACGAGTGCCGCACCCACACCGATGTCCGGCAGTCGAGTGAGCGGCGACAAAGGAGAGTGGAGCAACGGTCACCCGATTGACCGTGATCATAAAAACTTCCATCGGCATATGCGGCTGCCTGGTCCGTCCGAGGGCGGCGGAACTGTGGACCGCATACACCCGGGCCGGTGCGGGTCACGGCGCACTCGCCCGTACACCGTCAACTGCATGAATCGAAAGGGGCCATTGCACCTTCAGTGGCTTCCCGGGGAACTGGCCGTGCCGCTCCGTAGCGGGACGACCGAGGTGCTGCCGCCTTTTGGTCACACGAGGTGATCAGCCGGTAATGGCGCCGTCAGCGTGACTTGCGACCGCGATCGCAACCGAAGAAGGGTGAAGGGGACTCTGCACCACTAATTCCAGAAGTGACGCCGGTAAGGAGACAAAGTTGATCTCTTGTCATCATGAGAGCCTCGGTTCCTGCGTCTTTGTCGACGCTGGCGAAACGTCCAATGACAGCGTATGGCCGGCTCCCGCCCACGTGGAAAGCGACTACTTCCTGCCACCGCCCAACCCCGCTCATCGCCTCCCCTGCACCCTGAGTCCGTGCGACGAGCGCCGCCTGGCTCTTCAGGCGGCACTCACCGCCGCAGGCATTCCGCCTGCGCCCGATGACGGTGCCGTCCTCGATCAGCTCAGCGCTCTGCCCGCACACATCACCACGGCCCTCCAGCGCTGGCTTCACCATCGCGCCTGGTAAAGCGGGGCAGGGGGACGCGTTCCTCCGGTCGGCCGGAGGAACGCGGTCGAGGGAACACCTCTCCGCAGGTGGCATGTCAACGCGCCGCATGTCGCTCAGACGTTCAGCGAACCTGCTGTCGCGGTACACCTGCCGAGACCGGCGAACAGGGAATTATCGTCTCTTCGGAGTGAATTTGATCGACCGCGATCGCTGCGATCGAACAGTCGGTCTTTTACGCCACGGTTCGCCACCCTTCCCGCCGTATCGCAAAGGCCATGAGCATAGTCCAAGGCGTCTGAGCTGCGTTATCGCAGGCATCAGCCGTTCGAAGGTACACGTATTCGATCGATTAGTTGCGAAAGTGTCGTGGATGATTCCTATGTGGAGTCCCTTGTGGATGCAAAGTGTCGAATGGCTTGCTGCGGCGGCCTCTTCCCCCAGGGCATGCAAGCAACAATGGGAGTGCGATCCCGGGACCGCGCTCTTGGAAGCCGGCCGGCTCTGGAACGTCCTCAGCGCACCCGAACATGTCGGTCTGCTTGCCCTGGAAGCGCTCTGGCGCGACCAGGCGCCGCCACCTGGCCCGACCCTGGTGGACCACAGAGCGGGCAGGATGGGCTTCTTCCTGCCGCCCGACAACACCGACGACTGGTTCGGAGCAGGACTGCGCTACGCCCGAGCCGGGTGCTGGGTGGCTGTCCCGCCCCCCTATCGGGACGCGGGACACCGCAAGTGGATCATCCCGCCCGACGGCAGGGGCACTCTGTACTCTCCTTGCCAACTGGCGGCGGCCCTCCGGGCGGCCGCTGCCGCGCACGTGCTGTGGCAGACCGCACTGGGGACGAGCGTGCCCTCACTTCCCCGAGACCGACTGGCGCGTTGAGTGACGAAGCCGACGTCCAACACCACGGACCGTGCCCATCCGAAGGTGTCTGCCCGGACGGAGATCAAGAAGATGCCCGCCGCGATGTGTCGGAGAATGTCCACCGACATCGTCTCCGCCGAAGCGGCTGCTGCCCCCAGCATGCGGGCAACAACGCATGCGCCCTGGTGACCGGGGCACCAGGCGGCGGTGAGCTGGAGGGACTGCTGCTCGGGTCGGTCGGCTTTGCCGTGGCGGCCCGCGCGCACTGTCCGGTGGCGGTCGCTCCACGGTCGGTGTGACCGTTGTCTTGGCCCGCCTCGGAGAGGAGCAGCCATGACCGTCCAGCCCCACGAGGTCGTCGGAGTGAACCGAGCCTGCGGTCCGGAGGCGCGAAGGTCCGAGTGCGGCGCCGACATCCTCGTGCACGACCTCGCAAGGCTGCTTCAGGAGGGAGTGCGGCGGTGACGTCCTGGACCTGGGAGTACAACGGTTACGAGCCCGCCGGTGAGCGTCTGAGGGAGTCCCTGTGCACCCTGGGCAACGGCTACCTCGCCACCCGCGGCACGCTCCCCGAGTGCACGGCGGACGACGTGCACTACCCGGGCACTTACGCGGCCGGCTGCTACAACCGGCTGACCTCGGAGGTGGCGGGACGCCGGGTCGAGAACGAGGACATGGTCAACCTGCCGAACTGGCTGTCGTTGCGCTTCCGCCTCCCGGGACAGGAGTGGATCACGCCGTACACCGCGCAGGTGCTCGAACACCGGCACGTCCTGCATCTGTCCTGTGGGCTGCTGGAGCGCAGGACGCGGTTCGGACTCGGCGCGGGGCGGGTGCTGACCGTACGGCAGCAGCGGCTGGTACACATGGCCGACCCGCATGTGGCCGCTCTGCGTACGGAGTTCACCTCTGATGGCCTCACGGGTGAACTGGAGGTCGAGGCCGCGCTCGACGGGAGCGTGACCAACGCGGGGGTGCCCCGCTACCAGGACCTGGACGGTCGGCATCTCACCCACGTGCACACGGGCAGCGTCGCCCCCGACACCGTGTGGCTGCGCTGCCGTACCCGCACCTCCGACATCCGTATCGCAATGGCGGCCCGACTGACCACGAACGAGCCGGTGTCAGACGCCCTCGAGCCCTCGCGCGCCGTCCAGCGGACGCGCCTGCAGCTGGCGCCTGGCCGAACTGTCAAGGTCGACAAAACGGTCGCTGTGCACACCTCGCACGACCCTGCGATCAGCGACCCACTGCGCGCCGCCAACGACCGCGTCGTCGCGGCGCCCGGATTCGACGAGCTGCTGGAGACACACCTCACGGCGTGGGACCAGCTGTGGCGGCGAGCCGACCTCGACGTGCCCGGGGAGGCCGGCCGCATCCTCCGCCTGCACCTCTTCCACGTCCTGCAGACCCTCTCCCCGCACACGGCGGACCTCGACGTGGGAGTCCCGGCCCGGGGACTGCACGGTGAGGCATACCGCGGGCACGTCTTCTGGGACGAGCTGTTCGTCCTGCCCTACCTCAATCTGCACTTCCCCGAAGTGTCGCGCGCCCTGCTGCGCTACCGCCACCGCCGCCTGGACCAGGCCCGTTCCTCGGCCCGCGCCATGGGCCGGCGCGGTGCCCTGTACCCGTGGCAGAGCGGCAGCGACGGCCGTGAGGAGACACAGAAGCTTCATCTCAACCCCCGTTCGGGGCGCTGGCTTCCGGACCACTCCAGGCTCCAGCACCACGTCGGATCGGCGATCGCGTACAACGTCTGGCAGTACTGCGAAGCGAGCGGCGACGCCGAGTTCCTGCACACCAAGGGCGCCGAAATGCTCCTGCAGATCGCCCGTTTCTGGGCTGAATCCGCCACCTGGGACGACCACCTGGGGCGCCACCGCATCAAGGGCGTAGTCGGCCCGGACGAATACCACGACGCCTACCCGGACAGGCCGGAGCCCGGCCTCGACGACAACGCGTACACCAACGTCGCCGCCGCCTGGGTCCTCAGCCGCGCCCTGGAACTTCTGCGTATCCTGCCCGAACCCCGGCGGCGTGAACTCGCCGAGCGCACCGGCCTGGACGGCGTGGAACTCGAACAGTGGGAGGACGTCTCCCGCACCCTGCACGTGCCCTTCCACGAGGGCGTCATCAGCCAGTTCGAGGGTTACGGCGACCTCGCCGAACTCGACTGGGACGGCTACCGCGAACGGTACGGCGACATCCGCCGCCTGGACCGGCTCCTGGAGGCGGAGGGCGACAGCGTCAACCGGTACCAGGCGTCGAAACAGGCCGACGTCCTGATGCTCGGCTACCTCTTCTCACCGGCCGAACTGCGCTCCCTCTTCGGGCGGTTGGGTTACTCAGTGGACGAGGAGACGTGGCATCGCACGGTCGACTACTACCTGCGCCGCACCAGCCATGGCTCCACTCTCAGCGGCCTGGTCCACGGCTGGATCCTGGCCCGGGCGCGCCGCGCGGATGCGTGGACGTACTGCCAGGAGGCTCTGCGCGGGGACATCGCCGACCTGCAGGGAGGCACTACCGGGGAGGGCATTCACCTGGGTGCCATGGCCGGCACCCTCGATCTTGTCCAGCGTGGCCTGACCGGACTGGAGACCCGCTCCGGCGCCCTGTGGCTCGACCCGGTGCCGGTGCCCGAACTGTCGTCGTACGGATTCTCCCTCCGCTATCAGGGGCACTGGGGCGTCCGGCTGCGCCTGGAGCACAGCTGCCTGGAAATCCAGGTCCCCGCGTCCGACCGCTCACCGATCGACATCCGGCTGCCGGACCGCGCGGTCAGTGTGGAGCCGGGCGAGATCTGCCGACTGGTTCTTCCGGACTGACTGGAGACGGACACCGTCCGCGCCTGCCGAAAGCCGGCAGACGGCGAAGCGGAGAGCCGGGTGCCGGGACGGTCGGCTGCCGACCCAAGGACCAGTGGCCCCTGCTGTCACCGTCTGACGGGACCAAGACTTGAAGCGGCCTGAAGGAGGTTTCCATGACCCGCACCATCACCGTTGGACTGGACGGCTCGCCGGCGAGCCTGGCTGCTGCGGACTGGGCCGCCCACGAGGCACAGCTCAGGGACCTGCCCCTGAGGCTTGTGACCGCGTGGGAGTGGCAAGCCCCCGCCTTCGCACCGGCGACCGGACTCGGTGTGCCGACGCCACCGAGTGACCTCCAGCGGGCATCCGCGCAGCACCTGCTGGCCCAAGCGCAGTCCCGCGTGGGCGCAGTCCGTCCCGGGCTGCGGATCGACACGGACGAAATCCCCGGTCTGCCCGTCCCGGCGCTGCTGAAGGCCGCCGAGGACGCCGAGCTGCTGGTTCTCGGCTCCCGCGGACTGAGCAAGGCGGCGGGATTCCTGCTCGGCTCCATCTCCCATGCCGTCCTGGCCTCGTGCGAGCGGCCCGTCGTCCTCGTGCGTGCCGCCGAGCACGGCGAGGAGGAGGCACCGGCGGAGGCGTGGGCACCCGAAGCCGCCGCCGTCACCGGCCACCGTGACGTCGTCCTGGGCCTCGACCTGCACAAGCCCGACGACGCGGTGATCGACTTCGCGTTCGACGCCGCCTCACGCCGCGCCGCACCCCTACGGATCATCCACGGCTGGACATTGCCGCCCTACTACTACGGCGGCGCGCTCATGCCCGACCTGAACGACGGCATCATCAAGCAGGTACGGAGCGAGCTGTCCGACGTCCTGAAACCGTGGCGGGAGAGGTACCCCGCCGTGGAGATCCACGCCCAGGCCGCGATCGGCGGTGCCGGACGCCACCTGGTCGACGCCTCCTACGACGCCGCTCTCGTGGTGGTGGGCCGGCAGAGCCGTCGGGGCGCGGTCGGCGCTCACATCGGTCCGGTGACCCAGGCGCTGCTGCATCACGCCGCCGCTCCCGTGGCGGTGATCTCACGCGATTGACCGAGAAGGGAGCCCAGGACAGCGAACGCCCTCAACCGTGACGTCCCTACCGCTGTAGCAGTGCCTCGCAGGGCGACGAAGGATGCGCGCCGGTCCCGGCACGCCAAGAAGTTCCTCGACCGGTACATGACGGCGCTGCCCTGCCGACCCCGCACCTGAACGGCTGCAAGATCGTCGCCCCGACGGTGCCGGCCGGGCTGCAGGAGGCCGAACGTGGCGCCATGCCGGGGGGATGGGGCCATTCCCCGATCCACGTCACCGGCGACGACCCGATGACTGCTCCGCCCTCGTGCCCGGTTGGACCAACGAACCGGCGGCCATCGACCGCCCCGGTGGGCTCCTCGCCGGGCTGGGCATCCCCTTCCCGCTGCACGGCGTGCCCACGCCGGATCCGTATCTGACGGAGCGAGTGCGGCTCAGTAAGCGGAGGCCGGCCAAGTGCAGGCCACGGCCACGATGACGCTCACGTCCAACAGCACACCGACACTCAGCCATGGGTCGAACCAGATCCCCTTGAGAATGAGCCCACTTGCGGCACCGACCAGAGCTGCGGTGGGCCACCAATTGCTGCCCACGAACGCCCCGGCACCGGAGATCGTGTAGACGACGGCCGTGTACCAGGCGACCGCCAGGGCGATGGCCCTGGCCGGCGCGGGAGAGACGTGCGTGGCGGCCAGGGCCCACGAGTGTCCGGGGTCGAACGGGGACGGCCGGTCGGGTTGCCGCGGCGCGGTCCAGACACCCAGGTGCAGCAGACCGTGCACGACCAGGAACGTGCCCACCAGGAAGGGGATCACGGCAGCACCTCCGGTTCGTGCGGTTCCGTGCCTCCCATGTCGAGCCGGAACGGTGGATACGAGTCCGTCATCAGGGCGACGTAGGCGGCGACGCGCAGCACCCACCGATTGAGGCCGAGGATCAGGTCGAACAGGCTCCGGGGGTACTTCTGGGTCGAGGCCACGGCCACGGCGGCGATCACGGCCAGGACGGCGATGAGCCCGCCGTTCCACCAGCCGAGGTGCCAGCCGCCGAGGAAGAAGCCGAGGACGATGTAGTGGGGGATGGCCAGCAACCACCACTTCACCAGCACCAGGCCGCGGGAGAGGTGTTCGGGGTAGTCGATCTCCAGCCGGGCCGGGTAACCGGGTTCCTCACCCAGGCTGAAGGGCGGGTAGCGGTCGGTTGCCAAGGCGCCGTACGAGTAGTAGGCGACGCGCCAGGTCCAGCGCAGGACCCCGAGGCTGAAGTCGAACAGGGGGCGTGGGTAGCGCCCGGTGAACAGGACGGCGAAGAACGCGATCACGCTCACCACGGTGAAGGCGATCCAGAGAAAGAACAGCACCACGTAGTGGGGGATGGCCAGCACCCATTTCACCAGCCACAGCCACCGGGACAGCTGCGCATCCAGCACCGCGCTCACCCGGACCGGGCGCTGTGGTGTTCCTGCCAGGGTTGTCATGGTGATCAACTCCTCCGGGCCCGTAGCGACAGCCGCTGAGTCGGGCCCATGACCAGCGTGGCCGCTGTCGGGGCGCCTCGGCAGGGGCCGTCCGGGGACCGTGTGAGGGCCGTCTGTCCTGTCCCGGGGAGCCGCGACGGGCAGATCGGCGCCCTCCTGTTCGCGGATGCCGGTACCGTTCGACCGGGCCTACTCGCGGGTCGCCTCGGCCGTTCCGAAGTAGGCCGCCCGCATGAGTTCCTGCATGTCGTCGAGCATCGGCATGCGAGGGTTGGCCGGCGCGCACTGGTCCTCGTAGGAGTTGAGGGCCTGCTGGGGCAGGGTGTCGAGGAAGGCGCGCTCGTCGACGCCGAGGGCCCGGAACGTCGGCTCGATACCGACGGCGTCGCGCAGTCGCTCGACGGCCGCGGCGAGGGACTGCACGCCCTCGGCCGCAGTGGCCGCGGGCAGTCCGAGGGTGCGGGCGATGTCCTGGAAGCGTTCGGGGGCACGGTAGTCCTCGTATTTGGGCCAGCCGGTCAGCTTCGTCGGAACGGTGCCGTTGTAGCGGATGACATGCGGCAGCAGGACCGCGTTGGTGCGACCGTGCGCGATGTGGAACGTGGCGCCGAGGGTGTGCGACATGGCGTGGACGATGCCGAGGAAGGCGTTGCCGAAGGCCATGCCCGCGATGGTGCCGGCGTTGTGCATCTTCTCCCGGGCCTCCGCGGCGTCCGCACGGTTGTTCACAGCCGCCTCGAGATGGCCGAAGACCAGGCGGATGGCGTGCAGGGCGAGGCCGTCGGTGAAGTCGTTGGCGTAGACGGACACGTACGCCTCGATGGCGTGAGTGAGGGCGTCGAACCCGCTGTCGGCGGCGAGCGCCGGGGGCAGGGCGGTGGTGAGAAGGGGGTCGATGATCGCGACGCTGGGAGTGAGTGCGTAGTCGGCCAGCGGGTACTTCTTACCGGTGGCCGGGTCGGAGATCACGGCGAACGGGGTGACCTCGGCGCCGGTGCCGGAGGTGGTGGGCACGCACACCAGGCGGGCCTGTTTGCCGAGGGTGGGGAAGCGGAAAGCGCGCTTGCGGATGTCGGAGAACTTCTGCCGCATGTCGGCGAAGTCGATGCCGGGCTGCTCGTACAGCAGCCACATGACCTTGGCGGCGTCCATGGGGGAGCCACCGCCGAGCGCGATGATCGTGTCCGGGCGGAAGTCCCGCATCAGGTCGGCGCCGTGCTGGACGGAGTCGATGCTGGGTTCGGGCTGGACGTTGTCGATGATCTGGAGGGTGACCGGTTCGCGGCGCTGTTGCAGGACGCGGCTGATCCGGTCGACGAACCCGAGGCGGGTCATGGTGGTGTCGGTGACGATGGTGACGCGGTGGACGTCCGGCATGGAGGTCAGGTAGCGGATGGCCTGCGGCTCGAAGTAGATCTTGGGTGGGACCTTGAACCACTGCAGGTTGTTGCGGCGGTTGGAGACTCGCTTGATGTTGAGGAGCTGGGCGGCGGAGACGTTGTTCGACACCGACGTGCTGCCCCAGGAGCCGCAGCCCAGCGTGAGGGAGGGCAGCAGGCCGTTGTAGATGCCCCCGATGGCGCCTTGCGAGGACGGGGAGTTGACGATGATCCGCACGGTCTTCATCCGCATGCCGTATGCCTGCGCCACAGCGGGCTCCTCGGTGTGGATGACGGCGCTGTGACCCTGGCCGTGGAAAGCGACCATGTCGGCCGCCAGGTCGAATCCGCGGCGCTCGTCCTCGGCGCGCAGTACGGCGAGGACCGGGCAGAGCTTCTCGCGGGTCAGCGGCTCGTCCGGGCCGACCCGTCCGGCTTCGACCAGGATGATTGAAGTGCCCGCCGGCACCGGGAACCCGGCCTGCTCGGCGATCCACGCCGGGCTCTGTCCGACGGCGGCCGCGTTGACCTTGGGTTCGCAGCCGGCGCCCGAACCGCCGGTGGCGGGGAACAGGAAGGCCTCCAGCTTCGCCTTCTCCTGCGGGGTGGCGAGATGGGCGTGGAGGGTGCGGAACTCGGTGATCGCCGCGTCGTAGATCTCCGTGTCCAGGATGACGGCCTGTTCGGAGGCGCAGATCATGCCGTTGTCGAAGGACTTGGACAGCACCAGGTCGTTGACGGCCCGGCGCAGCTTGGCGCTGCGGTGGACGTAGGCCGGGACGTTGCCGGCGCCGACCCCGAGGGCGGGCTTGCCGGCCGAGTAGGCGGCTTTGACCATGGCGTTGCCGCCGGTGGCGAGGATCAGCGAGACGCCCGCGTGACGCATGAGCGTGCGGGTGGCCTCGACGGACGGGGCCTCGATCCATTGCACGCAGTGCTCCGGTGCTCCGGCGGCGATGGCCGCGTCCCGCACGACGCGGGCCGCTTCGGAGCTGCACCGCTGGGCGGAGGGGTGGAACGCGAAGATCACCGGATTGCGGGTCTTCAGCGCCATCAGCGCCTTGAAAATCGTGGTCGAGGTCGGGTTGGTGACGGGGGTGACCGCGGCCACCACTCCCACCGGTTCGGCGATCTCGATGATGTCCTCGATGTCGTCCCGGCCGATGACCCCGACGGTCTTCATGTGGCCCATGCTGTGCGTGACGTGCTCGCACGCGAACATGTTCTTGGCGGCCTTGTCCTCAAAGACCCCTCGTCCGGTCTCCTCGACCGCCAGGCGGGCCAGCGCGGTGTGCTGGTCCAGGGCGGCGACCGACGCCTTCTTGACGATGTGGTCGACCTGTTCCTGGGAGAGGGTCTCGTAGTCGGCGAGTGCCTTGAGGCCGGCCGTGACCAGACGGTCCACGGCGACGGCGGTGTCGGACGGGGCGTCGGTCTCGACGCGGTCCTTGGTCCGCACGTCCTGTCGGGTCATGGTGGTGTGCCTCCGTTGTCAGGGACCGCCGTGCTGACGAGGCGGCTCGGGACGGCAGGGGCACCGCAGGGGAGCGGCGCCTTGCCCTGACTTCACTGTCCGGCGGAACCCGGCGGTGTGGCAGGCGCCGAAGGGCCCCCCTCGCGTCCGTTGGGCCCGGCTCGGCAGGGACCGTCGGCCGCGGCCCGGTCGAGCCGCGGCACGGCAGCGCCCGCTGCTGCGCTCACGGGCTCCCGGTCCGGTGGGACGGGGTGGGTGCCTCGCAGTCGTCGGTTCGGAAGCGCAGCTGGTTCACCACGCCGACCACGCCGTCGAGGCGCCAGACGGCATGCACGAGCTCCGGCACCTGGCTACGGGCTTCCACCCTGCCGTCGAGGGTGACGACGCCGTCGCGGACGGAGACGCGGACGGCGTCGGCCCGCAGGTGCAGTTCGGTGACGACGATCTCCTCGGTCACCTGGCGGCGGATGTCGTCATCCGCGCGCAGGAAGACCCGGAGCAGGTCGCGGCGGGTGGCGATGCCGATGAGGCGGTCGGCCTCGTCGACCACGGGCAGCCGTTCGACGCCGCGGCGTTCCATGAGCCGGGCGGCGTCCGGCACGGTTTGCTCGGGGTGCACGGTGATGGCGGGGCTCGACATCAGGTCGCCCGCCGTCACGGCGGGCGGGGCGGGACCGTCCCGGTGTGCCTGGACGCGTACCAGGTCGCTGCCGGACAGGACGCCGAGGACCTTGTCGTCGGCGTCGACCACCGGCAGTCCGCTGATCCGGTGCTGGTCGAGCAACCGCACGACCTCCCTGAACGGCGTCGTCCGGCGGGCCTGAACGACCTCCCTGGTCATTACCTCGCCGACGATGTGAGCGGTCACGGCGGATCTCCTTCACGAGCGCGTGCGGGGGAGGGCCGGAGCCGGGGCCGGCTCTCGGGCCCCCGCCAGGTCGGGCGGGGCGCCCCCTTCGGCGCCTACTTCTGCGGGCCGCCGCGCCACGGGGGTGGCGCGGCCGTCCGGCGGGTGGTGTCGCCTCGGTGGGCGACGCGTTCAATGGCCGAGCGCAGCCGGTCGTGGAGCCGGTCGGCGAGTTCGCGGGCGTTCGCCTCGCGGGCGTGGATGACGACGGCGTCCCTGCCGACCCGGATGTCGCTGCGGGCGGACCAGGGCAGTTCGACGTGGTGGGCCGATGCCCGCTGTACGCGTACCTCACCGCTCACGGGCGGCAGGCCGGGGCGGTCGATGGCGGCTGCGACCTTCTCGCGGAGGTAGGCGAGAGATTCCTCGTCCACCTCACCGTCGGCGCGTACCCGCACGGTGGTGGTGTCACGGCCATCGTTGTCCTTGGCAGTCATGTGCTCCACTTCCTGTGATCGTTGTGTCCCCTCAAGACTGCTGCGTTCCCCGGTCCCGTCCCAGGGGCTGACAGCCCTGGGGAAGGAGCGGTCGGTCCCTGGCCTGAGGGCCAAGCGGCCCCGCCCGTCTCACCTGCTGTCGCTGCCTTCGGTCTCCTCCAGCGCCGCCCGCCCCGCCTCCAGGCGCGCCACCGGTACCCGGAACGGCGAGCAGGAGACGTAGTCCAGTCCGGCGGTGTGGAAGAAGTGCACCGAGTCGGGGTCGCCGCCGTGCTCGCCGCACACACCGATCTTGAGGTCCGGGCGGGTGGCGCGGCCCTCGGTGACGGCCAGGCTCACCAGCCGGCCGACCCCCTCGCGGTCGAGCGTCTCGAAGGGTGACGTGGAGAAGACGCCTTTGTCGAGGTAGGCGGAGAAGAACTCCGCCTCGACGTCGTCGCGGGAGAAGCCCCAGGTCGTCTGCGTCAGATCGTTGGTGCCGAAGGAGAAGAACTCCGCTTCCCCGGCGATGCGGCCCGCCGTCAGGGCGGCCCTGGGCAGCTCGATCATGGTGCCGACGGGGCAGTCGACCGTGACCCCCGCTTCCCGGGAGACCTCGCCCAGCACCTGCTGCACCTCCTCGCGGACGAGGCGCAGCTCACGGACGTCACCGACGAGCGGCACCATGATCTCCGCCTTGGGCGTCCCACCGGCCAGCAGGCGCTCGGCCACGGCCTCACCGATCGCCCGGACCTGCATGGCGACCAGACCGGGCACGACCAGTCCCAGGCGTACACCGCGCAGCCCGAGCATCGGGTTCTCCTCGTGCATGCGGTTCACGGCGCGAAGCAACTCGACGTCGTGCGCGCCCGGATCCTCGCCACGGGCCTGAGCGGAGGCGATCCGCACCGCCAGTTCGGTGTGGTCGGGCAGGAACTCGTGCAACGGCGGGTCCAGCAGCCGGATGGTGGCCGGCAGCCCGTCCATGGCCTCCAGGATGCCGACGAAGTCTCGCCGCTGAAGGGGCAGGAGGTCCGCCAGGGCGCGCTCGCGCTCGGCGTCCGTGCCGGCCAGGATCATCTGCTCGACCAGCTTGCGGCGCTCGCCGAGGAACATGTGCTCGGTGCGGCACAGGCCGATGCCCTGCGCTCCGAACCGGCGGGCCCGTTGAGCGTCCTCGGGGGTGTCGGCGTTGGCCCGCACCTCCAGGCGCCGCACGGCGTCAGCGCGGGACAGAGCCCGGGCCACCGCGTCGACCACGCCCTGCGTGCCACCATCGCCCCGGCCGTCCTGCAGATATTGGATCACCGCCGAGTCCACCAGCGGCACCGAACCCGCGTACACCGCTCCGGCGGAGCCGTCCACCGACACGACGGTGCCCTCCTCGACCACGGTGCCGTCCGATGCGGTGAAGCGCCGGGTCTCGGTGTCCACGGTGAGTTCCTCGGCGCCGCACACGCAGACCTTTCCCATGCCGCGGGCGACGACGGCCGCGTGGCTGGTCTTGCCACCCCGGCTGGTGAGGACCGCCTGTGCGGCGATCATGCCGGGCAGGTCGTCGGGGGTGGTCTCCTGGCGGACGAGGACGACCTTCTCGCCGGCCGCGGCGCGGCGTACGGCCTGGGCGGAGTCGAAGACCACGGCTCCGACCGCCGCACCGGGAGAGGCCGGGACACCGTGGGCCAGCGCGGTACCGGTCGTGGAGGTGTCGAAGCGCGGGAACATCAGCCGGGCCAGATTCTCGCCGCTCACCCGGGCCAGCGCCTCGTCCGGGGTGATGAGCCCCTCGTCGGCCAGCTCGGCGGCGAGAACGAAGGCGGCCTCGGCGGTGCGCTTGCCGACGCGGGTCTGGAGCATCCACAGGGTGCCGCGTTCGATGGTGAACTCGATGTCGCACATGTCCCGGTAGTGGCGTTCCAGGGTGCGCATGTGCGTGCACAGTGCGTCGTAGGACGTGGCGTCCAGGCGTTGCAGCTCGGCCAGCGGCACGGTGTTGCGGATGCCGGCGACGACGTCCTCGCCCTGCGCGTCGGGAAGGTAGTCACCGTACAGACCGACGCGGCCGGTGGCCGGGTCCCGGGTGAAGGCGACACCGCTGCCGGAGTCGGCCCCGAGGTTGCCGAACACCATGCGCTGCACGTTGACGGCGGTGCCGAGATCGTCGGCGATGTGCTCACGCCGGCGGTACAGGCGGGCGCGTTCGCCGTTCCAGGATTCGAAGACGGCCAGGACCGCCCGGCGCAGCTGCTCGGCGGGGGACTGCGGGAAGTACTCGCCCGTCTCCAGGCGGATCAGGGTCTTGTACGTCTCGACCAGCTCGGCCAGGTGGGATGCCGTCAGGTGCACGTCGTCCTGCACGCCGCGCAGGTCCTTGAGGAGGACGAGGGACCGCTCGAAACGGGAGGAGTCGACGCCCATGACCGTGCTGCCGAACATCTGGACGAGGCGGCGGTAGGAGTCCCAGGCGAAGCGTTCGCTGCCGGAAACCTTCGCCAGCCCGAGGACGGACTCGTCGTTCAGACCGATGTCGAGGATCGTCTCCATCATGCCGGGCATGGAGAACTTCGCGCCGGAGCGGACGGACAGCAGCAGCGGGTTTTCCGGCTGTCCCAGCGAACGGCCGGCGGAGGCTTCGAGAGCCGACAGGCGTGCGGAGACCTCCTCCCACAGGCCCGCGGGCTCGCTGCCCGTCTCCAAAAAGGCGCGGCACGCCTCGGTGGTGAGGGTGAATCCCGGCGGCACGGGAAGCCCGAGCCGGGTCATCTCCGCCAGGTTCGATCCCTTGCCTCCGAGGAGATCGGCCATGTCACGGCCGCCCTCGGTGAAGTCGTACACGTAACGGACCATGACGCTGCGCTCCTCAAGCGTTGGGGCGTGATGATTCCAGCGTCGGACGGCGGAGGGCTCCACGCGAGGTGCCGGCCGTCCCGCGGAAGGGACCGATCGGCCCGCATTCCCTCCCGGATTCCAGAGGGACCATCGGCGCCCTGCCGGGGGCTGTACGGCCTGTGGACCACCGGCAGGGCCGGGACGAGGCTCGATGTCATCGCACTGCAGAAACCGGTGAGGGGACACGCCATGCCGCACGACATCGTGGTGGGGATCGACGGATCGACCGAAGGACTTGCCGCGGCGCACTGGGCGGCCCAGGAGGCTCAGCGCCGAGGAACCGGACTCGGCATGATCCACGTCTGGCGCCGCCACCCCCGCCCCGCGCCCTACGTTCCCATGGGCAGCACCGAGCGCGAGTGGGCCGCGCAGCTCCTGCGCGAGGCCGTACACAGCGTCCGTGCCGCCCACCCGGGACTACGGATCACCGAACGACTCGTGTGCGACGCCACGGTGGCCGCCCTGCTCAAGGCCGAGGCCGACGCCGACCTGCTGGTCCTGGGGTCCCGTGGCCTCGGAGCCCTGGGCGGCTTCCTCACCGGCTCGGTGTCCCAGCGCGTCATCGGCCGGTCCACCCGCCCGGTCGTCATGGTCCGCGCGGGACGGTCCGCCGCCGACGAGCACCTGCCGGCCACGGACGGCGTCGCCCCGGAGGAAATACCGCGAACGCCCTACCGCCATGTGGTCCTCGGGCTGCAGACGGACCGTCCTTGCGACGAACTGATCGAGTTCGCCTTCGACGCCGCCCGCCGGCGCGGCACCGGCCTGCGAGCAGTCCGCGCTCTGCGGCCCGCTCGCAGGCCCGACCCCGTTCCGTCCGTGCCCCTGGTGTCCGCCGCCCCCGAAGGGCCGCCTCCCGCCCCGTGGCCACAGGCCCAGGCCCTGGCGGACGAAGAGCGCACCGTGACGGCGGTGCTGCGCCCCTGGCGGGAGAAGTACCCGGCCGTCTCCGTGACCGAGACGGTCACCGAGGGACGCGCCGCGGTGGTCCTGGTGAAGGCCGCCCAGGGCGCGGGCCTGCTGGTGGTGGGCCGCCGCGGCATCGATCACCAGGCCGGTGTCTTCACGGGGCCGGTCACGCACGCCGTCCTGCACCACGTCGGATGTCCCGTCGCCGTGGTCCCGCACGACTGACACCACGGCGGCAGGCCGGGACTGAAGGTCCCGGGCCGATCAGGGCCGCACGGGACCGCCCGGTGCCCTGTCCGGCACTCCTCTCCGCGAACCCGCACGACCAGCATCGGAAGTGACAAGACCGTACGACGAGAGGACCTGTGATGACCGCGACGGTGACAGCCGGCCCCCGGACCACCGACGCCTGGCGGCAGTTCGCCGGGGACGGCTGGCGTGAAGGCATCGAGGTGCGTGACTTCATCCAGGCCAACTACACGCCCTACGCGGGCGACGCCTCCTTCCTGACCGGACCCACGGACCGCACCCGCGCGGTGTGGGAGAAGGTCAGCGCACTCTTCCCGGAGGAGCGGCGCAGGGGCGTCCTCGACGTGGACGCCGCCACCCCCTCCACCATCACCTCGCACGCCCCCGGCTACATCGATCGCGACCGCGAACTGATCGTCGGCCTGCAGACCGACGCCCCGCTCAGGCGCGCGATCATGCCCAACGGCGGTCTGCGCATGGTGGAGAACGGACTGAAGGCGTACGGCTACACGGCTGACCCGTTCGTGACGAAGGTGTTCGACACCTACCGCAAGACCCACAACGCGGGTGTCTTCGACGCCTACACGCCCGCCATGCGAGCCGCCCGCAAGGTCGGCATCATCACCGGCCTGCCCGACGCCTACGGCCGGGGCCGGATCATCGGCGACTACCGGCGCGTCGCCCTCTACGGCACCGACCGGCTGATCGAGGCCAAACGCGCCGAGCGCGCCCTGTTGGACACCCGCCCGTCCACCGCCGACGTCATCCGCGACCGCGAGGAACTGGCCGAGCAGATCAGGGCGCTGGGCGAGCTGGCCGAGATGGCCGCGTCCTACGGCTGCGACGTCACCCGGCCGGCGGCCACCGCCCGCGAAGCCGTCCAGTGGCTCTACCTCGGCTTCCTCGCCGCGGTGAAGGAGCAGAACGGCGCGGCCATGTCCCTGGGCCGCACCTCCACCTTCCTGGACGTCTTCCTCCAGCGCGACCTCGATGAGGGACTCCTCGACGAGACCCGTGCCCAGGAGCTGATCGACGACTTCGTCATCAAGCTCCGCATCGTGCGCTTCCTGCGCACCCCCGAGTACGACGCCCTCTTCTCCGGCGACCCGACCTGGGTGACGGAGTCCATCGGCGGCGTCGGCTCCGACGGCCGCCCGCTGGTCACCCGCACCTCCTTCCGCTTCCTGCAGACCCTCTACAACCTCGGCCCCGCCCCGGAACCCAACCTGAGCGTCCTGTGGTCGCCCCGGCTCCCGGCCGGCTTCAAGACGTTCTGCGCCCAGGTGTCCATCGACACCAGCGCCGTCCAGTACGAGTCCGACGACCTGATGCGCCCGCGCACCGGCGACGACACCGCCATCGCCTGCTGCGTCTCCGCGATGGCGGTGGGCCGGCAGATGCAGTTCTTCGGAGCCCGTGTCAACCTCGCCAAGGCGCTCCTTTACGCCGTCAACGGCGGCCGGGACGAGATGACCGGCGACCAGATCACCCCGAAGATGCCCCCGCTGACCGGCGAGTACCTGGATTATGACGAACTGTCGGCCGCCTACGACCGCATGCTGGACTGGCTGGCCCAGACCTATGTCGACGCGCTCAACGTCATCCACTACATGCACGACAAGTACGCCTACGAGCGCATCGAGATGGCTCTCCACGACCACCCGGTGCACCGATTCATGGCCTGCGGCGTCGCCGGACTGTCGGTCGCCGTGGACAGCCTCTCCGCCGTCAAGCACGCCCGGGTGAAGGTCGTCCGCGACGCGACCGGACTGGCCTGGGACTTCCGCACCGAGGGCGACTTCCCGGCATACGGCAACAACGACGACCGTGCCGACGCCCTCGCCGTCGAGCTGGTGGAGTCGTTCATGGCGAAGGTGCGCGAGCACCCCACCTACCGCGACGCCGAGCACACCCAGTCCGTACTGACCATCACCTCCAACGTCGTGTACGGCAAGCACACCGGCAACACCCCCGACGGCCGCCGCGCCGGCCGGCCCTTCGCCCCCGGCGCCAACCCGATGAACGGCCGCGACAAGCACGGCGTGGCTGCCTCCGCCCTCTCGGTGGCCAAGCTGCCCTACGGAGCGGCACGCGACGGCATCTCCCTGACCACCACCATCACCCCCGAAGGACTCGGCCACGTCCCCGAGGAGCGGGCCGGTCACCTGGTCGGCATCCTCGACGCCTACATGGCCGCGGGCGGCTTCCACATGAACGTCAACGTGCTGGACCGCGCCGTGCTGGAGGACGCGATGGAGCACCCGCAGAAATACCCCGAGCTGACGATCCGGGTCTCCGGCTACGCCGTGAACTTCGTCCGCCTGACCCGCGAGCAGCAGCTCGACGTGATCAGCCGCACCTTCCACGGATCGCTGTGACCACCATGCCCCCGACCATGGCACCGGGATCGGTCACCGGTCGCATCCACTCCTGGGACCTGTCCACCGGCGTGGACGGCCCCGGGACCCGGTTCGTCCTCTTCACCAGCGGCTGCCCCCTGCGGTGCCTCTACTGCGCCAACCCCGACACCTGGCACATGCGCGACGGCCGGGAGGCCACCGTCGACGAGGTGATGGCTGAGATCGACAAGTACCAGGGCTTCCTCACCACGGCAGGCGGGGGCGTGACCCTCACCGGCGGCGAGCCCCTGCTCCAGCCGGCGTTCACCGCAGCGGTCCTGCGCCGCTGCAAGGAGGCCGGCCTGCACACCGCCCTGGACACCTCCGGATTCCTCGGCGCCCGCGCCACCGACGAGCTCCTGGCCGATACCGACCTGGTGCTGCTGGACATCAAGTCCTTCGACGTCACGACCTACCGGAAGCTGACCGGCGGCGCCCTCGCCCCCACCCTGAACTTCGCCACGCGTCTCGACCGGCTGGGCCAGCGCGTGTGGATCCGGTACGTCCTGGTGCCCGGCTGGACCGACGATCCGGAAGCCGTCGACGGGCTCGCCGAATTCCTCTCCGGCCTCGACTGCGTGGAACGGGTGGACATTCTGCCGTTCCACAAGCTCGGCGCCGCCAAGTACGACGCCTTGGGCGTCCCCTTCCCGCTGCGTGACGCACCGGTCCCCGACACGGCGCTGGTGGACCGGGTACGGAGGCAGTTCCGCGAACAAGGCCTCATGGCCCACTGAACAGGGCGAAACGAGGGCCGACCGGCCCTGGACCTCGGCCGTTCCGAGTAGAAAGGATGGCGACACAGACCGAGGCATCGCGAGGAGCATGTGATGGCGCACAGCGAGCAGGGCGACCGCGCGAAAGGCCCGATCAGGGTTTTCCTCCTGGACGACCACGAAGTGGTGCGGCGCGGGGTGCACGACCTGCTGGACGACGAAGCGGACATCACCGTGGTCGGCGAAGCAGCGACGGTGGAACAAGCGTTGGTCCGGGTCCCCGCCCTGCGCCCTGACGTGGCCGTCCTCGACGTGCGTCTGCCCGACGGCGACGGCGTGAGCGTCTGCCGCGAGCTGCGGTCACAGATGCCGGATCTGGCCTGCCTGATGCTGACCTCCTTCGACGACGAGGAGGCACTGCTGGACTCGATCATGGCGGGGGCGGCCGGATACGTCCTGAAGCAGATCAAGGGTTCGGACCTCGTCTCAGCCGTGCGTGCGGTGGCGGGCGGCCAGTCGCTGTTGGATGCCAGCGCCACGGCCAAGCTGATGGCCCGGCTGCGAGGCGGCGGACAGCAGGCGGCCGAGGAGCCGGAGATGCTGCCCGGTCTCACCGACCGGGAACGCGAGATCCTGGAACTGATCGGCGAGGGGCTCACCAACCGGCAGATCGGTCAGCGGCTCTACCTGGCCGAGAAGACGGTCAAGAACCACATCTCGCGGCTGCTCGCCAAGCTCGGCGTGGAACGCCGTATCCAGGCCGCCGTCATCGCCACCCAGGCACGGGACCGGATGCGCCCCCAAGGCCAATAGCGGGATGGGCCCGCCGATCGGCCCGCACCCGCTCCTGGCAGGGGACCGAAGGTCCTCACAGTCCACCCCCGCCCGGCCCATACCCGCACGGACGCCCGGGCGGCAGGCTGAGAGCAATCCCGGAAGACCGCCGGGCAGCGCCGCACCAAGGGGAGGACGAAAGACATGACCGTGCGAGTGGGCATCAACGGCTTCGGCCGCATCGGCCGCAACTACCTGCGCTGCGTCCTGGAACGCACCGGAGCCGCGCCGGCGCCGTTGGAGGTGGTGGCAGTGAACGACGTCACCTCCCCGGCGGCGCTCGCGCACCTGCTGACCTACGACTCGACGTACGGGCGGCTGAACCGTCCCGTCGAGCACGACGAGAACTCGCTGACCGTGGACGGGCACCGCATCGCCGTGACCAACGAGCGCGACCCGGCCGCGCTGGCCTGGGGAGACCTCGGCGTGGACGTGGTGATCGAGTCCACGGGCCGCTTCCGCACCCGCGAGCAGGCCGGCCTGCATCTGGCGGCCGGCGCGCGCAAAGTGCTCCTGTCCGTGCCCGGCAAGGACGTCGACGCCACGATCGTCATGGGCGTCAACGAAGAGACGTACGACCCGGAGCACCACCACGTGATCTCCAACGCCTCGTGCACCACCAACTGCGTAGCGCCCATGGTCAAGGTCCTCGACGACCACTTCGGCCTCGTCAAAGGACTGATGACGACGATTCACGGCTACACCAACGACCAGGTGGTCCTCGACGGACCCCACAAGGACCTGCGCCGGGGCCGCTCGGCGGCGGTCAACATCATCCCCACCACGACCGGCGCCGCCCGCGCCGTCGGCCTGGTGCTGCCGGAACTGGCGGGCACGCTGGACGGCAGCGCCGTCCGCGTCCCGGTCGAGGACGGCTCGCTGACCGACCTGACCGTGGTCCTCGAGCGGTCAGTGACCGCCGAGGAGATCAACGCCGCCTACCGCGAGGCCGCCGCGGGACCGCTGAAGGACGTTCTGCGGGTGTCCGACGCCCCGATCGTCTCCCGTGACGTGGTCGGCGACCCTGCCTCCTGCGTCCTGGACGCCCTCCTCACCCAGACCCACGGCGACCTGGTCAAGGTCTTCGGCTGGTACGACAACGAATGGGGCTACACCAACCGCCTGCTCGACCTCACCTCCTACGTCGCGGCCCGACTGCAACAGAGCTGACAGTTCCGGCCAGTTGGTCCCGCGGCGACGCTGATCGTTTATCGTCTCCCTGTTCGAGCCGCTACCGTGGCAGGCGCACAGGACGGCTGCCGGCAGGCGGTGAGGCGTTGGAGGAGCAGCGGTGGAGAACGCCGAGCGGGCCCGCGAGGCACTCGTACGCCTGCCACAGTTGCGGCTGGACGAGCTGCTGGAAGAACTGCAGGCCCGGCTCGACGCGGCGCGCGGCACCCGGGACCGGGTGCACAGCCTCCTGGAAGCCGTGCTGTCGGTCGGCCGCGAGCTCGATCTGGAGCAGGCGCTGCGCAGCATCGTCGAGGCCGCGGCGGCCCTGGTCGACGCGCAGTACGCGGCGCTCGGGGTGATCGGCCCGGACGGCAGGCGACTGTCGGCCTTCCACACGGTGGGCATCGACGCAGAGCAGATCGCACGCATCGGTCCGTACCCGGAGGGCCACGGCATCCTGGGCGAGTTGATCCGCCACCCCGAGCCGCTGCGTCTGGCCAAACTCTCCGATCACCCCGCTTCCTACGGGTTCCCGGCCCACCACCCGCCGATGAACACCTTCCTCGGCGTTCCGATCCGGGTGCGCGACCACATCTTCGGCCATCTGTACCTGACGGAGAAGCGCGGCGGGCAGCAGTTCGACGAGGACGACGAATCAGTGCTGGCCACGCTGGCCGTGGCGGCCGGTGTGGCCATCGACAACGCCCGCCTCTACGAGGAGTCCCGGCTGCGCGAGCGCTGGCTCCAGGTGAACGCGGAGATCACCCACACGCTGATGTCCGGCGCGGATCAGGGCGGGGTGCTGCCCCTGATCGCCGAACGTGCCAGGGAGATCACCGCTTCCGCCCTGAGCGCGGTGGCCCTGCCGGTGGACGGAACCGACACGCTTGCCGTGGAACTCGCCATAGGCCAGGGCGCCGAGGCATGGCGCGGCATCGTAATGCCCAAGGAGGGAACCCTCATCGGGCAGGCGTTCGTTCAGCGCGCACCGGCCTGCAGCCCGGACATGTCATCCGACTCCCGGGTCTCGGCCGGCCCACCGCGCTTCGAGGGGCTCGGACCGGCCGTCGCCGTGCCGATCGGCACGGGCGAGGAGGCCCGCGGTGTGGTGCTGCTCGTCCGGCACTCGGGCGGCCAAGAGTTCTCCGAGAAGGAGACCGAGCCGCTGCAGGTCTTCGCCGCGCAGGCCGCCGTCGCCATGGAACTGGCGAAACGACGCGAGGACTCCGAACAGATCACCCTGCTGGAGGACCGCGACCGCATCGCACGCGACCTGCACGACCTGGCCATCCAACGGCTCTTCGCCACCGGCATGACCCTGCAGAGCGCCGGTCGCCGCGTCCAGGACTCCATGGCCTCCGAGCGGATCATGCGGGCCGTGGACGACCTCGACGAGACCATCAAAATCATCAGGTCGACGATCTTCGGTCTGCGCTTTCGCGGCGACGAGACGGCGCCCGGCCTGCGCTCCCGCGCGGTGCGCGCGATCGGCGAGGCCGCTCCGCTCCTGGGCTTCGCTCCCAGCGTCCGCATGGAGGGGCTGCTCGACACACACGTGCCCGGTCGGATCGCCGACCACATCACGGCTGTCCTCACCGAGTCCTTGACCAACGTCGCCCGGCACGCCGCCGCCGACCGCACGGACGTCGAGCTGGAGACGGACGGCAAGCAGGTCCGCCTGACGGTCACGGACAACGGCGTCGGTATCCCGGACGCAGGCCGCCGCAGCGGTCTGACCAACATGGCCGAGCGAGCGCAGAAGCTCGGCGGCGGCATGGAGCTGGAAAGTCCCGGCGGAAAGGGGACACGACTGGTCTGGCACGCGCCGCTGGCTCAATCGCTCGTCGACTGAATCGAGCGGCACGTGATCAGTCGTCGCCCTCCACCGCCTCCTCCGCCGGGCGGCGCGGCGAGGCAGGTCCTTCCGGGCCGTAGCCGAGCCGGATCACCATCTGCGTGTGCTCGCGAGGGCCGTCGACCGGGAGACCGTCGAGGGTCCGGCGCAGATCGGGCCACTCCATGGCCTGGTGGAGAAGTGACGCGCGCACTCCGCGCCGGGTGGCCAGCAGAAGTACGCGTTCCAGGGCCTGGCCGGCTCGCAGCCAGTCCGTCCGCCGGTCGTGTGCCGTGGCAAGCAGCGCGAGGTTCGGATGCGTCTCAAACGCGCGGGCAGGCAGCATCTCCGGGCGCCGGTGTGCCGCGAAGTCCCGCATGGGCATGCGCTCCAGCGCGTCCTGCGGCCCCAGAGCCGCTGACGGAAGGCCCAGCGCCTGTGAGTGCGGGCCACTGACCAGCCGCCGGCTCTCGGCTGCGCGGTCGGCATCCGCTCGGTTGCGCCACTCCGCCTCCCGCGTGGCGCGCAACACCTGGTCAGTCTCGTTGCGCCCGGGGAACCGCAGCATCGCACCCTCCAGGTGGGCGGCCTCGGTCAGCTCGGCGAGCAGGTCCGACGGCAGAGGTCGCCCGGAGAAGGGGAAGCGACTGCTGTGCCTGCGCCACACCGCCTCGTACAAGCCGGTTGACGGTGCACCGCGCACCGATTCGGCGAGCCGGACCGTGGCGAGCAGAGCGGGACGGTCCGGGCACGGGAGGAGTCGTGTCACCGGCTCCCAGCCGAGCTGGGCGGCGGCGACGCGCAGATTGAGGACCGCGCAGCCCACTGACAGATGAACGGCACGGCCCACCGGGTCGGTATGGCACAACGCCCGGTCCGCGGCGGCGTGGATGCGTACCGTCCGGGTGTCGGTATCGAGCCGGAAGCGCCAGGGCTGGCTGTTGTGCAGGGACGGTGCGGCCACGGCCGCCGCGACCAACCGCTCCAGGGCCGGGGCGTCGAGGGTCGTCGAGCTCATGGGGACTCCTTCCCGCCCACGTTCGAGGCCGGCTGGGCTGGTGAGTGAACCCTTCCCAGCCTTGGCCCCCGCCGGCGCCCGCGTAAGGGGCCGTACGGGCACCACCCGGCACCGCTCGGCCTTCTCGTCCGGTGGCGGCCGCAGGTCTTCGTGCTGTGGGGCTGTTGAGCCCTTGCACGCGGACCTTGAGCGCGCCGGGTGCGGGCTTGTGGAAGGTGAGTGAGCCCCCGTCGGCCTGCCGACAGGGACTGTCGGCCCGATCCCGGGACCACAGGCCCCTGCCCCCCGGGGCCGCCCGAAAGAGACGCTGATAACAGAGCGAATGACACAGGAGGTGGCCACCATGGCCCGCACGATCACCGTGGGACTCGACGGCTCGCCCGAGAGCCGCGCCGCCGCGGAGTGGGCAGCCCGCGAAGCCGCGCTGCGCCAGGTGCCGCTACAGCTGCTCCACGTGTGGCAGCCGGTACCGGAGCCCATGGCCCAGGCCCCGCTCCTCGGCACCGAGACCCATCAGCACTGGACCGAGCGCATCCCCCGGGAAGCCGCCGAGGGTCTGAGGCAGCGACACCCGGGCGTCGAGGTGACCATCCAGCAGCGGACCGGGGCTCCGGCCGAGGTCCTGCTCGACACCGCCCGTGACGCGGACCTGCTGGTCCTGGGCTCGCGTGCGCTGAGTGGCCTCACCGGCTTCCTGGTCGGGTCCGTCGGCCAGTCGGTGATCGCCGGCGCCGAGACGCCCGTCGTCCTCGTCCGGGCAGGCGAACAGGCCGCCGACGAACACGTCAAAGATTCTGTCGGCATCCCGTCGGCCGCGACCGGCTTCCGACCCGTGGTCGTGGGACTGGACACCGGCAGCCCCGACGCAACCGTCCTCACCTTCGCCTTTGAGGAGGCGCAGCGCCGTGGCGCCCCACTGACCGCCCTCCGCATCTGGAATCTGCCGCCCTCCTACGCCCACGCCCTGGCCGCCGGCTACGACCCGCGCGAGGACCTCGCCCGAGCCCAGGCAGAAGCTCTCACCGAGGCAATGCTGCCCTGGCGGGAGAAGTACCCGGACGTCGAGGTGACCGAGGAGTCCCGGCTCGGCAGCCCCGCGAACCACCTCATCGAAGCGGCCCGTGACGCCTCCCTCGTCGTCGTCGGCCGCCGCGTCCGCCGCAGTCCGTTCGGTGTGCACATCGGCGCCGTCGCCCACGCGGTCATGCACCACGCCACCACCCCCGTCGCCGTCGTCGCCCACGACTGACGTGGCCGGCACCGAAGGAGAAGCACCATGAAAGCAGCGGTCGTCAAGGAGTTCGGGGCCCCTCTGGTCATCGAGGAGCGCCCCGACCCCGAGCCCGGCCCCGGCCAGGTCCGCATCCGTGTCGAGGCATCAGGTCTGTGCCACACCGACATCCACGCCGCGCACGGCGACTGGCCGGTCAAGCCCACCCCGCCGTTCGTCCCCGGCCACGAGGGCGTCGGCCTCGTCGAGAAGCTCGGCGACGGCGTGACCCACCTCTCCGTCGGGGACCGCGTCGCCGTTCCCTGGCTCGGCAAGGCGTGCGGACGGTGCGAGCACTGCCGGTCCGGCTGGGAGACCCTCTGCGAATCCCAGATCAACACCGGCTACGGCTGCGACGGCGGGTACGCCGAGAAGATGCTGGCCTGGGCCGACTTCGCCCAGCCGGTGCCCGAGGGCGTCAGCGCCCTCGACGCCGCCCCGCTCACCTGCGCGGGCGTCACCACCTACAAGGCACTGAAGGTCGCGAACGTCCGGCCCGCCCAGCTCGTCGCCATCTCGGGCGTGGGCGGACTGGGTCACCTCGCAGTGCAGTACGCGAAGATCGCCGGGGCGCGTGTCGCCGCGATCGACGTCACCGACGACAAGCTGCAACTCGCCCGGGAACTCGGCGCCGACATCGTCATCGACGCCCGAACCCAGGACGTCGGCGCCGAGCTGAAGCGCCACGGCGGTGCTCACGCAGCCCTCGCGCTCGCGGTGAACCCGGCCGCCTTCCAAGCCGTCAACTCCGGTCTGCGGCGCGGCGGAAAGCTCGTCATGGTCGCCCTGCCGGCCCACGGCACCCTCGAAGTCCCGATCTTCGACACCGTCCTCAACGGCACCTCGGTCATCGGTTCCATCGTCGGCACCCGGCAGGACCTCGCCGAGGTCTTCCAACTGCACGCCGAGGGCCGCACGAAGGTCATCCGGGAGACCCGCCCGCTCGCCGCCGTCAACGACTGCATCGACGAGGTCCTCGGCGGCCAGGTCAAGGCACGGATCGTGTTCGACTTCAACGCGGAAGGCTGACAACGATGCACCCGCCCATGGTCGTCGGAGTCGACGGCTCCGAATCGAGCCTTCGGGCCGTCGACTGGGCGGCCGACGAGGCCGCCCTGCACGGAACACCCCTGCGGATCGTCCACGCCTACCGCTGGGACCGCTACGAGGGCGCCGCGCTCGCCCGGGAACTCGGCACGTCACCCGGCCGGGTGACCTCCGACGACATCCTCGTCGTCGCCACGCGCCGTGCCCGTCGTCACCACCCGGAGCTCGCCGTCAGCACAGAAGCGGTGGCCGAGGAGGCGGAGTACGTCCTCCTGCGCGAGGCCCGCAACGCCTCCGCCGTGATCGTCGGCACCCGCGGGCGCGGTGAACTCGCCGACCTCCTGCTGGGCTCCGTCAGCCTGACCGTGGCCACCGCGGCGCACTGCCCGGTCATCGTGATCCGCGGAAGCCACGACAACCGGGCCGCCGACGCCCGGCACGGCCGCATCGCCGTCGGCGTGGCCGACGCCCCCACGGCGTCGGTGCGCTTCGCCTATGAGGAAGCCCGGCGGCGCGGGGCCACTCTGGACGCGGTGCGGGCGTGGCGATGCCCCACCCATGACACGGCCGACCACCCGCTGCTCGCGGGCACGCCCGAGCGTGTGCACGAGGAGCAGGCGGCCAAGGAACTGGAAGCCGCGCTCGCCGACGCTCCGGCGGACGTGCGGCTGCGCCGGCACACGGTCGAGGGGCCCGCCCGCCGTGTGCTGCCGGCCGCCTCGCACGACGCGGACCTGCTGGTCGTCGGCCGACGGCGTCCCGGGCAGTTCGGGCACCGCCTCGGCCGGGTCGCCCACACGGTCCTGCACCACTCCGCCTGCCCGGTCGCGGTCGTACCCGACACGGCGTGACGGTCCCAGGCCACCACGCGCGCGACGACCGGCGTGGACGCGGGGGGCCGACCGGCCCTCCACGTCCCCCCGGTCGGTCCATAGGCGTGACCACCGACGCGACAGATGCTCGACACATCAGAAGACCTGAGCGGCTCGGAGGAGAACCGACATGAAGGACGACACGTCCCACCGCCCCGCGGTTCACGCGCTGCTCAAGGACGGCACCACCGTACGCATCCGCACCGTCGAGCCCGGGGACCACGACCAATTGGAAGGGCTCTACGCGGAGATGTCCCCGGACAACCGTCGCCTGCGCTTCTTCTGCGTCGGCTCCCGCTCCGCCGGCCTGGCCGCGGACACCGTGTGCGCGCCCGCTCGACGCGGGCACCGGGCCCTGCTCGCCGAACGCGCGGGACAGGTGATCGGCCTTGTCGAGTACCACGCCGACGACGACGTGCCGCATGCCGCCGAACTCGCCGTCGCGGTCGCAGACGGGCTGCACCACCGAGGCGTGGGAACCCTGCTGGTCGAGCACCTCATCTCCGTAGCCGCGGCCGACGGCATCACCGCCTTCACCGCCGACGCCCTCAGCGAGAACCACGAAGTGCTGCGACTCTTCAACGACCTCGGCCTCACCGCGACCCGGCGCTTCGACGGCCCGGAAGTGCACTGCGTCATCGACCTGCGCGTCGACGAAACCTACCTGGCGACCTCCGAAGCCCGGGGACGGGCCGCCGACGTGGCCAGCCTGGAGCCGCTGCTGAAGCCGCGGACCATCGCCGTCGTCGGGGCCGGCCGCCGTCCCGGCTCGGTGGGACGAGCCCTGCTGCACCACCTTCACGAGGACGGGTTCACGGGCCGCCTGTTCGCGGTGAATCCGGCCGCGCGGGCGATCCTCGGGATACCGTCCCATCCCTCCGTCACCGCCGTTCCCGTCACCCCTGACCTGGTCGTCGTGGCGAGCCCGGCCGAGACCGTGCCCGCCGTTGCCGAGGAGTGCGGCAAGGCGGGCGTCCGCGCCCTCGTCGTGGTCTCCGCCGGACTCGACACCGAGCAGTCCAAGGCCCTGCTCACCGCCTGCCGGGACCACGGGATGCGTCTGGTCGGCCCCAACTGTCTCGGCGTGGCCAACACCGCCCCCGGGTACCGGTTCGACGCCACCTTCGCCGCCGCACACCCGCGCGCCGGGACCGCAGGTGTCGCGGTTCAGTCCGGCGGCGTCGGCATAGCGCTCCTGGAGGGGCTGTCCCGGCTCGGCATCGGTGTCTCCACGTTCGCCTCGCTCGGCGACAAGTACGACGTGAGCGGCAACGACCTGCTCCAATGGTGGGAGAGCGACGGCCGCACCGACCTCGCCCTGCTTCACCTCGAATCCTTCGGCAACCCGCGGGCCTTCTCCCGCACCGCCCGGCGTGTCACCCAGCGCATCCCGGTGCTGACCGTCGACGCCGGACGCACCGACGCGGGTCGCCGCGCCGCCGCCTCGCACACCGCCGCCGCGGCCACCGGCACGATGACCCGCCAGGCACTCTTCACCCAGGCCGGAATCACCGCGACGCGCTCCGTCGGCGAACTGCTGGAAGCGGCGGCCCTGCTGCACGCACAACCGCTACCGGCCGGTACCCGCGTCGCCGTCGTCACCAACGCCGGTGGCGCGGGGGTCCTGGCCGCCGACGCCTGCGCCGAAGCCGGCCTGACCCTCAACCCGCCCAGCCCCGAGCTGGCCGACGACCTGCTCGCCGCGCTCCCCGCCGGAGCGGGCGCCGGCAACCCCGTGGATGCCACCGCCGCCGTGACCGAAGACGCATTGAGCGCCTGCATCGAGCGGCTCGCGGAGCACCCGACCGTCGACGCGGTTCTGGTGGCCCTCGTCCCCACCGCGGTCGCCGCGGCGACCGGCGACGACCTGGTCCGAGCCATCACCCGAGGGCCCGGCCGCCGGACCAAGCCCGTCATCGTCGTACGCCTGGAACAGGACCTGCCGGTCACCTTCCTGACCGTCACCGACGGCGAGGCGATCCCCTCGTACGCCGAACCGCAGGCGGCGGCACGGGCGCTGGCCCACGCGGCCCGCCGGTCGGCCTGGCTCGCCCGGCCCATCGGTACCGTGCCGGACCTGGACGACGTCGACACCTCCCGTGCGCACGCCCTCGCGGACGACTTCCTCGCCCAGCATCCGGACGGAGGCTGGCTGGACCCGCGTGCCTGCGCCGACCTCCTCTCCTGCTACGACATCCCCCAGCAGCCCTGGGCATGGGCCGAGACGGAGGACGACGCCGTACGCGCCGCCGAACACCTGCGCGGCACCGACGGCCGAGTGGTCCTCAAGGCGCACTGGCCGGGACTCGTGCACAAGAGCCTGCACCACGCCGTCCACCTCGACCTGCGCGACGAGGCCCAGGTACGCGCCGCCTTCCAGGACCTTCGGACCCGCTTCGAAGGACTCATGACCGGAGTCGTCGTCCAGCGGCTCGCACCCCGCGGCACCGAGCTGTTCGCCGGCGTCGTCCAGGACGGCGTCTTCGGCCCGCTCGTCGTCTTCGGCCTGGGAGGCACGGCGACGGAAGTTCTCGCCGACCACGCCGCCCGCCTCGCCCCTCTCACCGGTCAGGACGTGCACGACCTGATCACCGGCCCGCGCTGTGCCCCCCTGCTCTTCGGCGAGCAAGGAGGCGGCCCCGTGGATCTGGAGGGACTGGAACAGATACTCCACCGGCTCTCCCGGATGGCCGTCGACCTGCCGCAGCTCGCCGAGGCCGACTTCAATCCGGTCCTTGCCACACCCGGCGGCATCACCGTTCTCGACGCGCGACTGCGCCTGCTGCCCCGCCGGCCGCAGGACCCCTACCTGCGCCGACTGCGCTGAGGAGGAACAGACATGAGGAACGTCCCGGTCCTCGACAAGGACGACCGTCTGGTGGCCATCGTCACCCGGCACGACCTGCTGCAGACCCTCCTGCGTCCCGACACGGAGATCCGTGAGGAAGTGGTCCGCGAGGTGCTGCAACGCGGACTGTGGCTGATGACCGACACCATCGACGTCGCCGTGACGGAAGGAGTCGTCACCCTGGAAGGCGAGCCGGAGCGAAAGAGCGAAACCGCGATGGCGGTGGCCATGACCCGCAAGACCGACGGCGTCGTCGACGTCGTGGACAGGCTCACCCACCGCTTCGACGACTCCGGGTTCCGGGACGCCACGCGCGTGCCCGGCGGCGTCGCGGACGACTGGCTGCGGCGCCTGTGAAAGGAGGCGGACGACCATGGAGCAGAAGGTGCTGGTCACCTACGGGTCGACCAACGGATCGACGAAAGAGATCGCCGAGAAAGTGGCGGATGTACTGCGGACGGCGGGGATCACGGCAGAGGTGCTGCCCGCCCGGTCCGTGACCGACGTGGATGCCTACGAGGCCGTGCTGGTCGGCGGCGCACTGTACGCCGGGCGCTGGCACAAGGACGCCAGGCGCTTCACACGGCGGCACAGCGGGGCGCTGGCGCAGCGACCGGTGTGGTTCTTCAGCTCCGGGCCGCTCGACTCGACGGCCTCGCAGCGGGACATCCCGCCCGTGCCCGGCGTGAAGAAGGCCATGGTCAGGCTGGACGTCCGGCAGCATGTCACCTTCGGCGGTTGCCTCACCGAAGGCGCGCACGGTCGCATCGCCCGCATGATTCTCCGCAACGGCAAGGGCGGTGACTTCCGCGACTTCGCCGCGATCGAGAACTGGGCGCAGGGAGTGGCCAAGGAGCTCGGTGTCATGGTTCACCGGTGAACAGTCGTGCCGGTACGGCGTGCCGTGCGGTCCCCTCTTGGGTGGTTCTTCAGCACAGGGGACCGCACGGCAGGTGCGGCGTCGAGTGGCGCCCCGGCTTTCCATCATGGGCCATGCGTCGTCGGGTGTGGGCAGAAGTGATGTTTCCCCCTCAAAGGGCTGAAACTTCTGCTGTTACGGCCGGGATCGAAGGTGGCAGGGGGTAGCGGGCCCTGGCTGTCACAGCGGCATTGTTCCGTAACTTCATGATCACGTGGCGTGCGACGGCCGGGCGCGCAATGCTGGCGTCCGCCTCCCTGACGGCGCTTCAGCACCGCTGCCAGGAAGCGCTGTTGGTGTGTGAACCGCTCACAGAAACCGAGTGCGATGTCGAGTAAGAAGGTGGTGACCGTTGCCGTATTGGCGACGGTCCTCACGTGGAGCACGGTGATGACCGTGCTGGGACAGGTGACGGCCGTGGCCGCCCTGCTCCCGTCCCTGGGCCTGCTCGTGCAGCAGATCGTCCAGGCCCTGACCGCGCCCGACGGCTCTCGCCCGCCCGCGGGCCCCGGACCTGCCGCAGCCGGCAGCGGACAGGAGCCGCCCCGATGATCTGGTCCCCGGATGCCGACCGGCCGCCCCCACCAGACACCTACGGCAGACGTGGCCGCAAGCCGGCCCCGATCGCCGACACCGCCGGGCTCTCACACCGGGCGTGGCTGGAGCCTGTCCGCGGGTTCCTCTTCGCGAGTGGCCTGACCCTGGACGACCTCGTCGAGCGCTCCGGCTACTCCAAGACCCGCATCAGTGAACTCCTGCGCGGTAACGGCTACTACCCAGCCTGGGAAATCACCTTCAGCGTGATCCGTGCACTGGGCCTGCCCGTTCAGCCGATGCGCCGCCTGTGGACCGCCGCAGCCCGTGAAGCAGACAAGGACCCCGCCTGGATATCCCACTGCATCCAACAGGTCGCCCTCCAGTCGGAGCCTCCGCCCCTGGCCCACCAGGCGTTCGCCGAGGCGGTGGCCGACACCTACACCGCCTACGCGAGCGCCTTTCTGCTCACCGACCACCGCGCGCGCTGGGTGGTGGCGGAAACACTCGACATCCTGTGGCTGTGCTGGAGCGAGGCGGCCACGAGTGAGAACATCCGCCGCTACGCCTGGAGGCTGCTGCGCTCACGCGTCATGGCCCGCGCTCACCGCCACCCTGACGACACACCCGACCTGCGCGCCGCCGTCTTCTCCACCGCCGAAGTCCATGACGCCGTGCCCGGTCACCTGGTGGTCCTCAGTGAACTGCTCGACCTGTTCGACGCCATCGGCCGGCTCCCACATGACCAGATGGACGTCGCCGTACTGCACCACCTGTGCGCCACTCCGTTAGAAGAGATCCCGGACATCGTGGGCCTGAGCCCCGCTCTCACCCATGCCGTCGACCACCACGCCCGCGCCGCCCTCGAGCACCTGCTGCACGTACACAGTCCCCGGGAGTGAACCCAGCCGCCATGACCGCCATCGACGCCCTCCTCGCCCGCGCCCGTCTTCACCACCACCCCCGCGTGCCCGCCGACACCATCGCCTACGAGGACAGCAGCTACTTCGACGCCGCCCCGGAGGCGAGCGCCCCGCTGCCTGAAGAGCTGGCCGACGACGCCACCGCCACCCAGCATCTGGACCACCTCTGCGAAATCGTCGTCACCGCCGCCGCCCCCACCACCTTGGAGTTCCTCACCGACCAGGTCCCCGAACCACCCGGTGCCTGGCTGCTGGGATGCGCCCTGCACTTGGCCGGCGTCGACGACGGCGCCCGGTTCTGGTGGCAGTACGCCGCAGGCGCCGGCCACCGCCAGGCCGCCTACTGTCTCTTCCTGCACCACCACGCCCGCGGCGAAGCCCACGCAGCCGCCTTCTGGTACGACCAGGCCGACCTCGAGAGGGCGGGGGAGTCCGACATGTTCACGGTCTCGGGTGCCTGCCCGCCGGCGCACTACGACCGCTTCGACGCCAGCATCCCCACCGTTTTGCGGGTTCTCAGCCACCTCACCGCCGCCGGCCGGCGTCCACGCACACACCGTGCGGAGGCCATCACCAACTACGTCGCCAATGCCGTCACCCGCGGACAGCGCCGTCACCCGGAAGTCGAGATACCGGTGCCGGAAGCCCGCTTCGCCGACCGTGTGGGGTTCATCCTCGCCGCGACCCCGCCCTGGACCCGCCGCATGGCCCGCGTCTTCAACGCCCCTGCCCTGCCCCATCGTCGGCGCACCACGCGAGCGAACGGTGCCAGGCCGCGTAACGCGGCCGTCGAAGGCGCGACATCCTGAGGTGAACACAGACACGCAGAACTGTTGCACCCACCAAGCGGGGAGTCTCGGGGCCGACGTGGAAGCGTCAG
This sequence comes from Streptomyces sp. NPDC054842, assembly GCF_053611025.1. Classification (NCBI taxonomy): domain Bacteria; kingdom Bacillati; phylum Actinomycetota; class Actinomycetes; order Kitasatosporales; family Streptomycetaceae; genus Streptomyces; species Streptomyces sp. NPDC054842. Next base: position 49,421 of record NZ_JBSGZN010000007.1, read on the forward strand.
CTTGCCATCCAGCAGCTCGAGAAGGTGCCGCCTTCGGTGAGGACGTGGGCGGGGTGGCTGCTCAGCCCGCCGACCAGGTTGCGAGTCAGCGCTCGATGCGCCGGAGCGTCGTCACCGCGGTGAAAAACAAAGGGATGGCCTCCCGGCTCTGAAGACGCTGCGTCCTCGATCACTTCGCGCCTGAGCCACTCGGGACGGGAGGCGTCGGTCGCGGAGTGCTGTGGCTGTACCCGGCCGCCTGAGCCCTCTCCTGCGAGCACGACGAGGTTGGCGTCGACCAGGTCCTGGCCGTGTGTGTCCCGCCGGGCGGGGAGGGGGACTTTCGTCGTGCACTGGCCACTGGCGTTGACCCGGTACGTGAAGGGCCCCGCGACACCTGACCGGTCGCGGGGCCCCTGTGCGTACTGGCGGCTACTCCGTCTTGATCGCCGTCAGCATGTTCAGCCGCGCGGCGCTCCGGGCCGGCCACAGCGAGGCCAGCACACCGACGACTCCGGCCAGCAGCAGGAAGATGCCGATCCGCTCCCACGGCAGGACCAGTGTGTAGTTCGGCACGCTGGAGCGGATCGTTTCGCCGATCGCCCAGGCCAGGAACGTACCGAGACCGACGCCGATCACCGCGCCGAAGAGCGAGATGACGACCGCCTCCAGGCGGATCATGCGCTTGACCTTGCCGCGGTCGAGGCCGATCGCCCGCAGCATGCCGATCTCCTGCTGGCGTTCGAAGACGGACATCGCGAGGGTGTTGACGACGCCGAGCACCGCGATCAGGAGGGCCATGGCGAGCAGCCCGTACATGATGTTCAGCATCGTGTTGATCATGCCGCCGAACATGTCGCGGATGCCCTGACGGTCCATGACGCTTATCGCCGGGTTGTCGCCGAGCGCGTCCACGAGCGCCTGCTCGTTCGCCTCGCTCGCGCCACCGTCCGTCTTCACCCAGATCTCGGGGATGTAGGGCTTGGGCTCGAAGGGCGCGACCAGCGAGGTCGGCACCACCACAGGCGAGAGGAACTCGTTGTCCTGGTAGATCGCGCCGACCGTCATGGTCGTCGTCGCCGACTTGCCGCCGTCCTGGTCGTCGCCGACCGTCACGGGCAGCTTGTCGCCGGTTTTCCATCCGTTGGACTTCGCGGTCTTCTCGGCGACGGCGATTCCGCCCTTGCCGAGGGTGTCCAGCGATCCGGAGAGGAGCTTCAGGTCGAAGACCTGCTGCACGTCGCCGGGGGTGACCGCGGAGGCGGAGTGGTAGGTGCCCTTCACCTTCACCGAGGTGGCTTGCTGCGGAGAGACCGCGATGACGCCGTCGGCCTTCTCCAGCGCGGTCAGCGCCGACTTGTCGAGGGCACCGCCGGCGGCCATGGTGACCATGTAGTCGGCGCGGATGTTGTCGGTGGTCATCTTGTCGATGGCCTGGCCCAGCGTGACACCCATGACGGTGAGGCCGGTGACCAGCGTGAGCCCGATCGCCAGCGCCGAGGCGGTGGCTCCGGTACGGCGCGGGTTGCGCACCGCGTTCTTGCCGGCGAGCTTGCCGGACACTCCGAACAAACGGTGCAGCAGCGGCCTGGCGAGCGCGATGACCGGGCGGGAGAGCAGCGGGATCAGCACGATGATGCCGATCAGCGCCAGGAAGGCGCCGGCACCGATGAGCATGCGGCCGGTGCCCTTGCCGACGGCGGCGCCGCCGAAGATGGCCGCGGCGCCGCCCAGTGTGATGATGCTGCCGAGGGTGTTGCGTACGACCAGCGATTTGGTGCTGGCGGGCAGGTGGGCGCTGCCCATGGCCGCCACCGGCGGGATCTTCGCGGCCCGGCGGGCGGGCAGCCAGGCGGCGAGAACGGTGATGAGAACACCGACGCCGAGGGCGGAGAGTACCGCGGTGGGGGAGATGATCAGCGGTCCGGCCGGGACCTTGGCGCCGAACGAGCCCATGGCGGACCGCAGTCCGGTGGCGAGTCCGATGCCGAGCGCGAAGCCGACGACGGAGGCGATCACGCCGACGACCATGGCCTCGAGGATCACGGAGCGCTTCACCTGCCTGCGGGAGGCGCCGACCGCTCGCAGCAGGGCGAGTTCCCTGGTGCGCTGGGCGACCAGCATGGTGAAGGTGTTGGCGATCAGGAAGACGCCGACGAACAGGGCGATGGCGGCGAAGGCCAGCAGCATCGTGTTGAGGTTGCTCAGCTCTGACTCGATGTCCTTCGCCTGCTTGTCGGCGAGCGCCCGGCCGGTCTGCGCCTCCGAGTCCTTCGGCAGCAGCGGCCGGACGGCTTCGAGGAGCTTCGCGTCGGACGCGCCCGGTTCGGCGGCGATGGTGACGTCCTTGTAGTACCCCGGCTGGAGGTACAGCTTCTGTGCCACGGCGGTGTCGAACAGCACGAGGCTGCCGCCCGCGTTCACGGCGCCGTCCTCGGTGGTGAAGACACCGGCGAGGGTGTACTCCTTCACGGGCCCGTTGGTGGCGACCCGCACGGTGTCGCCGACCTCGTACTCGCCCTTGGTCGCGGAGTCCTTGTCGAGAGCGATCTGGTCGTCCTTCACCGGGCCGGAGCCGTCGGTGAAGGTGTACGCCCGATCCTCTGCGTTCTTGCCGTTCTTGCCGTTCTTGCCCGGGGCGTAGTTGGAACCGGTGTTGGACCAGCCGTTGCCGATCAGCTTGCCGTTCTGGTCGGCGACCCCGGCGAAGCCGGAGACCCGCCCGGTGGCCTCGGCGACGCCGTCCAGGCGACTGATTCTGTCCAGGGTCGCGCTGTCGATGCCGGACTTCTTGCCGTCGTCCTGGGCGCCGTAGGTGGTGACGGCGACGGCGACGTCGTCGTAGCTCTTGGCCGACTGGTTGCGGTAGGCGTTGCCGAGGGTGTCGGTGAAGACGAGGGTGCCGGAGACGAAGGCCACGCCGAGCATGACGGCGAGCACGGTCATCAGCAGTCTGGCCTTGTGCGCGAGCACATTGCGCAGGGCGGTACGGAACATGTCTGTGTCAGTCCTGTGGTGAGAGCCGGAGGTCGACGGATCGGCGGATGGTCAGCTGGTCCGGCCCTTGGCGTCGAAGGCCTTCATGCGGTCGAGGACGCCGTCCGCGGAGGGCTGGATCATCTCGTCGACGATCCGGCCGTCCGCGAGGAAGATCACGCGGTCGGCGTAGGAGGCGGCAACGGCGTCGTGGGTGACCATGACGACGGTCTGGCCCATTTCGCGTACGGAGTTGCGCAGGAAGCCGAGCACCTCGGCGCCCGCTCGGGAGTCCAGGTTCCCGGTCGGCTCATCGCCGAAGATGATCTCCGGCTGGGAGGCCAGGGCGCGGGCGACGGCGACGCGCTGCTGCTGGCCGCCGGAGAGCTGGGTCGGGCGGTGACCGAGACGGTCGTGCAGACCCACCATGTCGATGACCTTCTGGAGCCACTGCTTGTCAGGCTTGCGGCCCGCGATGTCCATGGGGAGCGTGATGTTCTCCAGGGCGGTCAGGGTCGGCAGCAGGTTGAACGCCTGGAAGATGAAGCCGATCTTGTCCCGGCGCAGTTGGGTGAGCTGCTTGTCCTTGAGCGAGCCGAGTTCGGTGTCGCCGATGCGCACGGAACCGGACGAGAAGGTGTCCAGGCCGGCCACGCAGTGCATGAGCGTGGACTTGCCGGAGCCCGAGGGACCCATGATCGCGGTGAACTGCGCCTGCTGGAAGTCGACGGTGACCCGGTCGAGGGCGACCACCTGGGTCTCGCCCTGGCCGTACACCTTGGACAGGTCCGTGGCGCGGGCGGCCACGGCGGTGGCGCGGTGAGCGATGGGCGTGGTGGTCACGGGGAGGGCTCCTGTCACAGGGGGCGAGCATCAGGGACCACCCCATCGTGTCTGCCCCGCGGCCGTGGATCGTCAGTCCCCGTGCCCGTTCCCGGGGCCCTCTTGAGTCGGACCAGGCACTCCGTTTCTCCTCCTCTGGTATGACGGCGCCCCCGAGAGGGGCGATGTCCAGGGGGTCGTTGCCGTACAGGTGACCAACTGGGCTGTGGCCAGGGGGCTGAGCGAGACGAGACGCGACAACGGCTGTGGGGGACAGGCAGCCTCAAGGCGGTCCTTCGGGCTGTGCTCTCACCCGGCCATACCCGCATCGCCGCCACCCCGACTTCGCCAACCCCCTGGGCGCCGTCCACGGCGGCATCGCCGGGCCCCTCCTCGACTCCGCCATGGACTGCGCCGTCCACACCACCCTCCCTGCCGGCAACGGCTACACCACCCTCGAACTCAAGGTGAACCACATTCGCGCCGCCCGCACCGACGGCCAGACCCTCACCGCCGAAGGCACCGTCATCCATGCCGGCCGCCGCACCGCCGCCGCCGCCGCCGCCGAAGGCAAGGTGCTCGACGACCGGGGGAAACTCGTCGCCCACGCCACCACCACCTGCGTGATCCTGTAGGCCGCTCACTGAGGCACGACGACGGCCGCGGACCTCACGCCTGCTCAATACGCGGCCCTGCCGCCCCATTTGGGAACAATCCTCGATCACCGTCGGCCGGACGCCGGCGACCCAGTCCTACGACGGCGCACCGAAGACGTCAGTCAGCTGGTCACCGTCCTACGGTCTTGCGTGCACCTGGCACGATGACCACCATGTCAGGTCAGCTCTGGGTGTCACTCATATCACTGGGCGGCGTTGTCCTCGGCGGCTCATTGTCCTACCTCGTCCAGCACCGGACCCAACTCTCAGCGGAGCGCGCTGAACAGCGACGGCAGCAGATCGCCCTGTCCGAAGCTCGGCGCGCGGAGCGACTGGCGTTGCTGGAACGGTTCATCGAGGTGGGCGCCGAGGCCGAACGCGCTGCGTTCAGCCGACCACGCGAATGGCAGGACACTGATGATTGGTTTCTCACCACCCAAGACGTCATGAACAGGTTGTGGGTCGCGGAGCGGCTCGTCCGCATTCAGTTCCCCCTGCCCGTGCATGGTGCGGCGCGCGCGTACTTCCTCGACCTCAACCGGGTGGTGTGGGAAGGCTTGCCCGACGGCGAGAGCGTGCGCGACTACCTGGAGGACAATCGACTGGCCTTTCTGGACGGAGCTCGGGCGGTCATGGGATAGCGCCCCCCGCAGATCTGTTGACGGACACCTCTGGCCGAGCCGCTTCACGCCTCTGGTTCGGCGGCGTTGCCCAGGTGTCTGCGCTTCCCGTGCGGCGAGTACGCCGTGTCGGCAGGACCCATCCGGCCTGGTTCGGGCCCGTCCGTGGCCTCGGGGAACGTACATGCGGCCGTGACGTCGGTGATGGTCGGGGCGTCACCGGCCTGTCCCGTGAGAACGCACACCAAAGGCCGGCAGTGGTCCTCGGCGGCGCAAGGGCCGCGTCCGGCGGGCGTTGCGTGAGAAGGGGATCGTCGTTGTACGGGTGGGCGACCGGCGGGATGGAACTACGGTCGGCCCAAAAGACCGGCTGTCGACGAGGAGTGAATCATGGCGAGCGCAGGTTCCTCGGGCGGGCGAAGTCCCGTAGCTGAAAGCGCCTTGCCTCTCGCCTCCGGCGCACGCCCTGCCGATCCACCCGCTGTCGTCCCCTCGCTTCGTCATCTGGCCGTCATTCCCGACGGCAACCGGCGATGGGCCGAGGACAAGGGCCTGCCGAGCCTGGAGGGCCATCGACGCGGCTGTGAACGGACGCTGGAACTACTCGACCGGTGCCGTACGCGCACCGGGATCGAGGTCCTCACGCTGTGGACGACGTCCGTCGAAAACCTCAACCGGTCCCGTGCAGAGGTCGTCCAAGGGCTCCCTGTGATCGCCGAGTTCGTGGGGCACGTCGCCTCGCTGGGACAGTGGCGCATCGGATTTCTCGGTGATCTGGATCTCCTGCCGCTCCCCATGGCGGCGGAACTGCGTGACCATGCCTACCGCGTCAGTACTGTGCAGGGTCCGCTGGTGAACTTCGCCATTGCTTACAGCGGGCAGGACGAGATCACTCGAGCGGTGCGCAGGCTTCTGGACACCAGGGCCGCAGACGGTCACCTCCTGCCGGCGCAGGAGCCGTTGAGCCCTCGGGAACTGGCTCGGCACCTCGACACGGCAGGCCTTCCCGATCCGGATCTGGTGATCCGAACCTCCGGCGAGACCCGGCTGTCGGGCTTCATGCCGTGGCAGACACTGCACTCCGAGCTGTACTTCTCGCCTCGCCTGTGGCCGGACTTCGATGGGTCTGCCCTGGACGAAGCGTTGGAGGACTACCGGGGCCGTCGACAGCGCAGGGGACTGTGACGGGCCCGGCCGGGGCGCGAGCCGCGCCAGGGTGTGACGAGGGTCGAGCAGAGGGGGCGCACGTGATGCGAACGGGCGGCAACCACGCGCGTGCACCGTATCGGGGTCCCTCGGCCCAGTGCCCGCCGAGTCTGCGCATGAGGGAGGTGCGCAAGAGCTATCGCAGCCGCCCCGTCCTGCGGGGCGTCTCTTTGGACCTGTTCCCGGGGCAGCTGGTGGGCGTGGTGGGTGAGAACGGCGCTGGGAAGAGCACTCTGCTGAGGATCCTCACCGGTGACCTTGCTGCGGACAGCGGAGTGGCGGAGTGCCGGGGGACGGTGGGCAGTTGCCCGCAGGACGCGGTGCTCCACGGGGCCTTCACCGTCGAGCAGCATCTGCGGTTCTTCCAGACGGCCTACGGCCTGAACAGCCTCGACCGGGCCTTTGAACTGTTGGAGCAGCTGAACTGCGCCGGCTACCGCAACCAGCGCGTGGAGACGCTCAGCGGTGGGACCCGGCAGAAGCTCAACCTGGCACTGGCCTTGATGCACGATCCGCAGGTGCTGCTTTTGGACGAGCCGTACCAAGGCTTCGACTGGGACACCTACCTGCGCTTCTGGGACCTGGCCCGGGCCTTGTGCGACAGGGGCTGCGCGGTGCTGGTCGTCTCCCACCTCGCCTACGACGCCCGCCGCCTGGACAGCCTGTACCGCCTGGACGCCGGGGTGCTGCGCGAAGCGGAACAGTCGGGCACGGGCGGGTGAGGTTGGTGAACCGGTGGTGGACGTGCCTGCGGACGGCGCTGCACTTCGCACTCGTCGAACAGGCCCGCAACCGGCTGGCACTGCTCATCGTGCTGCTGTTCGTCCCGCTGTGGACGACCCTGGCGTTCGAGGTGGTGGCCCGGACGCCGCTGCGTTTCCACGTGCGCTCGGTGGACCGCTGGCTGGTCATGGACGCCAACGTTCTCACGCAGATCACCGGGGCGCTGCAAGCTCTGACCCTGGTCATCGCTTTCATGATGTTCATCGCCACCGCCCGCTCCGCGCTTTTCGACCGGCGCCTGGTGCAGGCCGGCTATCCCCGGTCCTGCCTGGCGGCGGCGAAATGCGCCACCCTGGTCCTGGTGGCCGCCGTGGTCGCCGTCTACGCCACTGCCTGGACCCACCTGCTGTGGCACCCGGCGCAGCCCATGGTGTTCGCCGCGGGCATGTTCACCGGCGCACTCACCTACGGAGCGTTCGGCATCCTGCTCGCGGCCGTGCTGCGCAGCGAACTGGCCGGGATGTTCCTGGCCATCATGACCAGCTCCATCGACCTGTTGCTGCAGAATCCGATGATCAACCCGAACGCCGACAGCCCCGTCGTGCGCTACCTCCCGGCCCACGGCGCGGTGCAGGCCTCCGTCGCAGCCGGCGGGCTGCACACCGTGCCGTGGGACTCCTTGCTCCTGGGTGCCGGTTGGGCTCTGGGCATGGCCGCGCTGGGCATGGCGGCCTTCGCCGTACGGACCCGCACGCAGCGTCTACCGGCCGCTAGGACCGCTGATCAGCACACCACCAGAGACGCCACCGCCTCTGTTCCGACACCGTGAACTGCCATCCGCTCGCGCACCGTCAGGTACTGCTCTCCCTTGATCGCCGCGGACGGCGTGAGGCCACCCCGGACTCTGGCCAGGCGCCGTCGCTGGTGTCCGGCGGGTGCTATCGGCTGCGTTCCATGGCCCACTGAGGCAGGTACTCGAAGAACGCGACCGCCTCCGGGCGCCACCTCGACCGCCAGTCGGCCGCCTCCGCTGAGGCCAGGTCCGCGTAGCGCTGCATGTCGCTGCGCATCCTCGCCGGCACCCCCCGGCGCTCGGCGATTTCGCGGACGGCCGCAATGGTCTCCTCGGTGCAGTTCGGGTCACCCAGCGCGGACTCCACCACGGTCTTCTCGGCATCCGTAGCGGCTGCGAGCAGGGCATGGACGGTGTAGTTGCGCCGCCCAGCCCGGATGTCCGCCCCCGTGGGCTTGCCCATGGTCTGTGCGTCACCGAACAGGTCGAGGTGGTCGTCGCGCATCTGCCCGCCGATTCCCACCAGCCGGGCGTAACGACGCAGCTCCTCCTCGAAGGTGCCGGTCTGCTCGCCTGCGGCGAGCAGACCCAGCTGCATCGGGGCCAGCACTGAATAGCGAGCGGTCTTGTAGTCGGCCACACAGTGCAGCGCTTCCTCGTCCGTGGTCGTTGAGAAGTCGCGCTCGAGGTCGATGATCTGTCCCACGAAGGTGTCTGACGCTGCCCTCGTCTGCACTTCGACCATGGCCTGCCGGATCGCGAGGGATGCCGTGGACTTCAGAAGGACGCGCAGGGACAGGGCCAGCGCGAGGTCGCCCGCAAGGATGGCAAGTCCGAGAGCGGCCTGCGGATGGTCGGGGAACTTGTGCCGGTAGGCGTAGTAGGTGGAGGGGCCGTTTCGGCGGGTGGGGCTGTCGTCGATGATGTCGTCGTGGATCAGCCCGTGCGTCTGGAGCAGCTCGACGCTCAGCGCGGCGTCATCCAATGCCGCGACCGGCTCGGCGGTCACCAGGCGGGCGGCTTCATGGACCAGCGCCACGCGTATCCGCTTCCCTCCGCGCAACGACAGGTCCCGGAGCAGGTGCAGGCACTCGGGCGTGAACCTGCTGAACCCCGGCACCTCAAGATCAGTCCCGAGAGTGTGAAAGTACTCCTCGAACAGCGTGCTGAAGCGGCTCTCGTATGCGGCCAGACGTGCGTGGAGCCGGCTGGTCAGGACAGCGGCGTCGGTCACGGGGAAGACCTCCTGATCGAAGGGACTGGGTACAGGCGCGGACCGGTCGCCAACGGCACGGAGCGAAGCGCCGGTGCGCTGCGCTGCCTGACCAGTGGACCGGCTGTCGAGACGGGGAAGGCCCAGGGAGCTCAGGAGCTGTAGGAGACGGCGGCAACGGCCAGCCCGTGCAACGCACGGTGGGCAGCGGGCGGGAACGCAGCCGTCTCAAGCACCCGCACGACGTGATCGTAGCGGTCAGTGATCATGGCCTCTGTTCGTTCTCGCGCTCCCGTCGACTCCAGGATGGTCCTCACTTCGCCCGCCCCACGCTCGTCCAGGTCGGACCGGCCCACCAGGTCACCAAGACGCCGCCGCTGCACAGGGCTGGCCATTTGCATGCCCACAGCCAGCAACACTGTGCGCTTCCCCTCCCGCAGATCACCCAGCCCCGGAGCACACGCGCCGTCCGTGCTGCCGAACACGTCCAGCAGATCGTCCCGAAGCTGGAAAGCCTCACCCAGTGCCAGCCCGAGGTCCGTGAACCGGTCAAGGACCTCCACCCCGGCCCCGGCGACGGCAGCGCCCAACTGCAAGGGCCGCTCGACTGTCGCCGTAGCGGTCTTGTAACGGACGATCCGCAACGCCGCCTCGACATCATCCGCGCCCCGGCCGGTGCCCATCACGTCCAGGTACTGGCCGTACATCACCTCTTCCAGCATCGCGTCGTACAACGCGTGCACCGCTTGCCGCGTTTCACAGGACAGGTGAGCGGTGTGCAGTAACTCCTGTGCCCAGATCAGAGCAAGGTTGCCCACCAGCAGGGCGCCGCCCGCACCGAGCCGCTCCGCGCGCTGCGACGGAACCAGGCGGGTGCGCAGGGCCCGGTGCACGGCAGGGCGGCCACGGCGGCTGGCCGAGTCGTCCATGATGTCGTCGTGGATGAGAGCGAAGGCCACGAACAGCTCCAGTGACGCGGCCACCCGCACGGCGGACTCCGTGTCGACATGGCCGCCGGCGGCATGCCAGCCCACCACACACAGCAGGGCACGGATGCGTTTGCCGCCGGCAGTCAGGAAGGACCGCAAGGTGTCCACCACCTCCGGTGGAAGGTCCCGTCGGCCCGCCGAGCGGATCTTGTCGTCCAAGAAGTCCTGCAGCACCGCATCGACTTGCTCGCGTACCGCCGGCAGGTCGATCTCTTCCTGGATCACGGTGGCGGCCGATGTCACAGACCCGCCCCCACAGCCCGGGCCACAAAACCGGCCTGGCTCGCCAACAACGGAATGCGGCAGCTCGTCGCGGCCGCTACGCCCGGCTTTCGCAACAGCCAGCGGCTCCGGCAGCCCCACCTCACGCATTTGATCTGCATGCATCGTCAACGACGGGAGCGGCCCTGGATCACGCCCGCTCCCCAGCGGACCGGCGCTCCTGAACCAGCAGACGCAGACACGCCACCGGCTGCTCCCGCAAGGGACCGCGCGCCACACCGGCACCCCGCGAAGCGATGGTCCGAAGCCGCTGATGGTGCAGACGCAATACACAGCGCACCAGCGGACGGTGAGGCTCTGAGACTTCGTCGACGATCCGGCCGGCCTCTTCGAGCGTGGCGTGCGCGGTGTCGGCGGTCGCTGAGATCAATGCGCGGACACCAGGGGTGTCCCGGCCTTGCTCGAGATCGCCGCGCGTCACACCGTGCCGCTGAAGGTCATCCGTAGGCAGGTAGAGGTTCCCGCCCCGCAGATCCTCCGCCAGGTCGGCCAGGAAATCAGTGCGCTGGCACCCGTCGGCGAGCAACCGGCAGGAACGTGCGAACTGCTCGTCCCCACCACCTGGCTGCACCAGGCCGGTGGTGAGCATGGCGAACGGCCAGGTGACCTGATCGACGTATGCCTGGTAGTCGGATTCGTTGACGAAACCGGGGAAGCCCAGATCGATCCGCGTACCCTCCAGGTAGGACTCAACCCAGCGCCGTGGCAGGCCACACGCTGCGGAAGTGTGCAGGAAGGCCCGGAGCAGCGGGTGCTCCACCCGGCCGGTGTCCAACCCGGTCCGCACCAGACCCACCCACCGGTCGAAGCGTCGCCGGCGCTCATCAAGGGCGCCCGCATCACACACATCGTCGGTGAAGGAAGCGAACGCGAAACCGGCGAGCAGATGCGGCTGGGACGCCGTCGGCGCCAGAACCCGAGCAGCCGCGTACGCCGCCGGATCACTACGCATGAGGAACCGCGCTACGTGACCGTAGTCGGCTCGCAGTCGCCGCCCATCCACTCCTGCTGCAACCAGACAGCGCCGCCAAGAACGCATGGGCTTCCCTCACTCACATGTAGGGGTGTGCGGGCAGGGATTCGTACGCACCGACGTCGACCCCTCAGACCAACGAACGGAGGACGTCTTCCGTCACGCCGTTCTTGCCCCACTCTTCGCCCTACGGCGAACCACGTGCCGGTCTTGCGATGGCGGGCGCTCTCCTGGAATGACGGGCCCAGCGGTGACCGGATGGCAATCTTCAGCTGAGGCAGGCCAGGTCGCGTGCGCGTCGTTCAGCGGTGCGTGCGCAATCCGTCGAGGATGAGCGTGTGCATGGGGGGTGCCCGGTCCTCGGGGCTGGACGCGGCACGCGCCACAGGGCGCCGGTGAGTTGGAGGAAGTCGCCTGATCTTGATCAGCTGAGGGCGGCCTTCAGTTCCTCGGTGGTCAAGGGCGGCCCGCTCAGTTGTGGTTTGAGGGGCCCGACGGCGGCGGCTATGAGCACGCTGGGGGAGAGGAGCGCGTGAGCGCCCTTCTCGAGTGAGGTGACGTCGGTGACCTTGCGGGCGATGCGTCCGTTGCCGGTTGCCGTGTAGAGCAGGCGGCGGACGTAGGCGGCCCCCAGCCGGTCCTTGAGGCCGGGCGGCGTGTCCACGGCCCCGGGACAGAAGACGTCCTGCCCGATGGCCAGGTCCCACGCGGCGTTCACGGGGCGCGCCACGGCTTTCTGGATGGCGCGCGCGAGTCCGTCGGCGGCCCGGCCACGGGCTCGGATGACGTCGCGCAGGGCGACGGCGCTCTGCGCGGCGACGGACAGGCCATGACCATAGGCCGGGTTGAAGGCGGCCAGGGCGTCGCCGATGACCGTGAAACCGTCGGGCCACCTCGGTGCCTTCTCGTAGTACCGCCGGCGGTTGGCCGTGGTGCGGGTGTGGACGATGTCGGTCAGGGCTTCGGCGTGCTCCAGGAGCTCACCGATGACCGGGTGGCGCAGCTCTTCGAGGGCGAAGCGCCGGAAGTCGTCGTTGTCCGTGGGCGGCTCGCCGCCGCGGGTGCTGTAGAGGGTGACGAGCCACCGGCCGCCTTCGATGGGGAGCAGCACGCCGGCCTTGCCAGGGCCGCCGTCCCTTGGGTCGGCCTGGACGTTGACCACGGGAAAGTGCTCGGCGGTGGTCCCTGGCGCGCGGAACGTCCGGCTGGCGTAGACCAGACCGGGGTCCACTTTGCGCTCGTCGGGTGCGGGCAGGCCGAGGGCGGCCAGCCATTCGCCTGCGCGGGAGCCGCGGCCCGTGGCGTCGACGACCAGGTCCGCGGCAAGGACGCGTTCGGTGCCGTCATGGGCACGGACACGTACGCCGGTGACGGCCGCCGCTGTCCCTTCCAGGCCGAGGGCCTCGGCCTGCGGGACGAGGCTGATCCGCTCGTCGGTGAGGACCTGCGCGCGGATCGTCGCGTCGAGGAGGTCGCGGCTGGAGAGCAGCAGGTGGTGCGACTCGCGCCAGCGCCGGAACCAGCCCTGCGGCGAGAGCGCGACCATGTGCGTCGGGACGGCGAGGCGACGGCCGCCGGCCTGCAGGAGCAGATCGGCGGTGTCGGGCAGCAGTTCGGTGATGGCCTGGGCGCCGCCGGACCAGAGGAGGTGCACGTGCTGGGCCTGCGGGAGGCCCTTGCGGGGGTGCGGGCCGTCGGGCAGCGCGTCCCGCTCGATGACGGTCACGGTGTCGGCGAACTCGGCGAGTGCGCGCGCTGCGAGCATTCCGGCGTGGGAGCCGCCGAGGACGACGGCGGATCGTATGGACGCCGCCGGGGCGGAGCTGTCGCTCATGTCACGCTTTCTTGCCGGGCCACACGGTGGCGGGTCTCGTCTACGGCTGCGGTGTTCTGGATGGCGAGGGAGACGGGAACCAGGTCGTCGAAGCTGTTGCGGCTGTCGTCGTCCTTGGCTCGGCCGGGTGCTGTGCTGCTGCCCGTGGCGTTTCTCATGAGGTCGATGGCGTTGAGGATGTCGACGGCTGCGCCGATGCCGGTCGCCTCGCGCTCCGTACGGCCGCAGGCGAGGGCGTCGCCGCGGGCACGGGCGCGGAGGTCGGAGTCCAGATAGGGGCTCAGCCTGAGGAGTTCGTCCCGGATGTCGGCCTCACGCTGCACGACGCGCAGCGCCGCGGAGGACAGGTAGCCGATGCGGACGCGGGCCGCGTCAGGGTTCAGGTCGCGCAGCATGCGCCACAGCGGGTGGAGCTGCCGGTAGGTGCGGCGCTCGTGCATGCGCTCCTGCGTGTACGGGCCGACGTGCGGAAGGATGAAGCCGATTGCGATCAGAAGTGCCGACGCCGCGGCGATGGGCGGGGCGGCGTCGGTGCTCAGCCAGTCCGCGTCGTGGCCGTTCCATCTGGCGACGACCGCGGCGCCCTTGGTCGCGTCATACACGAGGTTCAGCGGGTAGCCGATACCCAGCAGAAGCAGACCACCGCGGAGCCACCCGTGGACGGCGCTGATGTAGCGCCAGATCAGGACCGATGTCGCAAGCGATGCCACGAAGTGCGCTACGAGGTAGAGCATGATGTGTTCGCGCATGTACGGGGTGTTCGCGTAATACGTGTCGAGGTCGCGAACCCGCTCCACGGGAACGTCCGCCAGGGCGAAGGTGACCCACAAGGCCGCGATCACGGCGACGTAGAGGATGACGACGAGCCGGAGCGCGAGGGTACGCCGTCTCGACGGCGCGACGAGCCAGACGATGATCAGCGTCAGGCACGAGCCACAGAACGCCGATATCAGGGTGTAGCACACCGGGGCCGCGATGTTCGGCACGCCGATGATCTCGTTCGTCCGGTGGATGTTGACCGGGTCCGCGAAGACGAAGACCAGGCATGCCAGGAGGAGCAGGCCGCCCACGGCGCGCAGCAGGATGTCCCGCCACAGGCGCAGAACGCTGGGGGCCTTGAACAGGAAGGCCGCGGCCAGCAGCAGCGCCGGGAACCGGAACGGGATGTAGAGACCGTTCAGCCCGATGTCCATCAGAGCTGTCCTCGGTAGATGAGGGAGGCCGATATGCGGTCCTCGACGGTGCGGGTGCGCAGCGGGCCGCGGGCGTGGGGACCGTTCAGCCAGGGCCGGAACTTCGCGGCGAGAGCGAGCCCGAACCGCTCCGCCTCGCTTTCGGTGTGTTCGTCGAACGCGGTCCTGGCGGCAACGGCCGACAGCCGGGGCGCAAGGACCTCCCAGTCGGCCGTCGACGGGGACAGCAGGCGGGCGGCCATGGAGGAGCCGGCGGTTCCGTGCGTGCAGTGCCCCTTGCGCTGGTGCCACAGCTCGTGGCCGAGGATGACCAACTGGTGGTCGGGACTGGTGCGTTCCTCGATGACGACGACCAGGCCCCGCTCGCCGAGGTCCAGCAGGAGGCCGGAGCTGCTGTCATCGGGGAAGCGGGAGAGGCGCAGCGTGATCTTCCTGCCCTCCATCTCGCTCACGGCCGCGCACATGGCCTTGAACAGGTCGAGGGGGCTGGCGGGCGGCTCGACCCGGTCGGACAGGGCCGCCGTGATCTCCTTGAGGAACTTCCTCATCTCCCGGCCGGTCCCCATCACGCCTCGGCCTCCGCGTCACCCTCGCGCGGTGCGTCCGCCAGTAGACCGGCGAGGTCGCTCACGTCGAGCTCCTCGTCACGGCTGAGTCCCTGTGCTTGGAGGCGCTCATTCATACGGGCCGGCGTCTGCCTGAGCGGCGTTCGGGTCTGATTCACCAGAGTTCCTGCGGGAGTTGATGCGGGCGAGGCAGCGTCACGCGTGTGACAGTACGGGGCGAGCGGAAAGGAAACCAGGACTCACGAACGATCACTGGGCGTTCTCCAGCGGTCGTTGGCAGCCCGGCTTTGCACCTAGCAAGATCCGACCTCGTACCCCGAAGCGCTCTGGCAGCTCTCAGTGATCTACCCGTATCGCGCCCCGCGCGCACGTTCGCGCACGACCTCGTGGCGCCGGCCGACACAGGTCACACGTCGGCTATCGGCCTGAGAGTGTCCAGCCACACGTCGAAGACGAAGCGTGTGTCGTTGGGGCCGCCCGACAACCACCAGGTACTCACCGTGGCGACGTCGTCAGTGATCTCTTCGATCGTGCATTGGATGCTGGTCGCGCATGGGTAGGCCGAGGTCGACCGCAGATCTCCGTCGAAGTAGGCGGTTTTGCCGACCAGTTGGTGAGGGCGGTCGTACACGTCGGCGAATTCCACCAGGATGATGCCCGGTTGCGGATCGTCGGTGAGCCAGTAGACAGCGGTGGCGGGCAGTTCGCATCCATCGCCCTCGCGCAGATTCGGCTCCATGGCCGTACAGTACCCATCGGGTATCGCGCGGGAATACCGGTTGAGCGGCAACCACATCACCTGACGAAGTACTACTGGCTTGTCACTTCGGCAGAAGTACCGGCTTTTGTCGTGGTCTCCGACAGTCTTGGGCGGCCGGGCGTGGGTCGTCAGCGATGTAGCCAGATTTTGCCAGTGGTGTCTTCGTCGGAGGCGTCGCAGCAGACGCCCACGGCCAGAAGTTGGCGTGTGCTCGGGGCGACGGCAAGGCCGGTGATGGTGTGGTCGGAGGCGATGCGTTCGCTTGTCCAGCGCCGGCCGTCGTAGTGAAAGACTCGCGCGGTGGGTGTGGTGGTGAAGATTCCGCCGTGTCCGTCGGCGGTGGCATGGGTGAACGCTTCGTTGAGGGCGGAGTCGGTCACGTTCGCCCACGTGTGCCCGTTCCAGCGCACGGCGACAGGTCTGGTCACGCCTTGGGTTGGTTCTGTGCGGCCGACCGCCCAGAGTCGGGTCGGTGACTGTGCGGCCAGCGCGTCGAGTCTTCCGTTTGTTCCGGCGAGTGCGGGCGGCAGCGGCACGGTGCGCCAACTCCGGCCGTTCCAGTGCAGGGTTACCGGCTTGTCCCGGTTGTCGCCGACGGCCCACACTTCCCGGGGCGACAAGGCATGCAGGGCGCGTACGCACACCGTCGATGGCAGGGCAACGGTTGACCAGCCCGCGGCGGTGTAGTGCTGCAGAACCGAACGGCATGTGCCGTTACCGTCCCGCCGCCGGCCCGCCACCCACACGTCGTCCGGCCCTGCGGCGGTCGCCGCATCGACCATCAGGCTGGGCTCGTGCCAGGTGCGTGTCCACTCGCTGCCGTTCCATCGCGCCGCGCGGGCTCCCTGGGCCCAGCCGTCAGGGGTGGGCTGTGCGCGTCCGAAGACCCACACGTCGTCCGGCCCCGATGCTGTCACCACGCTCAGGCCTTCCAGGCCGAGCCGCTGGGGTACCTCGACCTTGGTCCACGCCTCGCCACCCCACCGCATGGCGACCGGTTCGGTCCCCTCGTCCCCCACGGCCCAGGCGTCGTTGTCCGCGGTGGCGACCACGCCCTTCAGGGTGCCGGGGTTGTCGGTGTGGCCGGCCTGTCGCCACGGTCTGGAGTCGGCCGTCGCGCGCGGAGGCGGGCTCTCGGGCGCCGCGTGCTTCTCGCCGCCGGGCGTCGCGCAACCGCCGAGGGCCAGCGCCAGGACCGTGCTGAGCACACCAGCCGCAAAACGGCGCACTGGCCACCCCCCTCTTCATCCCCATCAAAGGCTGGATCGTACGAGACAGGGGATGAGGCCCGCCAGGCCCGGCATCCCATCGACGGCGCCCCGGCGCCCATCGAGCTCAAGGTGGCGCTCACTGAGGGGCGGTGCCGGATGGTCGGAGCAGGCGCCGGCAAGTAACGTCGCCCCAGCCCCACAGCTGTTGATCCGGGAATTTCTGACCATCGTGGCATCCGCCCAGGGCGTAGGCGCGCCATGTGAGTTCATAGGCGAAGTCGGTCAGGGCGACTTCAGCTCTCATCGGCGGCGTTTCCGTCCCCTCGAGCAGTCGGCAGACTGCCATGCCCGCGCGACGCCGCTGAGTGTGACTCCGAATCCGCTGCCGTTGACCCGACCCGCAGTCGACGTCTGCGCCGGTCGTCGGGCTCAGACGGTGGTGCTCTGGTCGGGGAACCCCGTTTGTGTGCGGTGGGAGGCTGCGACCTCGCAGGCGGCGCGTACGAAGGCGGCGACGGCCAAGGAGCGGGCTTCGTGGGGCCACGCGACGGCCAGTGTGCAGTGCGGCAGGTCGCTGACCGGCCGGTAGGCGATGCCGGGGCGCGGGTTGCGCCGGGCGACCGAGACGGGCGCGAAGAACACGACGCTGCCCGTCTCGACCAGGCTGAAGATCTCCGACAAATTGGAGGCCGGCCTTGTCACCCCGGGCGAAGGTGGCGCCATTCGGCCGCTGTCGGCAGGCGCCCCGCCGGGGAGGCTCCGGCCGGCCAGGTCGGCCAGGCACAGCTCGGTACGGGCGGCCAGCGGGTCGGCGGCGGCCATGGCGACCAGGACCGGCTCGGTCAGCAGCGGCTCGCTGTCCAGCCCTCGGTCGTCCACCGGGCGGAGCACGAGTGCGACATCGGCGAGGCCGTCGCGCAGTGCCTGGGGCTGGTCGCCGAACCCTCCGAGGACCAATTCGGGTGGCAGGGCCGCGGGGTCGGTGCTGTAGGCGTCCAGGATCTGCGGCAGCAACCCGCCGTCGATGTCGGCCTTGAGGGCGATCCGCAACCGGGGCGAGGCGCTGCCCGCATGCCGAGCCCGATGGGCAGCGGCGGTGACCGCCTCCAGGGCGGTTCTGGCATCGCGCAGCAGGACCTCTCCGGCGCCAGTGAGCCTCACCTGCCGGGTGGTCCGCTCGAACAGCGTCACGCCGAGCTGTCGTTCAAGGTCCCGGATCGTGCGGGACAGAGGGGGCTGTGCCATACCCAGCCGGTCGGCGGCGCGCCCGAAATGCAGTTCCTCCGCGACCGCGACGAAGTACCGGAGCTGCCGCACCTCCAGATCATTCATACCCCCAGGGTATCAATGGCTGCCCAGATGGTCCTTCAGCTGCGCCCGTGCGCCGGGTTCACTCGAAGGCGACCGCCCGGCACGCCCCCTGTGGTGCGCCGTCGACCGCCACGCATGGAGGCACTCATGATCGTCATCACTACGCCGACCGGAGACATCGGCCGACAGGTCCTGCACCGAGTCCTGGACAGCGGTGAAGCCGTCCGGGTGATCGCCCGCGACTCCTCCCGCCTCCCGGAGCACGTGCACGCGCGGGCGGAGGTGGTGGAGGGCTCACACGCCGATGCGGACACGATCGCGAAGGCGCTCCAGGGCGCCGATCGCCTGTTCTGGCTCGTACCGCCGGCCGGCTTCCGGGACGCCGGCCCCGCCAAGAGCCACTACCTTGACTTCACCCGCGCCGCTGCCCATGAGGCCGCGAGCCAGGGTGTGCGGATGGTGCACGTCACCTCCCTGGGGCATGGTTACAACGGCGAGGCCGGACTTCTGTCGGCCGCCCTCCGCATGGACGAGCTGATCGAGAGCACCGGCGTGCCCCACCGGGCGCTGGCGCTGCCGTTCTTCATGGAGAACCTCCTGCACCAGGTCCGGCTGATCACCCAGCAGGGTGTGTTCTCCATGGCGAACAGCGCCGATCGGCCATTGCTGACCGTCGCCACCCAGGATGTGGCCGCCGCGGCGGCAGCCCTTCTGCTGGACACCACCTGGACCGGTCAGGCCCGCGTTCCCCTGGTCGGCCCCGACAGTCTGACCCCCGACGCCATGGCCGAGATCATCTCCGAGACCCTGGGCCGCACGGTCCACTACCGGCAGGTGCCGGTCGCGGACTTCCAGGCCCAGATGGTGCAGGGCGGCGCGAGCCCTTCGCTGGCCCAGGACATGGCCGACATGGTCGACGCGCAGAACAACGGCATCTACGACGCCGAACCGCGTGACCCGAACTCCGCCACCGCCACCGGGTTCCGCCAGTGGTGCCAGAACGTCCTGAAGCCGGCCGTCCAGCCCTGATCGGCACGCCTGCCAGGGCTCGGCGCGGCCGCCTCACCAAGGCGGCGGCCATACGGTGAACTGCTTGCCGTGCTGCCGCCTACCGGCTCGCCGCCCGCGTGAACACCCACTCCGCGCCTGAGGCTCGGCGTTCGGGTTCGGACCTGCGGGCACGCGGTCACTCGCCCGGCGGGTGGTCCGTCGAAGCGGCCAGGGCGTCCTGTGTGCGGAAGTCGGCCAGGCGCCGTTCCAGGGTGTCGATGGTGCTGCTCAGGGCCTGGGAGCCCAGGACGATGCGCAGGGGCGCGGGGCCCTGGCCGACGCTCTCGATGATCCGGGCCGCCATCCGGGCGGGGTCGCCGACGGCGAGACCGTTGGCCGGGTCGAGCATGGCGCAAAAGGCGTGCGCCGGGTTGCCCTCATAGGCCGGGAGCGAGTCGGCGACCTGCGCCGAGCCGTAACGGAACTCGGTGCGGGCGCCGCCGGGTTCGACGATCGTGACCCCGATCCCGAAGGGGGCGACCTCCTGGGCGACGGACTCGCAGAATCTCTCGATGCCCCACTTCGTGGCGTGCTACATGGAGTTGCCGGGAAAGGCGACCTGACCGCCGTAGCTGGACAACTGAATGATGCGGCCACGGCCGGCCTCGCGCATGTACGGCAGGGCGTTGCTCGACACCTCGGACGTCTACGGGGCGCACTGTGCGGACAGCTTTCAGTTGCCGCGAGACGCCGAACCGGTCGTTGACCCGGCCGAACTTGGCGTCGCCCAGCGGCATGAGCACGGCACCCTCTCGGCAAGGGCCGCGAAGAGGCGGTCCAACTCAGCTTCGGATGCGCACTGTACGGAGAGGGAGACCGCGGGGGGCGGAGCTGAAGTTGTGCTGCGCGAAACTGTCGATGCACATGAACCACTCGCCCGCGAGCGTGAAACGTCGCATGCTCCACGCTCCCGGTCTTGCCGGGACGTCGCCGGGATGCCGCCAGGCTGCGGCCGGTGTCGGTGAGAGCGGAGCGTCGCATACTGGCGGCTGGCCGTCTTACGTCCACTGCCACGTCGACAGCATGACGTCCAAGTTGTGTGTGGTGTCTGCGAAGTTGCTCTCATGGTCGGTGAGTTCGAGGCGCAGTTGCTCGCTTCCCCTCTCGATCAGGACGATGTGCAGATTCTTGTCCGGCACGTCCAACACCAGCGCCCGTGCTCCGGCGATCGTGGTGCGGTGTCCGCCCTCGGCCAGGACCGACGGGGCCACGTCGTCGATCGGCCAGCGCGTGGTGCGGCCGATCCATACCCTGGCTCGTTGACCGAAGCCCGGCTTGAGCAGCCCCATCTGCGCCTGCACCGTCTTCTGTCCGGTTGCCGGGTGTGCCGTGGTGCCGCTGAACTCGTACCAGCCGGGTGCCAGGTGCATACGGAAGTCCCCACCGTCGACCCACCCGTGGTCGCCGATGCTGACCCCGGTCAGATACGCGGGATCGACACGGCTGTGCTCGACGAGCGTGACTGCCCCCGCGGACAGGGCGGTGGCCGCCGTGACGACCAGCGCTGCGAGGCGCCGTCGAGGCGTCCGCGAACCGGCCTCGGGACGGTTACGGGCCGCACCGTCGCCGACCAAGGCGGCACGGGTGCGGAGGGCCCGCTCCCGCAGCGCCGCGCATGGCAGCAGCAGCACCGCGACGGCCACCGCGGTCCAGCCGAGGAGAACCTGGACGACAACCCACATGCCGGCCCCGACAGGCGGGGTGAGACATTCCCGGGCGGACACCGGCCCCTCGAGGACGTCCACGCAGTTGCCGAGGGTCAGCTGTGCGATGACGACCGCACTGGACGCCGCGACGGACACCGCCGCCGTCAGCAGCCCATGGGCGAGTGGCCGGTGCCGGGCCCGCGCAGTGGCCACCAGGGCGGTCGACACCACGGCGACGACAGCGGCCGCCATGTGCAGGAAGTAGAACCGCGCAAAGAATTCGGTGTGCCAGCGTTCCACCAGCGGTAGCCGGTGGCCCAGCGCCGAGGTCAGCGGCAGGAACACCATCAGCAGCGCCACACCGGTCAGCGCGGTGCGCAGTGATCTGCGGACCTCGCCGGCCCCGGTTGCCGTCGCTCCCGGCAGTGCCTCCGGCCGTGCCGGGAGCGACGGTGGGGTGCGCCACCTGCGCCACACCACGGCAGGGACCGACAGCACCGCCATCACCGCTGCCATGGCCAGCAGCAACGGCGCCAGCCCTGTCGTCACCACGATGGAGATCAGGGTGACCGGCGCGTTGTAGGACGCCGCGAGCCTGAGCATGTCGAGCGCCGGGTTGTCGTCGAGGCCGACCACGGACTGACCCACCAGGACGGCCTGCGTCAGGAAGGTGTAGCCCACGGCTGCGAGCACGACCGCGCACACGAGCGCGGCGGGCAGGTGCCGCCCCGAGTACGGCACCGCCCTGCTCGCTGTCATCCTGTGCCAGCAGGCCACGGCCTCGGCGGTCAGCCTGGGCGTGGGTACGGTCGCGAGGAGGACCAGGATGATCCATCCCGGGATCCAGACCAGGACATCATGCGGGTCCGTCCGGGCGATGAACGAGTCGGGGGAGGCAAGGGGACCCAGCACCGTGCCGGTGGCCAGCCCCAGACCGTAGGGCCACATGCGGCGGGGAGCGCCCTCGGGGTGGGCGGACTCGTACCGCCAGCGGCCCACCACGACGACCGCCGCCACCAAGACGCCGGGAACCGCGCTCATCCACAACGGTACGAAGACGACGTTGCCGAGGACGGACAGGCCTCGCAGTCCCAGGAGGGTCACGGTGGCCGTGAGCCCGGCGCCGACACCGCCCCAGTATCCGAGTCCGAACGGCAGGCTCCTGCCTGCGAATCGACGCGCCCGTTCGGCCGGTGTGGGGTGCAGTGTGCGCAGGCCTGCCACCACTCGGTGGCGCGGCGCGGGCATGTCCCGCAGCACGCGAGGCAAGGCGCTCGCGTCCCCTTCCCACTCGGCGACCCGCGCGTCCGCCTGGAACTCGCGCGAGCGCACCAGGGCGGCCAGGAGCAGCAGGGTGAGGACGCCCAGCAGCAGCGCCTGCGCCACGGGGCCGAGGACGAAGAGGCGCAGGGGACCGGAGCTGACGAGGCGGTTCACCGAGTCCGCCCCCAGCACCATGCCGAAGGACGCTGTCAGGGTGAGGGCGAGGTAGGTCGGCTCGATGTCCCGGTTGCGCAGGTGTGCCAGTTCGTGCAGGACGACCGCGCGGAAAGCGGGCGGGTCGGTCCGGTGGCGGACCACCAGACCTGTGCTGAGCGCCAGTGTGCGCCGCCGGGGCAGGCCGAAGACGAAGGCGCAGGGCACCGCGTTGAAGGGTTCGAGGCGGAAACGCAGACGGCCCAGGCCGGCCAGCCGTCGCAGCCGCTCCAGTTCCTCCAGCAGGTCGGCCGCGTCGTCGGCGGACAGGGGGCTCAGCCTTCGGCGGCGCTCGTGCCACGCGGGATGGATCAGATAGAGGAACAGACCTGTGCCGAAGACGGCGCCCAGACCGCCGAGTTGGTACGCGAGCAGACGATGTCGTACCGGGGCCATGCATTGCCCCCACTGCGCCACCCGTCGCGATTCACCCTGGTACGCATCGATGACCGTTTGCAGATCGAGTGGACCGGCCGGCGGCTTGGCCGCAACGCTTTCTCCCATCTGCTCCAGACACTGGGTGAGGACCCGTCCGTGCCGCAGTGCCTCCGGGGCGGGAGTGAGCAGCGTCGAGAGGAACACCGAACAGGAGAGCGTGATCATGATGAGGAGCAGGACGAAGAGGAACGTCGTCTCGACGGGCGGCCCGGACCCGCTTCGGCGGCGCACCGGTTTCTGTCCCGCGGCGGCGGTCGCGGGTGCACCGGGCGGAGCGCCGTCGCGGGCTGTCTCTGGTGCGGTCACGTGTGCTCGCCCCTCGGCTGCTCGGCAGCGGGTGACG
Organism: Streptomyces sp. NPDC054842; assembly: GCF_053611025.1. Lineage (NCBI taxonomy): Bacteria > Bacillati > Actinomycetota > Actinomycetes > Kitasatosporales > Streptomycetaceae > Streptomyces > Streptomyces sp. NPDC054842. The sequence goes on from NZ_JBSGZN010000007.1 coordinate 72,481, forward strand.
CTGCCGGCCCTTCCGGGTCCGCGCCCGGCTGTTCAGCCGTGCCCGGAGCCGGCGGGGCGTCCTGCGCCGTAAGGGTGCCGGGCGTAACCGCATCGTCGTGAGGGCCCTGCAGGGCGCCGACGACGGCATCCGCCAAGAGCCGCCGCTGCTCCTCGGGCAGGCCCATGGCTCCCGTCTGCTGCAGGACCCGCCGGTGGACTTCCCGCAGATGTTCGGGGCTGAACGTCACCGTTGGCTCCTCACCGGCCTCCGCGCCGAATCGTGAGCGCAGACCGGAGAGGAGTTCCTCGGCCCTCGCGCGCCCTGCCCGCACGGTCGCCCCCGCGGCCTCCGCGCAGAGCGTGTCCCAAAGGCGTCGGCAGACCTCCAGTGCCAGTGGGCTCAGGAGCACCACCGCTGTTTCGACCCCGATGCCGAGAAGCGTGTCCCGGCCCCTGCGGTCCAACCGGATGCCCCGTCTGAAGTACTCATCGCGCATCACCCCGAAGGCCGGCACTTCGCCTGGCGCCCGGACCGCGACGACCTTCCGCGCGAGCGCCCCGACGACCCGCTGGCCGTTTTCCGGCAGCCGTGTCGACAACCTCCACCCCCCGAGCAGACAACTGATGTGGCAGACACGGTATGAAGTCGGGTGCGCTACTCAGGCGTTTTTACCTATAAGGGCCCATAGAAGGAGTGCTGGTGATATTGCCGGGATGTGACCCCACGGCCTGCTTGTCGACATGAGGGACACCTACCACCTCGTGGACAGTACGAGCGGGTGGACGCCAGCAGGTCTCCCGTACGGCTGATCACATGGGCGGGGTTGGGCCGCAGGGAGTCCAGGAGCAGCTTGGTGCCGAGTCGCACCCTGCGGCCGGGCGCGCGCGACGGCGTCGGCGCCGTGCCGGCGGCGCGGGCGGCCAGGCTGCGCGGATGCTCCAGCTCGGTGTCGCCCAGACGTGGCGCGGCGGCGAGGGCGTCGATCACGGACGGGCCGGGGCGGGTCTCCGCGCCGCGCTCCAGACGTGCGTAGTAGTCCACGCTGATACGGGCCAGGGTGGCCAGCTCCTCGAGGCGCAGCCCAGGGGTACGGCGCGGCCCGGCGCCGGTCGGCAGGCCCGCCTCCTCGGGGGACACCTGGCCCGCCTGGCACGCAGGTAACGCCCCAGCTCGGTGCCGCTCCCGCCGGTGTTGTGCTCACGATCCATGCTGTCGACTGTGGCCGGGCGCCAGCCCGCGACGGTAGGGGCGTGGGGTGCCCTGCCACGGCACTGAACACAGGTCCACGGCACGGCCCGGTCTGCCACATCGCGTGTGCACGCGGCAGTGTCGCTACCCGTAGCCGCCTGGCGGCCGCGCTTTCGACAGAGCCGAGCTACACCCCTTCGATAGTTCTCGGAGTCCGTCGCTCGACCGGTGGGTTCGCGTGGGCCTGTGCCGCCGTTCGCCACACCTCCGCCGCCAGGTCGATCATCTCCGCGTTCTGTGCCTGCTCCGCTAGCTCGGTGAGGTCCGTGATCGCCGAGGCGTCACCTTCCGCGATCCGGATCTTGGCCAGCAGCATGCGGTAGCGGATCTGATCGCGGTAGCCGAGCAGGAGCGGGTCCTGTTCGATGGTGTCGCACAGGCTCTGGGCTCCGGTGAAGTCGCCTCGCGCGTAGTGGAGTTGAGCAGCGAGAAACGTGTACTCCTGTTGGTTCGGCGGGGTGCCGACGAGATCGAGGGCGGGCCTGACCTTCGCCAGGTAGCGCTCGACGGCATCGAGGCGCGGGGGAGCGGCCTGGAGGGTGAGCGCGGCGGCCGCCAGGTGGAGGCGTACCCACAGGGAGAGGTCCTCGCGGCTGCTGACCGCGGAGAGTGCCTTGTCCAGGAGCAGGCCCGCGCGTTTGTGGTCGCCGATGCGGGTGGTGACGGTGGCCGCGGCCCACCAGGCCTCCGCGGCGAGTGAGCCGGTGCGGTCATCGAGGGAGGCGCAGATCTCGTCGCTCAGTCGCTTCGCCTCGGCGAGGTCGCCCAGTTCGGCCGCGGTGGAGACGAGCAGGATCCTGAGGCGGGTCCCGTCGTCGGTGCCGAGACCGACCTCCTGCGCGAGAGACAGGCCCTCGCGGGCGGTGGCGCGTGCGTCGTCGATGCGGCCCAGCGACCGCTGGCATCGAGCGAGGCGCAGGCGGGCGTGAACGAGGAGCACGGGATGGCCGAGCTCCTCGCTCACCCGCACGAGGCGCCGGAGAGTGTCGTACTCCTCCCGGCGGTGGCCCTCCTCGCTCAGGAGCTTGGCGAGTTGGGCGTATGCCTGCCACCGCAGGGAGGGGTCGGCGTCGGTGTCGGTCTCCAGCGCCTGTTCGAGCTGGCGCCGGAGTTCGTCCTTGGCGGCCGACTCCCACAGTGCCGCCGTGGTGACGAGGATGTCCGAGAGCCCGCTGGCTTCGACCTCGTCGAACGCGCTCACAGGAACGTTGAGTTTGGCGGCGAGGAGTACCACGCTCTGCGGTGTGGGCGGGCGGGAGCCCGCCTCCAGACGCGACACGTAGGCGGCCGACATGCGCGGACCGGTGAGGCTGGCCTGCGTGAGCCCCTGCTGCTGTCGGAGCTGGCGGAGGCGACGGCCGAATGCCGGCTGTTCAAGCATTGTTTTTCCTTACGAACAGCCCCGTCCTCGAATTGTCAACACATTAGCGATCCTTTACTCGAGCTGTCAAGGAACGGGTGTGGTGGGGTGCCCGGTCCTCGGCGGGGCGGGGCGCTCCGGTCATGGAGTCGGGGTGGGCCACTCGATCTCCAGCGGGACCGCGGGGCCGGGCGTGGGCCACTCGATCTCCAGTGGGGCCGCCGAGTCGCGCACGGGCCATTCGATCTCCCGGACCGCGTCGGTCGCGGCTAAGCGGTCGGGTGCCCCTTCCGCGTGGGCCGAAGTAAGGGTGAGCAGCGTGGTCGCCGCGAGCGTGGCCAGAACGGTGAGGCTGGGGGCGAGGCGCATGGCAGTTCTTTTCTCCTGAGTCGGGTGCGTTCGGGGGACCGGTCCCTGCGGGTCGGTCCGTACCGTCGTCGTCCTCTTCGGCGGCGCGTGGCCGCGCATCGAAGCTAGAGGTCCGTGGTGAAGGAAGTCAATCCTTGACAATACTTGACTAGCTTGCCTACTTTTCATGTTGAACTAGTTGGAGACTTTGGGGGCGGGGGTTCTGGAGTGGTCCGTGAGGGGGCGGACAAGGTATCCACGAGGCGTCCGGAACCCTCTCGGTGTGCCCGGACACCGGATCGCCGGCCGTGCACGGCCCGACCGGCCGACGCGCGAGCGAGCGGGACGGCCCCTTCCTCACCGCTACGGGCGCCGTGCGGCGCCGGAGGTTGCATCCCGTGGACATTCGAGCATTCACGTACTTCATCGCCGTGGCCGACGAACTGCACTTCGGCAGAGCTGCGAAGAGACTCCACATCTCGCAACCCGGCCTCTCCCAGGCGATCAAGGTGATGGAACGTGAGATCGGCGCCCCTCTCTTCCACCGCTCGCGCCAACTGGTGTCGCTGACCGCGATCGGCGAGGAGCTCCTGCCCAAGGCGAAGCGCCTGGTCGAACATGCCGAGGAGGTCACGGGCTTCGCCAGTGACATGGTCGACCGGCATCACACGACCCTGAGCCTCGCCCACACCGCCTCCGCGAGCCTGGGCCAAGCCCACGAGCTGACCTCGGCGTTCCGTGCGGTTCGTCCGCACATCAACGTGCGGACCTCGGCCGGGTACAGCTCGCTCAACGTGGAACGGGTGCGCGCCCGCCGCCTGGACGTGGGCTTCGTACGGCCGCCGGTGGACCTGGGACAGGATCTGGGGCTCCTCGGCGTGGGGCACGAGGAGGTTCTCCTCGCCCTCCCCGCGGCCCATCCGCTGGCCGGCCGGCCGACGGTCCGCTTCGCGGACGTGGCCGACGATCCGCTGGTCTACTTTCCCCGCGAGACCGGCGGCTTGTGGGAGTCGATCATCCGAGCCGTCTATCCCGCGGGCCGGACCCCGCGCATCGTCCGCGAGGAGCCCGACGAGGTCCATATGCTCATGGCCGTCGCCCAGGGACACGGCGTCACACTGGTCACCCGGGACGCCGTAGCCCTGCTCGACGTGCCCGGCGTCGTACTGCGCCCGTTGGAGGGCGCTCCCACCGTCCCGCTGGCCCTGGTGTGGCGCAAGGACAACACCAAGTCCGCTCTGCGGACCTTCCTGTCCTTCATGGCCTCGGCCACGGACCAGCGGCCGCGCCCCGCCCGGCGGGAGCAGCAGGCTCCCGCCGAGGCGGCCAAGCGCCGACGTCACACCACGCAGGCCGTAAGGGCGGGCGCCGCCGCCCGCTCCGAGGCCCCCGAGACGGCCGTGCGGATCTCCAGAGTGCAGCACTTGGCGCTGCCGCCGGCCTTGAGGAGTTCCGAGAGGTCGATGCCGATCGGGTTGTAACCGCGCCCGGCGAGCTGCTCCGCCAGTCGCGTGGCCGCCTGCGGCAGGACGACGTTGTACCCGTCGGAGACGGCGTTGAGGCCGAAGACCCCGGCGTCCTCGGGCGAGACCAGGAGGGCGTCGGGGAACAGCCGGCGCAGCACCGCCCTGCTGCCGGGGGAGAACGACTGCGGGCAGTACATGATCTCGTCGTCGCCCAGCACCGCCAGCGCGGTGTCCAGGTGGTAGAAGCGCGGGTCCACCAGGCGCAGACCGATGACGGGGCGGCCGAAGAAGTCCTGGGCTTCCTGGTGCGAGGCCGGGTCGGTACGGAAGCCGCAACCGGCCAGCAGCCAGCTCCTGGTGACGAGATAGTCGCCCTCGCCCTCGTTGACGAACTCGGGATCCCGTACCTCGGAGAATCCGTTCTCGCGGAACCACCGGGAATAGGCGGGCCCCTCGGCGGCGCGCTGCTCGTTCCGGAATTTGGCGCCGAGGACGCGCCCGTCCACCACGGTGGCGCCGTTCGCGGCGAACACCATGTCCGGCAGACCGGGTATCGGGTCGATCATTTCGACGGTGTGCCCGATTTCCAGGTAGACATCGCGGAGGCGCTCCCACTGAAGGACGGCCAATTCGCGGTCGACCGGCTTCTCGGGATGCATCCACGGATTGATGGAATACGTCACGTCGAAGTGTGTGGGCCGGCACATGAGATAGCGGCGCGGAACTGCGGTTCGGTTACTGCGCTCAGCCATGGCAACTCTTCTCTCGGGTCGGGCCGGTCGGGCCCCGGGGCGGATGTCCTCGGCGCGCGGGAGGGGAGGAGACGGGTGGTCGTTGTGGGCGGTCAGGTCAGGGGGCTGTCCTTGACTACCAGCGGCGTCTTGTTCGACCGCTCGTTGACGGTGAAACGCTCGACCGCCCGCACCGCGAACGCGTGAGGCGCCTCGGTCTCCACCTCGTAGCCGAGCCGGTAGACCTGGGTGAGGACCGTGCGGTGCACCTCCGCCTCGACCTCGGCCGGGTCGGCGTCCTGGGCGGTCTTGATCCGCAACTCCATCCGCTCCGCGGGGGAGCCGTGGTCGAACAGCGCGATCTGCACGTCCCGCACCGCCGGGTGCAGCCGGGTCGCCTCGACGATCTCCTGAGGGGTGACCAGGATGCTCAGGAACTTCATCTGCGGGTCGTCGCGGCCCACGACCCGCAGTGCGGTGTCCTCCCGGCCACATGGGCAGCGCACGAACTCGCCCAGGTCGCCGAGCCGGTAGCGCACCACCGGGTTGACGCACTCGGGGTGCAGATTGGTGACGAGGATCGCCCCGTCCACCAGCTCGACGTGCTGGTAGGGCATCACATGGAAGGTGTCCAGGGCGCAGGCGGGGCCGTTGTGCCCGATCACCCAGGTTTCCGTCGACCCGTACACACCGTGCAGCTCCGCGTCCGGAAGGACCCGGCGGACGATCTCCAGCGCCCGGTCGCCGAACGGCTCGCCCGTCCACAGCAGCTTCCTGAAGGCCGGGGGAGTGCGGTCCGTGCGCTCGTAGAACTCCAGCAGGTTCCCTATCTGGCTCTGCGTGGCGTTCAGGGCGGTCGCGTCGAGCAGCCCCACGAAGTCCAGCCACTCGCCGAGCTGGGCCTCGTCCACCGCGCCCAGCGGGATCGTCACCGCGCCGGCCTGGTGGGCCACCGCGTTGAAGAAGTTGTGCGACGAGGACAGTCGGCCCGGGGTGTCGTAGTTCACCAGGACGTCCCGGTGGTCCAGCGGGCTCCACTCGGCGGCGATCGCCTCGATCAGCTGGCCGCTGGCGATGAAGCTCAGCTTCGGGGTCGAGGTGGTGCCGCCGCTGCCCAGGACGATGGAACCGTGCCGCCGCGAGCGTGCGACGCGCAGGACATCGGCGAGAGCGCCACGGAAATCGTCTTTCGTGAGGATCGGCAGATCGTGCAGTTCCGGCTGCGCGAGGGTCCGCGCGTCGTCGTACCGCTCACTGAGGGACGGAATCTCCGCCATGCGTTCCAGCAGCGCGGGAACCGAAAGCGCCGTTTCGTTTCTCGTCATGCCAACAAGTAGGCCCGGCTGCGTGATCGGCTGTCCAAGCGGATTTCCCACTCACGTGATCAGTGCCGCTTATCGCGGGTTGATTCGAGATGGTTATTGGACGTGCCGCAGCGGCTGTGGCTGAATTCTGGAAGCACGCTTCGATGAGTTGCCCACATGCCACAGCGAGTTGGGAAGAAAGCATGTTGATCCGTGATGAGGCGGGACTGAGACTGCTGCGACAGGCGCAGGAGGAAGCCCTGCGGGCGCGCCGGCACCCACCCACGAGAGACTTCCACACTCGCAAGCTGTCCGCGGTATGGGCGCGAGCCGCCAAGTCGCAGGCGTTCCGGGACGTCGGGGCGTTCTCCTGGGACCGCTTCGAGCGGCTCCCGGTCACCCCTAAGGACCGCCTGAAGCGGGACCCGTGGAGCTTCGCGGTGGGGGAGCTGGCCGAGGCGGCCAAGTACTACGAGACCACGGGCACCTCCGGCCGGGTCACCCCCACCCCGCGCCATCTGGAGGACATCGTCTGGAACACGGTCTCCGTAGCCGAGGCATGGCGCCCCGTCCTGAGCGCCGACGACCGGGTCGCGATCCTGCTGCCCTCCGACATCGTGCCCGTCGCCGACCTCATCGTCGGCGTCTGCGAGTACCTCGGACTCCCGCACACCCGGATGTACCCGTTCGCCACCGGCATCTCCGACTGGGACCGCCTGACCGGCCTCTGGTCCACCCTTCGGCCCACCGCGGTCTTCGCGGCCCCCGGTGTACTGATGCAGCTCACCCGCCTGCTCAGCCAGCGCGGCACACTTGCCGAACTCCGAGTGGTCGGTAAGTTGATGCTCCTCGGCGAGGTCAGCACCCCGGCCCTGCGCAGCCGGCTGGGTGCCTGGTGGGACGCCGTCGCCTACGACGTGAGCTACGGCAGCACCGAGACCGGCACCCTCGCCGCGACCTGCCCGGCCGGGAAGCTCCATCTGCTCACCCACGCCCACTACTTCGAGCTCACGGACGGGGAGCGCACGACGCCCCTGCCCGCCGAGGGCACCGGACGCCTCGTCGTCACCCCCCTCAACCTGCACGCCCGGCCGCTGCTGCGCCTGGACACCGGAGACGAGGTGGAGGTCAGCAGCGACCGGTGCGACTGCGGCACCCCCGCCCGCACCATCGTCGTCCGCGGCCGGTCCAGCGACGGGCTGCACGTGCGGGGCGTCGACCTGGCGATCCACGACGTGGAGGAGATCGTCTACGGGCTGACGACGGCCACCGGCTACCTCGTCGAGCTCGACGAGGCCGGCACACAGGCCCGGCTGCTTCTGGAACGGGCGCCAGGAGCCGATCGCGCCGCCGAGGCCGCGGATGCCGACGCCGTACAGCGGGCCTGCCAGGACCGGCTGGGTCTCGCGTGGGACCGCGTCGCCTTCCTCAACGCGCTGCCCTCCACCACCAAGAGCGGCGGGTCGCAGAAGAGCTGGAAGCGCACCAACGTACGCGTCGTGGAGAGCACCCGATGACCGCCCCCGCCCAAGCTCCCGTGCCCCTCCGGCCCGCCCCGGACCTGTCCCGCCCGGCCGGCGGCGCCGTCCTGGGCGAGCCCGACCTGTGGTGCACCTACGCCGCGACCCGCACCCTCGCCTGGCTCGGCCGGACATCCGACGCCACCGACCCCGAGGCCACCGCCCGCTATCTGGCCGGCCGCCGCAACGCCGACGGCGGTTACGCCTGGTCCGTCGGGATGCCCTCCGACGCCTGGGCCACCTTCTACTGCACCCAGGCGCTCACCGACCTCGGCCGTCCCGTCCCCGAGTCGGAGGCGACCGCCGCGTGGCTGGCCACCACCTGGACCGGCGACGCGTACGCCATGACACCCGGCCAGGACGCCGAGGTGTGGGCCACCCACTTCTCCACCCGCACCACCCTGGGCCCGGCCCGCTCCGCCGTACCCGACCGGGAACGCCTGCTGGCGTGGCTCCGCGGTCTGCAGACCGCGGACGGCGGCCTCTCCTGGAGCCCTGGCCACACCACCCCCGACGTGCGGGCCTGCCACTACGGCGCCGCCGCCTGGGCCGCGCTGAACGCGCAGGAACCCGTACGCCCCCCGTGGGACCTGCCGCGCCTGATCGGCTGGATCCAGGAACAGCAGGCCCCCGCCGGCGGCTTCCGCTTCTCACCGGACGCGGACACGCCGTGCATGTGGGCCACCTACCGGTCCGTCGCCGCCCTGCGCATCCTGGGCGCACTGCCCGCCCACGACATCGAACCGTGGATCCGCTCGCTGCGCGGCCCCGGGCGGGCGTTCGTGCGGTGGGAGGGCTATCCGGTGGAGGACGTGTGGGCCTCCTTCTGCGCCGTGGGCGCGCTCGTCGGTGTCGGCGCGGACCTCACCTACATCGCCGACGACGTGGTGCGCAGGATCGCGGAACTCGCCTGCCCCGACGGCGGCTACACCTACCGCGAACCATCCCTCGCCGCCGACGCGCTGACCACCGCCGCCGCCGTCCTCGCGCACCCGGACGATCCCGCCGCACCGGCCCACCGGGACTGGCTGGAAGGGTGCCGACTGCCCAACGAGGCGGGCCTGATGTACATGCCCGGCCGTGGCAGCGAGATCCGCTGCACCCTCTGGGGCCTTTCCGCCGGGGCCTTCGCCGACCCCGCCCGCCATGCCCGGCAGCGTGCCGACCTCCTCGACTGGCTCCGCTCCCTGCAGAACCCCGACGGCGGCTTCGGGTTCTGGGAGGGCAGAGGCTCCGACCACCTGTCGACAGCCGCCGCTGTCGCCGTGATCCGCCTGCTGGACGCCGAGGCGGGTGACGTCCTCGACACCGACGCCCTGGAAGGCTTCGTCACCCGCGGTCCCGGCGAGGGGGCACGCGCACGCCTGCGCGCCCTGCGGGTCCGCCACGCCCTCGGCCACCAGGACGACGCTCCCGTGCGCGCCGTCCTCGATGCCCACCGGGTGCGCGGCGGAGGCTGGGCCGACACCGGCTCGCGCATGCCCGACCTGCTGTCGACGTACGAAGCGGTGGCGACGGCGGACCTCTTCGGCATCGCCATCGACCCCGAACACCTGCGCCGATTCGTCGACCGCGTCCACACCGCCGACGGCACCGCCTGGACCCCGCTGGCACCCGCCACCGGCGGTCCGCTGGCCGACTGCCTGGGCACGCTGCTGCGGCGCCGGGTCGAGCAGGGCCCCACGGGCTCCCTGCCGGACCTGGTCTTGTCCTAGCAACTGCCCCTCACAGCACCCCGGCCGACCTCACGGCGTCCCCGAGGCCCCCACAGAAGGCACTCATGCCCACCATCGACATCCTCGCCCCCGATCTGACCGTGCCCGCGCGACGAGCCGTGGCCATCCGGCTCACCCGGTACCTCACCGCACGTGGTGTCCCCGCCGGCCATGTCGTCGTGCACTTCGCCACCGCCCGGCCCAACTCCCTCTTCACCGGGGGGATGCCCGCAGAAGCGCTGCCGGCCGTCGACACCGGACTGCACCACGCACGTGTGAGCGTGTGCGTGGGCCCCGACCGCGACGCCGCCTTCCGCGCCGACCTGGCGCGGGAGATCGCGGCGGCGCTCGGCATGACGGAGCGAACCCCCTTCCTCTACATCGAGTTCCGCCCCACCGACCCCGCGCTCGTGCATCTCGCCGACGGCGGACGCCTCCGGCTCGCCGCGCCCTCGCCCGTTCCCTGAGCCGTCGAGAGGCCTCCCGCATGCCCCCCGTCCCCCGAGCCCTCGGCCGTGCGAGCGCACCAGCGACCGGAGCAACCGCCCCTGAAAGGCAGGACCCCTCATGACCACGACCGTCCCCGCCCTCGACGAACTCACCATTCAGGTAAGGGCCGCGCTCACCCCCGTCCTGGGAGACGCCCTCGCGGCGGTCGCGGACGACGCCGAACTCGCCCGGGCCCTCGGCGACCGCTACGACAGCCTCACCGCACTGGAGTGCGTCTCGCGCGTGGAGGCCGCCTTCGACGTGGAGGTCGACTTCGTCGCCCACGACGTCCGGCACGTCTTCGCCACGGTGGGTCGCATCGCCGCCTTCGTACGCGACCTGATCGAGGACCGCACAGCCCTGGAAGCCTCGTGACGCCCCTGCTCAGCCCCGTCGCCGACCACGCGGTGGACGAGGTCCCCTTCGAGACCTCCGGCCACAGCGGCGATCCGGCGCGCTGGTGGCGCACCCCAGGCCAACTGCGCGACGAGGCACTGCTGGTGGCGCGGACGGCGCTGGGCGCCGTCGAGCAGGTCGTCTGCTTCGCACCACCCCGCCACCTCTTCGGACGCCTCTTCGGCGTCGTCCTGCCCGAGCTCCTGGACATCCCCGTCGTGCCGGCCTGGGACGACCCCGTGAGCGTGCCCGCCCCGCGCCCCGGACGGCGCACCCTCTACGTCTGCCTGCCGTCCAGCTGGCTCGTGCTGCGCTCCCTGGTGCCTTCCACGGCCGACCACGCGGGAGCGGTCGCCCTCCACGGCACGGGGCCCGCCACGGCCACGGCGCGCAACCTCGTGCGGGACCGGCAGGGCACCCCCTTCACGGCCGTCGAGGTCTTCGGCTCCACCGAGACCGGCGCCGTCGCCCTGCGCCACCTGGCCGCCGATGCCGCGGCCGAGCTGCCCTGGCAGCTCCTGGACGACGTCGTCGCCCACGTGGAGGACGACGGGCGGCTCACCGTGCGCGGCCCCCGCCTGGCCCGGCCCGACTCCCGCGACCGGCCCCTCACCGCGTGGACCATGGACGACACGGTGACCCTGGCCGGACCCCGCTCCTTCCACTGGCGTGGACGGACCTCCCGGATGATCAAAGTCAACGGCGTCCGCTGCGACCTCGCCGTCGTCGAGGCCGCGATCACCTCCGCCTTCCCTGGCACCGAAGTGGTCTGTACGGCCACCGGCGACTCCGTACGCGGCGAGCGCTACGACCTGTTCCACACCCGGGGACCCGACCGCATCGACCACCGGGCCGTCCGCACCGCCCTGGCGTCGGCCCTCCCGGGCTGCCCGCCTCCCCGCGCCGTCCACCGCGTCGACCGGATCGCCCGCTCCGCCACCGGCAAGCCCCTGCTCAACCGGCTCACCGCCACCTCCACCTCCACGACTGTCTCCCCGACGACGACGACGAGTCCGGCATGACGACAACCCCCGCCCTCGCGCCCCCCGTCCAGCCCCCCACCGCCACCACGGTCTCGGACTTCCTCCAGGCCTCGGGACCGGACCGGGTACTCGCCCTGCGCCCCGGGGACCGCGCCCGCCTCCGGGCGAGCCGCGCCTCGCTGGCCCGGATCGCCGCCCGCCGCCCGGTCTACGGCCTGACGAAGGGCTTCGGCCCCCTGGTCACCTACGACGCCGACCACGACCCACACGTCCAGGGAACCGGGCTCCTGGACCACCTCACCACCGGTCAGGGCCCTGCCCTGTCACCCGAGGTCACCCGGACCATGGTCTGGCTCAGACTGCGCAGCATGTCCCTGGGCCGGTCCGCCGTCGCCGTCGACGTCTGGGACGCGCTCGCCGCCCAGTGGAACCGGGGCTTCACCCCGGTCGTGCCCCAGGACGGCAGCCTCAGCGCCAGCGGTGACCTCGTCCCCCTCGCGCACGCCGCACAGGCGGCGGCCGGCAACGGCCACGCCTGGCGGCGCGACCCGGACGGCGACTGGCACCAGGAACCCGCCGACCAGGTGCTGCGGGCCCTGGGCGCCGACCCGGTCCACTGGGACGCCCGGAGCGCTCTCGCGTTCGCCAACGGGACCAGCGCCTCCCTCGCCCAAGCCCTGCACAACCACGTACGACTCCACGCCCTGGCCCTCGCCGTGGCCGCCGGCACCGGACACCTGGCGGGGCTCCTCGGCAGCAGTCCCGAACCCTACGACGACCGGCTCTCCGCCGCCCGCGGCCACCACGGGCAGCGCCGGGCCGCCGCCCTGATCCGGGCGGCACGCGCCGCCGTCGTCCGCACCGAGGACGCCGCGCGCCGGCTCCAGGAACCGTACTCACTGCGCTGCGCCCCGCAGGCCGTCGGCGCGGTACTGGACCAACTCGACTTCCAAGGACAGGTGTTGATCACCGAGGGGGAGGGCACCACCGACAACCCCGTCTTCGTCGACGACGACGTCCTGCACGGCGGCAACTTCCACGCCGCGCCCGTGGCCCTGGCCAGCGAGCAGCACTTGCTGTGCCTGCACCAACTCGCCTACCTGGCCGAACGCCAGCTCCACCTCGCCCTCGACCCGCAGCACAACGGCGGCCTCCCGCCCATGCTGACCCCCACCCCCGGACGCCAGAGCGGACTCGCCGGTGTGCAGATCGCCGCCGGTTCGCATCTGAGCGCGATCCGCCAGCACGGCTACCCTGCCTCGTTCACCCCGGTCCCCACCAATCTCGGCAATCAGGACCACGTGCCACTGGCCCTCAACAGCGCCAACGCGGTGTCCGGTGCCCTGGACCGCGCCTGGTGGATCGTCGCCTCACTCGCCCTCGCCCTCAACCAGCTCGCCCACCTGAGCGGGACCACCCCCGCGCCCGGCATCTGGCGCCAACTCGCCGCGGACTGGACCCCTCTGGACCGCGACCGCCCCCTGGCCGCCGAGGTCGCCGCAACCGCCCGACGGATCGAACGCCACTTCACACCTCCCCAGGGACCGCGCCGATGACGACAGCGACACACCGGATCCGCCTGCCCGCCGCCCAGCAACCCCCCTGGGACAGCGAAGAGCTCGTCGAAACCGTCCGCGCCGACCTCGCCACGCTGCCACCCCTGGTCGACGCCGGCGCCGTGCACCGGCTGCGCACCGAGCTCGCCCGCGCCGCCCGGGGCAGCGCCTTCGTCCTCCAGGGCGGCGACTGCGCCGAACCCTTCCTCGACTCCGCACCCCCGAGAATCACCGCCAAGGCCACACAACTGAGCCAGCTGGCCGATCTGTTGGCCGCCGGCACGGCCCTGCCGGTCACCCGGATCGGCCGGTTCGCCGGGCAGTACGCCAAGCCCCGCTCCCGGGCCGTCGAGACCCTCGCCGACGGCACCGTACTGCCCGTCTACCGCGGCGACGCCGTGAACCGGCCCGCCGCCGACCCCGCCGCGCGCCGCCCCGACCCGGCACGGCTGCGCGCCGCGTACGACCACGCCGCCTCCTGCCTGGACACCCTCCTGCTCCAAGGCCACCTGACTCACGACACCGCCGGCTCCGTGTACACCAGCCACGAAGCGCTGCTCGTCGACCTGGAGGCGCCCCTCGTACGCGAGGACACCGAAGCCGCAGGCCACTACAGCTCCTCCGCGCACATGCTCTGGATCGGCGAGCGCACCCGGCAACTCGACGGCTGGCACATCGGATTCGCCGAAACGGTGAACAATCCCGTCGGCGTCAAACTGGGCCCGCACGCCTCGCCCGACGACGTGCGCGAACTGTGCGAACGGCTCACCCGGGGCCACGGCGCCGGACGCCTGTCGCTCATCACCCGCCTCGGGGCCACCGAGACCGCCCGCCGGCTCCCCGCGCTCGTCGAAGCGGCGGCCGACTTCACCGGCCGCGTGGTCTGGCTGTGCGACCCCATGCACGGCAACACCGTCCGCCACCCCTCGGGACGCAAGACCCGCCTGCTGACGGACATGCTCCGCGAGATCACCGACTTCTTCGCCGTGCTGCGCGCCCACGACACACCCCCCGGCGGCCTGCACCTGGAGATGACGCCCGACGACGTGACCGAGTGCGTCGAGGACCCGGCCGGCCTCGCCACCGACACGCTGCCCCGCTTCCGGTCCACCTGCGACCCGCGCCTCGGCCCCGACCAGGCCCGCAGCCTGCTCAAGGCGACAGCCGACCTGCTCGCGCGAAAGGACACCCCGTGACCACCGCCACCCCCCGCCTCCACGTCGTCGTCATCACCCGATGGCAGGAGCGCTACGCCGAATACGGCCGCTACCTCGACCACGGCGACCACACGGTCACCTACGTCGCCACCGAGGTGGCCCTCCCGGCGATACCCTCCGCCGCCGCCGACATCGTCACGGTGAACAGGACCGACGACCTCGACGAGGTCCGCGCCGCCGTCGGCCTCCTGGCCGGGCGCCACGGCCGCCCCGACCGGATCGTCGCCCTCAAGGAGGACGACCTTCTGATCGGCGCTGCGCTGCGCGTGGAATGGGACTGCCCCGGCGACCGCCCGGCCGACCTGCTGCGGTTCCGCGACAAGCACCTGATGGTCCAGGCCGTGGCGGCCGCCGGAGTCCCCACGCCCGCGAGCGCCGCCGTGACCGGCACCGCCGACGTCACCGCCTTCGCCGCCGCACACGGCTGGCCCGTGGTGCTCAAGCCCCGCATCGGCAGCTCCAGCGCGGGCGTCGTCCTAGTCCGCGGCCCCGAGGACCTCGACGCGTCGCACTGGGCCGAGCCGATGCTCGTCCAGGAGTTCCTGCCCGACGCGATCTACCACGTGGACGGGATCTTCGACGGCACCGACCTGATGTGCTGGCGGGCCTCCCGCTACGTCAACACCTGCCTGGGCTTCCGCGAAGGCACCTTCCTGGGGTCCACCGAGGAGGACGATCCCGCGGTACTGGCCCCGATAGGCGAGCACACCCGTGCCGCCCTGGCCGCGCTGACGGACCGGCCCACCCCCTTCCACCTGGAGGTGTTCGTCGACCCCGCCGACAGCACCTGCCGCTTCCTGGAGGTCGGGGCCCGCGTCGGCGGCGCCGAAATCCCCTTCATCTGGCGGGAACTGCACGGCTACGACCTGATGGAGGCCGCCTTCCGGCTCCAACTCGGCCTGCCGGCGCACCCCGTGGGACCGCTGCCCGCGGCACGCGTCGGCGGCTGGCTGCTCATCCCGGCACCCGAGGCCAGGCCGTGCCGCGTCACCGAGGTCACTCCCATGACGGGCAGGGAACCGGGGCCGTACGCGGAAGTGCTCCTCAAACCCGGCGAGGTGCTCCCCGCGGCCGACGCCTACTACGAACACGTCGGCGGACGCTTCCGGTTCCAGGCGGCCGACTCCACCACCGTCGAGCACGCGCTGATCACGACGGCCGCCGCCTTCCGGGTGAGCGCCGAACCCCTCGCGCTCACCACCGAACACTGACCCCCGCACCCCCAGGGAGGGCACCTCCATGTCCGTCAAGGGCCACGTCGTCATCGTCGACGCCTACCACCCCACCCGCCGTCTCGCCCCGGAGTTCATCAAGGCCGGATACGCCTGCGTGCGCGTGCAGAGCACCCCCGAAGTGCCCATGGTGTACCGGTCCACCTTCAGCCTCGACAACTACGCCGCCAACATCGTGCACCAGGGCGACCTGGCCGAGACCGTGCGCGCCGTGTCCGCGTACGCACCCGTCGCGGTGGTACCCGGCGGCGAGTTCGGCGTGGAGTTCGCCGACGTCCTCAGCGAAGCCATGTCCCTGCCGACCAACGGCACGGCCCTGAGCCCCGCGCGCCGTGACAAGTACACGATGGTGGAGACCATCAAGAAGGCCGGCGTCCACGGCGCCGAGCAGATCCTCGTCACCGACGAGGAGGAACTGCGCGACTGGCACGCCAAACTGGGACGCCGCGTCGTGGTCAAGCCGATCCGGTCCACGGGCGGCGACGGCATCCACTTCTGCGACACCCCCGAGCAGTCGGTCGACGCCTTCCGGGCCCTGGCCCGCGCCCAGAACTTCTTCTCCGTCGACAACGAGGGCGTCGTCGCCCAGGAGTACCTCGTGGGCGGCGAGTACGTGGTCAACACCGTCAGCCGCGACGGCCACCACCACGTGACCGACATCTGGAAGACCACCCGGATCACCGCCAACGGTGTCCTCGACCTCTGCGACTCCGTCCACCTGCTCGCCCGCCGCTCGCCCGAGGGCACCGTGCTCGGCCGGTACGCCGAGGAGGTCCTGGACGCCCTCGGCATCCAGCACGGTCCCGGCCACCTGGAGGTCAAACTGACCCCGGACGGCCCCTGCCTGGTGGAGGCCGGCGCCAGGATCGCCGGCGGTGACATCCCCTACTACGCGAGCCTCGGCACCGGCTCCTCACAGATCGACTGGACGGTGGACGCCTACGTGGCACCGGAGCGCTTCCACGAGCGCCGCCGGAGCGACTACGTCGTCGAGCAGCACTTCGCCTCCGTCGCCATGATCTCGCCCAAGTCCGGCACCCTGAAGCGGATCCGGCACATGGACACCATCGAGAAGCTGGAGAGCCTGCACGAGATCCGCCCGCTGGTGGCGCCCGGCGGCGAGATCCGGCCGACGGTCGACGACCTGACCTACCCCATGATCGTCAATCTGCGGCACGAGGTCGCCGAGGTCGTCCTGCGCGACTACGGAACCCTGCGGTTCCTCGACGGCGAAGGGCTCTACGAACTGTCATGAGCATCCAAGCCGACACCCACCCGGCCCGCAGGGAGGCGGCCACACCGGCCACCGTCCACGCCGTCCACGACTTCCTGTCCACCACCACGACCGCCGTGGGCCCCCTGCCCGAGCTGCTCGCCCTGCCGCTGGCGGAGCGCCACCGCCTCCTGACCACGGGAGAGATCGACGCCGAGGAGTTCCGCAATCGGGCCGCACACTGGGCGGCCCATGCCGACAGCCACTACCGGGCCTGCGCCGAGCTGCGCGAACCGACCGGCGGACTGCGGCTCGGAGTCAAGGACACCGTGGACGTCCAGGGCTTCGCCACCCGGCTCGGGCTGCGCCGCTACCGCCACCACCCGCGCGCCACAGCCGCCGTACTGCACGGTCTCACCCACGCCGACGTCGTCGCCAAGGTGGTCACCACCGAGCTGAACATCGGTGTCGGCTCGGGCTGCGTGAACCCCTGGTTCCCGCACATCGACCCCGCCGGCTCCAGCACCGGTTCCGGCGTCGCCGTCGCCGCGAACATCTGCGACGTCTCGCTCGGCACGGACGTCCTGGGGTCCGTGCGCTGGCCCGCAGGGCGCTGCGGCGTCGTCGGGCTCCGCGTCACCCACCACCCGCGGAACCTGCCGGGCGTCTTCCCGCTCTCGCCCGCCATGGACGCGCCCGGCTGGGTCGCACGCACGGCCGCCGACCTGGCCTTCGCCTGGCAGCACCTGGGACTGGGCGAACCCGTGCCCGCCGGCAACCGGCTGCGCGTCGCCATCCCCCGCGAACTCGGCCGCACGGGCGTACTGGACGCGGAGATCTCCCACGCCCTCACCCGCACCGCCGGACTCCTGCGCACCGCAGGACACGACGTGGTCGAGGCGGACCTCGGCGAACTGTGGGACTGCCGCGCCGATGCCTGGCAACTGTGCGCCCGCGACGCCTGGGACGGCTTCCAGCACTGGCGCGCCCGCATCGACGACGACCTCCTCGACTCGACGCACGCCGCACTGCGCGCCGGCGCCGACGTGGGCGACGAGGAGTACGCCGCCATCCGGGACCGGATGACGCGGCTGCGCGGCTCGCTGCACGCTCACTTCGCCGACCGGGGCATCGACGCCTGGCTGCTGCCGCTCGACCCCGCGCTGCCCCGGCCGCGCGGGACGGCGCCCCCCGCCGCCTCCACGATCCCTGTACCGGGCGACCCCCGCTACGACCGGGAGATCGGCTTCACCCCGGTGGCCAGCTTCGCCGGGCTGCCCGCGATCACCTTCCCGACCGGTGTCGACGCCGCGTCCGACGCGCCCCTGGCCATGCAGCTCCTGGCGGGCCCGCACCAGGAGGGGGCGCTCATCGCGGCGGCCCGCGACGTGTCCGACGCGCTCGGCGACCTCGGCCTGCGTCCTCGCGACGCCTCCGGTCCGTGGGGCGGCGCCGGACCGCGTCCCGCAGGCATCGACGCTCCACCCGTACGCGGCACCGCGAAGGAATGACCATGGCGACAACCCGTCAGAAAGCCGGAGGCCTCGGCCTCCTCCACCTCGCCGTCTTCGGAGGCTACGCGGGCCAGCAGATCCTGACCCCGATCCTGCCTCCGCTGGCGCGGGAACTGTCCATCAGCGAGTTCCAGTACGGCATGGTGATGAGTGCCTCCGCCGCCGTGGTGGCGCTCGTCAGCCCCCTGTGGGGCCGTCGCGCCGACGCGTGGGGCCGCAAACCTCTCATGGTCGTGGCCCTGTTCGGCGCGGCCCTCGGTCTCGCGGCCTTCGCCGTCTTCGCCCACCTGGGGCTGCGCGGGGTACTGGGCGCCACGACCGTCTTCGCGCTGCTCCTCCTGGCACGCGGCATCCTCTTCGGTGGATCCCTCGCGGCCCTGCCGGTCGCGGCGCAGGCCTACGTCGCCGACACCACCGTGGAGGAGGGGGAACGCGTCAAGGGAATCGCTCGCGTCGGTGCCGCCATCGGCCTCGCGCTCGTCCTCGGACCGGGGCTCGGCGGACTCCTGGGCGACCTGGGCATGCTCCCGGCCCTCTACACCGCGCCCGCGCTGATCGCTCTCGTCGGCGTCGTGGTCTGGGTATGGCTGCCGGCAGAGGAACGGCGCACCGACCGCAAGGCGGCACCGGGGCGCCTGAGCCCCCTGGACTCGCGCATCCGCCGGTTCCTGCTGTCCGGTGCGGTCATCTACCTCTCCACCAGCCTGCTCCAGTCCAGCATCGGGTTCCTGCTGATGGACCGGCTCGACCTCACCGCCGCGCGGACGGTGGAGCTGTCCGGCTTCGTGCTCCTGGCCGGCGGCCTGCCGATGCTCCTCGTCCAGGGCGTGGTCATCCCCAAGCTCGCGTGGCGTCCGCAGCGCCTCCTGCGCGTGGGCGTGCCGCTGACCGCGGCCGCCTTCGTCGCCATCTGCCTCGCCGACTCGCTGGCCGTCTTCCTGGCCGCCGTCACCCTGTCCGGGCTCGGCCACAGCCTCGCCATCCCCGGCTACAACTCGGCGATGAGCCTCGGTGTCGGACCCGACGAACAGGGCAGCGCGGCCGGACTCAGCGCGTCCGTCAACGCCCTCACCCTGGTGCTCGGCCCGCTCGCGGCGACCAGCCTCTACCAAGTCGATCCCGCGCTGCCGTTCGCGGTCGGGGCGATCGTGCTGGCCGCCCTGCTCGTGCTCCTCGCCCGCCGGACGGCCGTGTCCGGCGCGGTTCCGCACGAAGAGGAACCGGCCCCCGCCTCCAGTACCCCGCACTGACGGCGCGGGGGCCGCCCGCCCGTCCCCGCCCTGCCTGCGCGTACGCACCCGGCATCCACCCGGCGCGTACGCCCGATTCGCCACGCCCGCAGCGTGCGCGGTCCGTACGTGGGCCCGCAGCCGCAACCGTCTTCGTACGAGGTCCGCGGCTGGAGCCGACGAGCGCATGAGCCGCGGCCGCGGTCCTCCGCGAGCAGGGGCCCCGCACCTGTCCGAGCACGCCCTTGCGGGGACCCTGACGGGCCCCGCCCGCCCCGAAACCCGCGACGCCCCAAGAGGCCACCCCACCGGAGACACACATGTCCGCACCGCCCGTACCCCCCGTCCTGCGTGAGCACGCACCGCACCCCACCCTGCCCGAGGAAGGACTCCGCCGTGAACTCGGCCGGTGGAGCCTGACCGCCATCGCCTTCGGCGGCATGATCGGGTCGGGCTGGCTCTTCAGCGCCTACTACGCGGCGCAGACGGCGGGCCCCGCCGCGCTCCTGTCCTGGCCCCTCGCGGGCGCCGCGATGATGCTCGTCGGCCTCGTCCTCGTGCAGCTCGGCGCGACCCGCCCCCGGGCCGGAGGCATGGTCCGCTGGCCCCTGGAGGCCAACGGCGCCCTGGTCGGGACGTCCATAGGCTGGGCCGTCCTCCTCTCCGTCGCCAGCGCCCTCGCCGCCGAGGCGTCGGCCATCGCTCAGTACGCCGGTCATTACGTCCCCGGCCTGTACCGGGACGGACGGCTCACGCCGCGCGGCATCGGCGCGGCCGTCGCGCTCCTGGCGGCGCTCGCCCTCCTCAACTGGTTCGGCGTCCGGCTGTTCGCCCGGGTCACCACGGCCCTCACCGTCTTCAAGTTCGGCGTCCCGCTGATCACCATCGCCGTCCTGGTCGCCGCGGGCTTCGACTCGGACACCATCGAGGCGGGCGGCGGCTTCGCCCCGTACGGCTGGTCGGCGCCGCTCGCCGCCGTCGCCGGCGCGGGCATCATCTACACGTTCAACGGCTTCGCGGCACCCATCGAGCTGTCCGCCGAGGCCCGCGACCCGCGCCGCGACCTGCCCCGTGCCGTCGTCACGGCCATCGTCCTGGCGATCGTGCTCTACACCGTCCTCCAACTGGTCTTCCTGGTCACGGTCCCGTCCGACTGGCTGGCGGGCGGCTGGCACGGACTGAACTTCGACTCGCCCTTCGGCCAGCTCGCGCTGGCCCTCAACATCGGCTGGCTCGCGACCCTGATCTACGCGGACGCCGTCCTCTCGCCGACCGGTGCCGCCGGAATCTTCGTCGCTTCCGGCAGCCGCGAGACGTACGCGGCCGCACGCAACGGCGTCCTGCCGTCCTTCTTCGCCTCCGTGCACCCCGCATCCGGCGTCCCCAGGCGGACCCTGCTCGCCAACTTCGTCCTCGCCACGGTCTTCCTCGTCCCCTTCCGCGGCTGGCAGGAGATCATCGGCGTCGTCGGGGTGCTCTCCCTGCTGACCTACGCAGCCTGCTCCGTGGCCGTCAGCACCTTCCGCGCGACGGACCACCAGGCGCGCACCTGGCGGATGCGGGGCATGGGCTGGATCGCGCCCGCCGGGTTCGTCGTGTCCACGGAGCTGGTCCACTGGGCGGGCTGGCACCACCTGCGTGCGGCGATCCCCCTGATGCTGGCCGCCCTGGTCCTCTTCGCCGTCCGGTACCGACAGGATCGTGACGAGCTGATCGCCGAACTCCGTTCCGGAGCCTGGTTCCTGGGCTACCTGCTGTTGCTCTTCGTCGCAGCGGCCGTGGGGTCCACCGGCGGCTCCGGGCAGGTGCCCGCTCCCTGGGACTCCGTCGCGGTGGGCGCCGCGGCACTGCTCGTCCACCGATGGGGCGTCCGCTCCGGCGCCCGCCGTGCCCTGGCCTGACCGGCCCGACCAACCCGACTCGGAGGCTTTCCATGACACGCACCGTGGTAGTGAGCGGCGGCGGCACCGGCATCGGCCGCGCGGTGTGTGCGGCGTTCGCCGCCGAGGGCGCCCGGATCATCGCCGTCGGACGACGGGAGGACGTGCTGACCCGTACGGCGAAGGAGCTCACCGAACGGCACACGGCCCAGGGCGGGCAGGTACGGGCGCTGCCCGCCGACCTCACGATCCCAGAGGAGGCCGACCGCGTACGGGATGAACTGCGCGCCACGTACGGGACGGTGGACGTCCTGGTGAACGCGGCCGGCGGCAACGTCCTGATCGGCGCCCCGGACGGAGCCGACGAGGGCACGGCGGGAGCGGCCTGGCACTGGTCGGAGAACTTCCGCGTCAACGTCCTGACCGCCGTCCTGCTCACCGAGGCACTCCGACCGGTGATCGCCTCTCCCGGCGGCAGGATCGTGATGATCAGCTCGATCGCCGCGTACCGCGGCTCGGGCGCCGGCTCGTACGCGGGTGCCAAGGCGGCGTTGCATCCCTACGTCTACGACCTGGCCGCCGCGCTCGGACCGCGGGGCGTGACCGTGAACGCGGTGGCGCCCGGCTACATCGCGGAGACGGAGTTCTTCGGCGCCCAGGGCCACGCCGGCGCCCGCCACGACCTGCTGGTGAGCCAGACACACACCGGCCGGGCGGGCGTCCCCGCGGACGTCGCGAGCACGGTGCAGTGGCTCTGCTCCCCGTCCGCGTCCCAGGTCACGGCACAGATCGTCCAGGTCAACGGCGGCGCCGAACGAGGCCGTTGACCCACCTCGCGCATCTCCCGGGCGCCATCCGGCCGGAAGCGCGGCGATCGGTTCGCTCGTGGGCTCCACTGTCGTGGTCTCTCGGCGGTGTCACGCCATGGCGGCCTGGAACGCCTTCATGCAGGGAAAACAGTGCTTGTCCGTCGGCTCATGTCCGCTGGGCTCCTCCGGCTTCTCCAGACCGCACAGTGTGGAGGTCTCGCCAGTCGCCAAGACGTGCCACACCGGTTTACCTGAGGGGTCGGGCCCCCACCACATTTCGTGCATCGTCAGCTCCCCGGTCGGCGTGCAGGACGCTTCCATACGAGCACGGCCGAGGCAGGCAAGCCCCCTGTGACGACCAAGCGGGTGACACCGGCGGCCGGCATCACGCGACCGCACGAAGCGGACCCGGCGGCCTGAACCAGGCGGTGACGCCCCGGCGGCCGGTGTGGGCCGTCGGGGCGTCGGGGGCCCTGAAGGAAGCGTTCTCGCGGCCTGGTCGCCGCTGAGGGTGCGGCTCAGCCGCCGAAGGTGACGACCAGGCGACCGTCCGAGGCGTACGACCAGTGCAGGGCTCCGGCGTACGAGGAGCAGCGGGAGCCGTTCGTGCCGGACCAGAACTGGTTGGTGCCGTCGGCGGTGCCGATGATCCGGTCGTTGGTGCCACTGCCGCTGCGGCAGGAGGTGTTGTTGGTGAACACCGAGGTGCCGGCGTCGAAGTTGAAGTTGCGCTGGGCGTTGTCGATGCTGATGTTGTCCGACACCTTCATGGAGCCGGGGTTGCTGTTGTAGGTGAAGCCGTGCTTGCCGTTGTGGTAGGCGATGCTGCGCCGGACGATGTGGTTGACCGCGATGTCCTCGCCGCCGAGCTTGTAACCGTTTCGGTCACCGTTCCCGGCCTGGGAGCCGTCGCTGAGGGTGCCGTTGTCGTAGGCGAGCGAGTCCTCGATGGTCACCGGGCCGATCGGGCCGGTGTCCGTCTTGGTGTAGAGGTCCCAGCCGTCGTCGATGTTGTTGTGGGAGACGGCGTACCGGAAGACGTTTCCGGGGCCGGTGGTGAGCTTGGCGGCGAAGCCGTCGGCGTCCTCACCGTCGGAGTCGGCGTTGTCGTGCGACTCCGCGCTCAGGATGAGGTTGTTCGACGGCCACTGGCTGCTGGGGGTGGTGGACAGCATGCGCGAGAGCTGGAGGCCGGTGTCGCGGTTGAAGCGCGTCACCGTGCGCTCGAAGATGTTGTTGCTGCCGCCGACGAAGATCCCGTTGTCCCCGGCGCGCTCGACGACGACTCCCTTGACGTGCCAGTACGACCCGTTGACGGCGAGGCCGCGGTTGGCGGGGTCCTCGGCCTGGGCCGAGAAGTTCAGGACCGGTGTCTCGCCGGGGTAGGCGAACAGTTCGGTGCGGTCGGCGGCGGTGCCGTTGTTGCCCGCCGGGATGGTGACCGTCTGCGCGTGGTTGTACGTCCCGCCGCGCAGGTAGATGGTGCCGCCGGAGGTGATGCGGCTGATCGCGGAGGTGAGCGTGGTGGGCGCCGCCTGGGTGCCGGCCGCGCCGTCGGTGCCGTTCGGTGCCACGTAGAGGGCGGTCGCCGAGGGCGGCGGGGTGGTGGTGCCGCCCACTTCCGCGTCGAGATAGTCGATGTTGGGCAGTCCGGCGGCGGCGGTGGGGCTGAGCCGGACGGTGTTGCTGCCCGAACTGACCGGCACGGACAGCGTCTTCGTCGACCAGGTGCCCCAGGCGCCGGTGCTCTCGAACGACACGGAGGTGGCCGAGGCGCCGTTCACCGTGAGGGTCGCGGGGCGGGCCGCGGTGCTCCCGTTGGCGAAGCGGATGCTCAGTGTCGCCGTCCCGGCGGTGGAGGCGTTCACGGTGAGCTGGGCGTAGGCGCCCACCGCGTTGGTGGCGTTGCAGAATCCGCTGCCGGAGTAGCCGGCCCAGTCGGAGTCGATGGTGCCGGTGCAGACGGCCGGGGAACTCTCGGCCTCGTAGCGGGTGGACGCTGCCTGCGCCGTGTTGCCGGACAACGCGACGAGTGTGCCGGCCAGCAGGCCGACGCACGCGATGACGGGGCTCCGTTGCATCGTTCTCTCTCCAGGTGGTTGCGGCTCGTCCGACGGGGGGTTGCTGACCCCTTTTCTCTGCGGCGGGCCCAATGCGACCATACGGCTGGTTCGACAACGTGAACATGGCTGACAATCGGGCGGTGCGCGCAGAGGACCAAAGCGCTCTGTCTGTCTGGAAGGTAAGCGCTTGCCATGGCCGCGTCAACGGTCGTGCATGTGATTGGTGTTCAGCGACATGAACGCGAAAGGATGGCTACGACAGGTGCTGGCGGTGCTCGGCAGCCATGCCGTGGTGGTCACCAGCGGCCTCCACGTCTACCGCACGGCTCGCCCGCCGCGTCGGCGTGCCCGTGCACGTTGTGGGCGCGCCGACCTCGCCCCCTCCTGGCCGGCCGCGACACGCAGTTTCTCGGCGGCCACGAGCCGCCTGGGGCAAAGGAGTTGTTGTTGTACCCCGCCAGGGTGTCCTGTCCTGTCCGCACTCGGTCAGGTTGCCGCCGTAGAGCGGGTCGATGACCCGCAGATGTGCGAAGAACGGGCGTCGGCCTGCCCCGCGAACGTCTTGCCCATGCCCTGGAGCGGACTGCCTGGTTTCGCCGCGCGCGGTGGTTCGGCAAGGAGGCCGGGCCCACACGCGAAGGCGCCACCCTCACACCGGGCTTGAGGAACTGGCTCCTGCCGTTCGTGGTGAGGGTGAGGTCGTGGACCTGGCGGAGTTCAAGTCCGGGTCGGTCGGCGATGTGACGGTCCCCTGGTTCGACCGCGACCGCGACCGGGGGCCGCGGCGGTGGCGACGTGCCCCGCGGCATGGCCTCGGGTCATGCCGGCCCGGGCTCCGCCGCCTTGGTGAGGGTCTCGTAGGCGAAGGCGGCGATTCCCGCCTGTAAGCGGGACTCCACCTCGAGTTTCGCCAGGATCTGCGCGACATGGGCCTTGGCGGTGCGCTCGGTGATGGCGAGCTGCGTCGAGATGGTCCGGTTCGACGCTCCTTTCGCCAGCAGGTGGAACACGTCCAGTTCACGCTCGGACAGCAGTGGGACACGGCGCACCACCGTGTCCCACGTGTGGTCGCGGTGCAGGACCAGGCGCTCCGTGGGTATGTGGGGCTTCCGGGCGGAAGAGCTGAGAGTGTCGGTGATGCGCATCGTGCTCGGGTACTCCTGCTTCAAGTACGGGGGCGGAGCGAGACGACGGCGGTCGGCCGGTCGCGGCTTGGCGGAATGCGCGGAAAAAGTCTCTCAGTTCACCCCCGGAAACCGGCAGCTTCTTTTGGCCGCTCTGTTCGACCGAATATCAGCCGACCCGGCAGGAGATTGGGTGAGGCGAAATTCGGAATACGCTTACCTGAACCATTGCGCGGGGTGAATCCCGGCGGGCAGCGTACTAGGGGCCGATATCGGCGGGCAATCCATGCTTCACTATGTGAGATGCATGGCCTTGGCGGGCCGCAAAGGTCTGCGAAAAGACGTTTGTCGCGTTGTGTGTGCGGTACGAAATATTCCGGCTGTGCAGGCGCCTTCCGTCATTTTCCGGCCGCTGTTTTCCGGTCAGTGCATCCCGGCGAGACGGAGCAGGGCGGCCGTGCCGGCGGCGGCGAGCACGACGAGGAGGAAAGGTGCCCCGCGCCAGGCGAGTACGCCGCCCACCGCCACACCGATCGGGCGGGCCAGGCCCGCGAACCCGTGTCCCTCGGTGAGTGCGGCCGTGGCCGTCAGGGCCGCGAGCAGAACGACGGCGGAGGCCTCCAGCAGTTTCTCCGCCCGCTGGGGGAAGGTGATCCGGGCCCGCAGGGCCGGGCCGGCGAGCCGGAGCAGGAACGTGCCCCCCGCGAGCGCCAGCATCGCGAGGAGCGCTGGAACGGTGTTCTTCATCGGTCGGCTCCTTGGTCGGCTGCTTTCGTCGCCGCGCTGACGGTGAACAGCGGCAGGGCGGCCAGGGCGACCAGGACCGGGAGCCCGGCCGGCAGGAAGGCGGTGGACGCCAGCGCCAGGGCCACGCCGGCCAGGGAGGTCCGCCGCAACTCGCGTTGTTTCAGGGCAGGCAGGATCAGTGCCAGGATCACTGCGGGGAACATGGCGTCCAGGCCGAGGGCGTCGGTGTCGGGGACGACGCTTCCCAGTAGGGCGCCCAGCGCGGCCCCGGTCGGCCAGCAGATCAGGATGCCGAGCCCGCATGCCCAGTACGCGGCCCGTTTGCGCGGGAGTCCGTCCTGGGTGATGGCGAAGACGACCGTCTCGTCGTTCATCAGGTGTGTGCCGAACAGCCTCTTCCAGCCGCGGCCGAGGACGTCGGGAACGGCCAGGCCGAACGGCACGTGCCGGGCGTTGACCAGGAGACCGGCCAGCAGGGCGGCGACCGGACTGCCGCCGGCGGCGATGATTCCGACGAACAGGAACTCGGAGGATGCGGCGAGGACGAGTGCGCCCATGAGGACCGGGAACCACCAGGCGAAGCCCGAGGTGACCGCGATGGCGCCGTACGACACGCCGATGACACCCACCGCGAGGCAGACGAGCGAGATGTCACGCCATTGGGTACGGTCGAGGGTTCTCCATAACGAACGCATGATGTTTATAATGAACGTCCGCGACGGTGTTCGTCAAGGCGAACGATTGACCATTGGAGCGAACGACTCGTGTCCGAAGCCGACCTCGTGCTCAAGCCGCCCCTCGACGTGATCGCCGCCTCCCTGCGCGCGGAGCGCGTCCGGGCCGGACTCTCCCTCACGGAGGTGTCGCGCCGTGCCGGGCTCGCCAAGTCCACGCTCTCCCAGCTCGAATCGGGCGCGGGCAACCCCAGCCTGGAGACCCTCTGGGCGCTCTGCGTCGTCCTGGAGATCCCCTTCTCCCGGCTGCTGGGCGCCACCTCCCGGCCCCCGGTCCAAGTGATCCGGGCAGGCCAGGGCCCGGCCGTGATCTCGGCCGAGGCCCACTACCGGGCAACCCTGCTGGCCGCGTCCCCGCCCGGCGCCCGCCGGGACGTCTACCGCATCGCCGCCGAGCCCGGTCCGCAGCGTTCTTCCGCGCCGCACACGCCGGGCGTGGTGGAACACGTGGTGATCGGCACGGGCCGGGCGCTGGTCGGGACCGCGCAGGAACCGGTGGAACTCCTGCCGGGCGACTACATCAGCTACCCGGCCGACGTCCCGCACGTCTTCCAGGCGCTGGAGAGCGGCACCACCGCGGTACTGGTCTCCGAGCACCCGTGATCCGGGCCGCGGCGCGGGCGCGGGGCCGTACGGCGGGCTCAGTGCCCCATGCCGAGGCCGCCGTCGACCGGGATGACGGCCCCGGTGACGTAGCCGGCTTCCGCTGAGGCGAGGAAGCGCACGGCGGCGGCGACCTCCTCCGGCTCCGCGCTGCGCGCCAGCGGCACCCTGCCGAGGAACGCGGCGCGCTGCTTCTCGCTCAGCGCCCTGGTCATGTCCGTCTCCACGAAACCGGGCGCCACCAGATTGCATGTGATTCCGCGCGAGCCCAGTTCCCGGGCGATCGAGCGGGCGAAGCCGACCAGAGCGGCCTTGGACGCCGCGTAGTTGGCCTGCCCCGCCGCGCCGAGCAGGCCCACCACGGAGGAGATCAGGACGATGCGGCCCCGGCGGGCAGCCACCATGTCGGCGGCGGCGTGCCTGACGATCCGGAACGCCCCCATCACGTTGGTCTCCAGGACCGCGGCGAAGTCCTCTTCGGTCATCCGCAGGACCAACTGGTCCCGCGTGATGCCCGCGTTGGCCACGAGCACCTCGACCGGGCCGTGCGCCTCCTCCACCTCCAGGTAGGCCTTCTCGACCTGCGCGGAGTCGGTGACGTCGCACCGTACGGCGAGGCAGCCGAGCCGCAGCGCGGCCTCCGGCGGCTCACCGGAGCGGTAGGTCAGCGCGACCTTGTCGCCTGCTTCGGCGAACGCGAGGGCAACAGCGAGGCCGATGCCCCGGTTTCCTCCGGTGACCAGGACGGAACGGCTCATCGGTTCAGCGCACCTTTGTTCGGATCATCTCTGACGTGTCGGGTAAGCGGTCGGATCGGGCCGTGGTTCAGGCGATCTTGTGGACCCAGCCGAACGGGTCGGGCCGCTCACCGGACTGGATCCCGGACAGCTCCGCACGCAGCCGCACGGTGACCGGGCCGGGCTCGCCACCGCCGATCGTCCAACCGCCGTCCTTGCCCTTGACCTCGCCGACCGGGGTGATCATGGAGGAGGTGCCGCAGGAGAACACCTCGGTCAGCCGGCCCGACTCGGCGTCGGCACGCCAGTCCGCCACGCTGATGCGCCCCTCCTCGGCCGTGTAGCCCAGTTCGCCGGCCAGCGCGAGGACGGAGTCCCGAGTGACGCCGGACAGCAGCGAGCCGGACAGCTCCGGGGTGACCAGCCGGTCCCCGTAGACGAAGAACATGTTGCTGGTCCCCATCTCCTCGACCCGGCGGTGCTCGGCGGAGTCCAGCCAGACCACCTGGTCGCAGCCCATCTCGCGGGCCTGCGCCTGGGCGACCAGGGTTCCGGCGTAGTTGCCGCCGCACTTGGCCTCGCCGGTGCCGCCGGGGGCGGCGCGGGTGTAGTCCTCGCAGAGCCAGACCGTCAGCGGTCTGGCGCCGGCCTGGAAATACGCGGCGGCCGGAGAGGCGATCACCATGAAACGGTAGGCGCCGGACGGGCCGTAGAAACCGATCGTGGGCTGTGTGGCGATCATGAAGGGGCGCAGGTAGAGGCTGTGGCCCGGCTGCTCGGGCACCCATTCCCGGTCGGTGGTGACCAGGAGTTCCAGGGCTTCGACGAAGGTCGCCTCGGGCAGCGGCGGCATGGCCATGCGCGCGCAGGAGCGGTTCAGGCGTGCGGCGTTGGCGTACGGGCGGAAGGTGACCACCGATCCGTCGGGGCGCCGGTAGGCCTTGAGGCCCTCGAAGACCTCTTGGCCGTAGTGGAACACCTGGGCGGAGGGATCGAGGACGAGCGGTGCGTACGGCGTGAGCCGGGCGTCGTACCAGCCGCGCTCCACGTCCCAGTCGATGCTGATCATGTGGTCGCTGAACACGTCGCCGAACGCGGGTGCCTCCAGTACCCGGGCGCGCTCCGCGTCGGCGAGTCGCTCGGCCGGCTCGGTGGTGAAGGTGATGGTCATGAGAACGCTCCAGGGCGGTGGAAGTGGCCGGTCACAGGGGGGTGTTGGCGTGCTTGCGGGACGGCTGCTCGTACTGCTTGGTCCGCAGCATCCAGAAGGCACGGATGAGCGTCGCGCGGGTCCCGGCGGGGTCGATCACGTCGTCGACGAGGCCGCGTTCGGCCGCGTAGTAGGGGTGCATCAGCTCGGCCCTGTAGTCCTTGACCATCGCGGCCCGCGTTGCCTGCGGATCGTCGGCCTCGGCGATCTGCCGCCGGAAGATGACATTGGCGGCTCCCTCGGCGCCCATCACGGCGATCTCGTTGGTGGGCCAGGCGTAGGAGAGGTCGCAGCCGATGGACCGGGAGTCCATGACGATGTACGCGCCGCCGTAGGCCTTGCGCAGGATCACCTGCACGCGGGGGACGGTGGCCTCGCAGTAGGCATACAGCAGCTTGGCGCCGTGCCGGATGACCCCGCCGTGCTCCTGGCCCACGCCGGGCATGAAGCCGGGTACGTCGACCAGGGTCAGCAGGGGGATGCTGAAGGCGTCGCACATCCGGACGAAGCGGGCGGCCTTCTCGCTCGCGCGGATGTCCAGGACGCCGGCCAGGACGACGGGCTGGTTGGCGACGATGCCCACGACCTGCCCGCCGAGCCGGGCCAGCCCGCAAAGGATGTTGGGCGCCCAGCCCTCGTGGACCTCCATGAAGTCCCCGTGGTCGACGAGTTCCCCGATCACGCGACGCATGTCGTACGGGAGCTTGCCCTCGGTCGGCACGAGCGTCAGCAGGGCCTCGCTGCGCCGTTCCACCGGGTCCGACTGCGCGGCGCCAGGCGGTGGTTCGGCGTTGCTGGAGGGGAGCAGCGAGAGCAGGTAGCGCACCTCGGCCAGGCAGCTCGGTTCGTCGTCGTAGACGAAGTGGGCCACCCCGGACAGTTCCGCGTGCACGTCGGCGCCGCCGAGGCCGTTCTGGCTGACCTCTTCCCCGGTGACCGCCCTGACCACGTCCGGTCCCGTGATGAACATCTGGGAGGTGCCCCGGACCATGAACACGAAGTCGGTCAGGGCGGGGGAGTAGGCGGCGCCGCCCGCGCACGGGCCGAGCATCACCGAGATCTGCGGGATGACGCCCGAGGCCCGTACGTTGCGCTGGAAGATCCCGCCATACCCGGCCAGCGCAGAGACGCCCTCCTGGATACGGGCGCCCGCGCCGTCGTTCAGGGACACCAGGGGCGCCCCGGCCGAGATGGCCATGTCCATGATCTTGTGGATCTTGCCGGCGTGCGCCTCGCCGAGCGCCCCGCCGAAGATCCGGAAGTCGTGTGCGTAGACGAAGACGGTGCGGCCCTCCACCGTGCCCCAGCCGGTGATCACGCCGTCCGTGTGCGGCCTTCGGTCCTCCATGCCGAAGCCGACCGAGCGGTGCCGGCGCAACTGCTCGACCTCGTTGAACGAGCCGGGGTCCAGGAGCAGGTCGATCCGCTCCCGTGCGGTCAGCTTGCCCTTCGCGTGCTGGGCCGCGGTGGCCCGCTCGCCGGGCCCGCGACGGGCCAGCTCCTTGATGGCGTGCAGCTCGGCCAGTCGCCCGTGGGCGTCGGGGGCCGGAGCCGGCGTCTTCGCCTGGGCGGTCTTCTGCGGGGCGGGCATCTCTTGTCGTTCCCCTTCCAGAGCCGGTACGGCAATGTGTGCGGTGACGGGTCAGACCGCCGCTGACCCGCGGGCGACCGGTGGGCGCGGTACCGGCCGCCGGCGAACTCCCGGCGCGGGGCCGCACGGCGACGCCGCCCGGGCCGGGCGCGGGGTGAACGGCGGCCGGTTCTTGAAGGAGCCCCGGGCCGCGATCCGGCGGGCGAGGCCCCGGGTCACCCCGCCTCCCGGCGGCCGGCCGGCGCGGCGGGCCGGACGGCCGGGCGGCAGCGCTGGCGGTGCGCGCCCAGACCCGCGACCTCGGCCTCGACCAGATCGCCGGACCGCAGGTAGGGGTGGTCGGGACGGCCGAGCGCGACCCCGCCCGGGGAGCCGGTGAGGATGACGTCCCCGGGGTGGAGCACCATGAACTGGCTGAGGTACCAGACCAGGTGGGCCACGTCGAAGACCATGTCGGCGGTGGAGGCGTGCTGCATGACCCGGCCGTTGACCGTGCAGGTCAGCCGCAGGTCCTGCGGGTCGGGCACCTCGTCTGGTGTGACCAGGAAGGGGCCCAGCGGGCTGAAGGACTCGAAGGACTTGCCCTTGACCCACTGACCGCCGCGCTCCAGCAGCGCGCGCCGCTCGGACACGTCGTTGCCCGTGGCGAAGCCCGCGACGTGGGCCAAGGCGGCCGCCCGACCGGGAAGGTACTGGGCCCGCCGCCCGATGACCATCGCCAGCTCGACCTCCCAGTCGGTCTTCTCGCCACCCGGGGGCAGCAGGAGGGGGTCATTCGGACCGACCAACGTCATCGGGGCCTTGCTGGAGACGATCGGCTCGTCCGGCAGCTCGAGACCGGCCTCGGCGGCGTGCGCGCGGTAGTTGAGGCCGATCGACAGCAGGTGCCCGCCCGGCCGGACGGGCGGACCGACCCGCTCGGCAGCCGGGTCCGCCACCGGCAGCGTGCCGGCCTCCCGCACCAGCCGGGCGTCCAACTCGCGCAGTACGTCCGGGTCCAGGCTCTCGCCCGTCCAGTCCGCGACCCAGGACGACAGGTCGCGGACCACGCCACCGGGGCCGACCGCGCACGGCCGTTCCCCACCCTGCGGGCCGATCCGGAGCAGGCGCATGTCAGCGCACCGGCCCGGTCTCTTCGAGGTACTTCTCGAAGAAACCGGTCTCCGCGTCCGTGAGCCGACGGGGGCGGCCCGCCCGGTAGTCGAACGGGGCCATCGTGGTGGAGGCGGTGGCGTAGACGAGGTCGCCGTCCCGCACCGCGTAGTCCACGGTCACCGTCGCCGACTGGAGGTCCGAGACCCACATCTCGATGTCGACCGGCTCGTGTCGGTGGACGAGCTGACGCCGGTAGCGGATCTGGTGGGAGACGACCACCGAGCCGTCCCGGAAGAACGCGTCACCCTCGGTCGGGGCCATCCGGAAGATGAAGTCGACCCGCGCCTCCTCCAGATAGCGCACGAAGGAGACGTTGTTGACGATGCCGTAGATGTCCATGTCCGACCAGCGGATCGGGCAGGGATAGGTGTGCCGTGTCATGGTCATCGGTTCCCGGTGGTCGGCTGGGCGTCGGCGGGACCGAACGCTCCGGTCCGGTGCTGGAAGGCGGACACGTAGTCGTCGGCCGCGATCGGGGCGCGCAGCAGTTCGGGCGACAGGTTGAAACCGCCGATGAGCGTCTCCGCGTACGGCCGGATCAGGTCGCACAAGGCGTCCAGGGCCTGCGGCAGCTCCTCGACCTGGCCGGCCGTGAACACCCCGCGGGCGAGGTACCAGCCCGCGTCCCGCTGCACCTCGGTGAGCGCGTACAACGAGGAGAGCAGGCGGAGCGCGGTTCGTGCCTCCTCGTTCTCGGTGCCCTCGGCTGCTTCGGTGAAGCACTCCAGGGCCGTACGCACACCCCGCACCCGGGCCATGGCCAGCCCGGTGTTCATCGTGTCGTTCCAGGCCTCGAAATAGGTACGCTCACGGGCCTCGTCCGCCATGGCGGCACGGGCGGCCCCGAGCAGTTCCCGCTCCCGGTGGCGCAGCGCTGCCAGCAGGAACGCCGTATCGCGCAGGTCGCGCCCGGCGGGGTCGTCGGGTGTCTCGGGCGGCGCCGCGTCATCGGCCTGGCCCTGGGCGATGATCTGGCCGGCCGTGGTGGCGAGCAGGACCTGGTTGTCGCCCTCAGCGGTCACCAGGCCCTGAAGCAGTGAGCCGTAGTCCGCGATCCGGTTGACGCTGAAAATTCCCTGGGCCCCGCAGCGCTCCCGGCAGACCGCGATGACTTCGGTCATCTCCCAGGTGGAGAGGGCCTTGGTGATCGAGATCAGGTGGTTGAGCTCGGCCGGCACGGCAGCCGGAGCCGCCACGAACTCCCGCTTGGCGTGATTGAGCAGCAGGGTCATCGCGTAGACCTTGGAGAGAGCGGTGAAGAGCGCCAGCTGGTGGCTCCGGTACTCGATCACCGGAAGGTCGTTGCGGCCGGGGGCGTTCGTGAGGCGCTGCGCCGCGAAGCGCAGCGCGATGTACACGCCGGCCCGGCCCGCGCCCACCGCCGAGCTGGAGACGCACAGGCGCCCGGGCAGGATCCGGCTCATGGCGCGCAGGAACCGCTTGCGCTGGTTGCCCGGGGTGGGGCGGAAGGTGCCGTTCTCGTCGAAGCCGCCCATGTCGCCGTGGAGCAGGTTGCGGCGGGGGACACGGACGTGGTCGAACCAGGTGACGCCGTTGTCCAGGCCCTGGACGGGCTTCTCCGGGCAGGGAGCCGCGTGGACCCCCTCGTGCAGGCGGATGCCGTCGCTGATCGGGACGAGGAAGGGGTAGACGCCGTGGTCCTTGCCGTCCGCCTTCAGCCGCGCCATGACGACGGCGAGCTTGGGGACGTCCTGGAACCCGCTGTAGGACATGTGCTTCTGGGCCAGCGCGTCCGGGGTGTTCAGGACGAAGGTCTGGGAGGCGGCGTCGTAGACCGCCTCGGTGCGCATGGCGGCCACGTTGTTGCCGTAGCCCAGCTCGGTGGCCATGTACGGGCTGAACGAGTCCAGCCGGTCCAGTTCGTCGACGAGATCCTTCAGTTCGGGCCGGTCGCCGTGCTCGACGACCGTGCCGAAGCTGAGGTTGTAGTGGACCATCAGGAGCGAGAACGTGGACACGTCGACCAGCGACGGCCACTCGGCCAGGGCGAACAGCCGCCAAGGGTTTCGCAGGATCTCCGCGGGCCGCTCCAGCCCGGCGTGCACCACCCGGGAGCGTTCGTAGGCGAGCTTGCCGGCCTCGTTCATCGTGAGGCCCTCACGGGGATCGAAGACCGGGTCGAGCAACAGTTCGCTGATGTCCTTGTGCGCCTGCTCGTACCTGCCGTCGAAGAGCAGCCTGGCCAGGTCGGCGGTGGCGACCGGGTTCATCTGGGAGGTCCTTTCACGATGCTGGTGCGGTTCACGAGGAGATCAGCAGGGCGGCGTTCTGGCCCCCGAACCCGAAGGAGTTGCTCAGGGCGATGTCCACCGGGCCGAGCCGTGGCGCGCCGTGCACGACATCGACGTCCACCCGCGGGTCGACCTCGGTGAGCGAGGCCGTCGGAGGGATCACGCCGTGATGCACCGCGAGCGCCGCGTACGCCGCCTCGATGGAACCCGCCGCGCCGAGCGGGTGCCCGGTGACCCCCTTGGTGGAGCTGACCTTGGCGTCCGAGCCGATCACCCGGCGGATCACCCCGGCCTCGATCACGTCGTTGAGGGGGGTGGAGGTGCCGTGTGCGTTGACGTAGTCCACGTCGCGGCCGGTCAGGCCCGCGTCGGCGAGCGCCGCCCGGACCGCCAGCTCCGCGCCCCTGCCCTCCGGATGCGGGGACGTCACGTGGTGGGCGTCGGCCGAGGCGCCGTACCCGATCACGCGGGCCAGGGTCTGGGCGCCGCGGGCCCGGGCGTGCTCCTCGGACTCCATGACCACGATCCCCGCGCCCTCGCCCAGTACGAACCCGTCGCGGGTCGCGTCGAAGGGGCGGGAGGCCGTCCTCGGGTCGTCCAGGCGCCTGGAAAGTGCCCGCATCCGGGCGAAGGAGGACACGTAGAGCGGGGTGATCGGAGCCTCGGCGCCGCCCGCGATCACGATGTCGGCCAGCCCGGACCTGAGCAGCTCCCGGCCGAGGCCGATCGCGCTGGCTCCGGCCGCGCACGCGGTGCATGGCGCCAAGCAGGGGCCGTTGGCCCCGATGTCGATGGCGACCTGCCCGGCCGCCATGTTCAGCAGCCCCATCGGCAGGGTCATCGGGGAGACTTCGTCGGGTCCTTCCTCGATCAGGATCCGGTGCTGCTCCTCCAGCGTCGCGGTGCCGCCGGCACCCGAACCGACGATGACGGCCACCCGTGCGCTGTCCGCCCACTCCCCGGCCACGAGACCGGCCTGGGCGAGGGCCTCGCGCGTCGCGGCGATGGCGAACTGGGAGTAGCGGTCGAACTGCCAGGCGCTGCGCAGCCCGAGCCGCCGGGGCGCGAAGTCGGGCACCCGGCAGGCCATGGTCACCGGCAGGCCGGCGAGGTCGTCGTGGTGGGCGGCGGTCGGCCGTCCGTCGACCACGCGCTCCCAGTTCTCCTTCACCCCGATGCCCGCGGGGGTGATCAGCCCGATACCGGTGACGGGAGCCGTGAAGCCGCTCATCAGACGGCGGCGGGCTTCTGCTCGATGAGGGTGATGATGTCCGAGACGGTCTCCACCTCGGAGAGTTCGGCGTCGGTGATGACGACGCCGAGGCGCTTCTTCAGCGCGGTCGCCAGCTCGATCTGGGACAGGGAGTCGAGACCGAGGTCGTCGAAGGTCGCTTCCGGCACGACACTTTCGGCGTCGAGGTCGAAGCGGGAGACGAAGACCTCGACGACGGATTCCTGGACGCTGCTCATGGTGTGTCTCCTGGTTCGGAATATGTGGGTGAGGGCGGGTCGGTTCACGGGGTCGGTCAGTGCACGTGCTCGGCAGGGATGTCGGGCCAGACGAGGACCGTCGAGCCCCACGAGAGGCCGGCTCCGAACGCCGACAGCAGCACCCGGTCGCCGGCCTTGAGGCCGCCGGCGGCGGCGATGTCGTTCAGCAGCAGGGGGACCGAGGCCGACAGAGTGTTGCCGACCCGGTCGATGTTGACCGCGACGCGCTCCATGGGGACTTCGAGTTCCTCAGCGACCGCACGCACGATCCGGACATTGGCCTGGTGGCCGACGAACCAGTCGACGTCCGCCACGGACCAGTCGGTGCGCTTGAGCACCGCCTTGGCCGACTGCGTCATGCGCTCGACCGCCTGCGTGTAGAGGGGGCGGCCCTCCATGCGCAGATACCAGTCCCCGGTGGGCACCACCTCGTGGCCGAGGCCCGCGTCCGCGGACCGCTGACGCGAACCGCCGGCCGGGATGGCCAGGAGATCGGCGAGCGAGCCGTCACTGCCGAGGTCGAAGGGACCCAGCGCGCCGGGCTCGTCGTCCTCACCACGGCGCAGTACCACCGCGCCCGCTCCGTCGCCGAAGATCGGCGCCGTGCCGCGGTCCCGCTGGTCGACCAGCGTGGTGAACGCCTCCGAGCCGATGAACAGCACACTGTCTGCGGTCCCCGAGGCGATCAGCCCGGCGCACGTGGCCAGTCCGTAGAGGAACCCGCTGCACGCCGAAGTGAGGTCGAAGGCCGCGACCGTACCCATGCCGAGCCGGGATGCGACCTCCGGTGCCACCGCGGGGCAGAGCCGGTCGGGGGAGGTGGTCGCCACGACCACCAGGTCCACCCCGCTCACCCCGGCGGACCGCAGCGCCTTGGCACCGGCCTCCACGGCCAGCGAGCCGGTCGAAAAGCCGTCCGAGACGACCCTGCGTTCACGGATTCCGGTCCGCGTCCTGATCCATTCGTCATTCGTGTCGAGAGTCGCGGAAAGGTCGTTGTTCGTGACCACTCTTGGAGGGAGAAACCCCCCGATACCCGAGAGCACCACCGCCATGTGAAATTCCCCCCTGCCGGCCGCCACCGAATGTCTGACCTGGCGTCCGAACCACCCTCGCTCAGCCTTCTCAGGCACGGCAATTGGCCTTTCGTACACCTGCGGATCAGGCTGGACCAAAGGCCAATTGACCCCCCGGCGGGGCCAGTGACAGCGTCGCGAAGATGGGCACCGCGACTTCTTCGACCACCACAGCTCCTTCGGCCGCCGCGACCTCTTCCGAGCTGGCGCGGCTCCTCCCCACGGGACGAGTGATCGCCGACCGGGACACCCGCGCCTCCTTCGCCCACGACGAGGCGGCGGGGGCCCCCTTCGGCATGCCCGCCGCCGTCGTACGCCCCCACGACACCGCCGAGACCGCCGCCGTGGTCGCGTACTGCGCCGAGCGGGGAGTCCCGCTGGTCGCGCGCGGCGCCGGCACCGGGCTGTCCGGCGGGGCCAACGCCATCGAGGGCTGCGTGGTCGTCTCCTTCACCGAGATGGACGCGATCGTGCGCATAGACCCCGCCGAGCGGCTCGCCGTCGTACAGCCCGGAGTGGTCAACGACCATCTGCGCGCGGCCTGCGCCGAGAAGGGACTCTGGTATCCACCTGATCCGGCCAGCGCCCCGTGGTCCACGATCGGTGGGAACGTGGCCACCAACGCGGGAGGGCTGTGCTGCGTGAAATACGGGGTGACCCGGGACTACGTCCTCGGGCTTCAGGCGGTCACCGGACGCGGCGAGACCGTCCGGCTGGGGCGGCAGACCGCCAAGGGCACCGCGGGCTACGAACTGGCCGGGCTGATGGTCGGTTCGGAGGGCACCCTGGGCCTGGTCACCGAGATCACCTTGCGGCTGCGCGGCGCCCGAGCCAGGGAGCGGACCGTCGTCGCCTACTTCGACGACCTGCCCGCCGCGGGACGCGCGGTCGCCCGCGTGGTGGCCTCCGGAGTGGTGCCGAGCGCCCTCGAACTCGTCGACCGCTATTGCCTGCGCGCCGTGGACGACTGGAAGAACATGGGCCTCACCGACGCCGGGAACGTCTTGCTGCTGGCCCGCTGCGACGCTCCCGGAGCCGCCGGAGACCAGGAGGCCGACACCGTCCTGAGCTGTTTCGAGAGTGCGGGCGCGACCTGGAGCACCCGCTCGACCGACGCGGCCGAGGCGGATGCCCTCTTCGCCGCGCGCCGGCTGGTGTACCCGGCGCTGGAGCGGCTGGGCCTGGTGCTGAGCGAGGACATCTGCGTGCCGCGCATGCTCGTACCGCAGATGCTCGCCCACCTGGAGCGGATCGCCGCGGCGCACCAGGTGCACATCGCGAGCCTGGCCCACGCGGGGGACGGCAACCTGCACCCGATGATGGTCGTTCCCCGGGGGGACGAAGCCGCCCTGGCCCGGGGGCGCGGGGTGTTCGAGGAGGTCGTCGACCAGGCGATCGCGCTGGGCGGCACCGTCACCGGGGAGCACGGGGTGGGGCTGCTCAAGAGGCGCGGCCTGACCCGGGAACTGAGCCCCGCGGTGCTCGACCTGCACCGCGCGACCAAGAAGGTGTTCGACCCGGCCGGAATCTTCAACCCGGGGAAGGTCTTCGCCTCCTGATGACGCCGTCCTGCACGGGCCGGCGGCACCGTGCCCTCCACACTCCGGCTGTGTGACCGGGAGCCTCTTCCGGGACGGTGACGCGGATCCCGACCTCCATGCCTCGTGGCGCGAAGCGGTCTCGACCGACCTGTTCCGCCCCCGCACCGGCCTGTACGTCGAAGAGCGCTGGCAGCAGTCGTACGACCGGCTGCGCGCCCTGAACGAGGAAGCCCTGTGCGCGCAGGACCTCGTCCAGGACCCGCGCGCACGGGCCGCACCGCACGAGTGGACGTCCGTGGTGGACGGGGCCACGGCCGGCAGACCGCTCGGCGTGAGCGAGCGTCGAGCAGGGGCTTGAGTGCCAGGGAACTAACTCGAAGGCGCGACTTGGTCAGGAGCCCGTAGGCGTCAGGTCCTGCAAGCCCACCACCCGCAGCAACTGCAAGCGCTCGTACGAGTCCGTGCCCGGGCGGGCTGTGTGGATGACGAGCTGTTGGTTGTGCTCGGAGTTGACGAGGACCTCGCAGTCCAGTTCGAGGATGCCGATCGCAGGGTGCCGGAAGCGTTTCGTGGAGGCGCGGCGGACAGCGACCTCGTGTTCGTCCCAGAGGCGGGCGAACTCCTCGCTCGCGGCGCGGAGTTCGGCGACGAGAGCGGCCGGTTCGGGGTCCGTGGGGCGGGCCGAGGCCACCGCTCGCAGGCCGGCGACCTGCTCGCGGGCGCGCTCCGGGCGGTCCTCGGGCGGGAACAGCTCCTGCGCCGCCGGGTCCAGGAAGAAGCGGCGGATCATGTTGCGTCCTCGGGGCGGCCGGGCCAGGACGTCCCCGCTCAGCGCCCGCGAGAGCGCGTTCTGGGCCAGGACCTCGCCGCAGTCGGTCACCACCATCGCCGGGGTGTCGTGCAACCGGTCCAGCACCAGGAGCAGGCCCGGGCGCACGTGCGTGCTGGTCGCCTCCCGGCGGGGCGGCTCCTCGCCGGTGAGGTGGAAGAGGTGGTCGCGTTCGTCCTCCGTCAGGCGCAGGGCGCGGGCCAGGGCGGTGAGCATCTGGCGGGACGGGCGCGGGCCGCGGGACTGTTCCAGCCGCGTGTAGTAGTCCACGGACATGCCGGCCAGCTGGGCCACCTCCTCGCGGCGCAGCCCCGGCGTACGGCGCCGGGCGCCGGCCGTGAGGCCCACGTCGGAGGGGGCCAGGCGGGCGCGGGCGCGGCGCAGGAAGTCGGCGAGTTCGGCTCGGTTCACCTCTCCAGGGTGCGGGAGACCGGCCGGCTTATCCAGGGACTCCCGATCCCCTGATGAAGAAGTCTCTCCCCCTCGTCGCCGCATCCGCCGAGGCTGGTGACCAACGACAGGCGACACAGTACGTAAGGAGCACATCATGCTGACTTTGGTGACCGGTACGACCGGGCAGGTCGGACGCCGCTTCGTGCCGAGGCTGCTGGCCCAGCGGCAGCCGGGCGAGCAGGTGCGGGTGCTGGTGCGGGACGCGGCCCGCGGCGAGCACTTCGCGGAGCTGGGCGCCCAGGTCGCCGTAGGAGACATGCGAGAGGAGGAGACCCTCGGCAAGGCGCTCGCCGGCGTGGACGCCGTCGTGAACGTCGCCGCGTCCTTCCGCGGGGTGCCGGACGAGGAGGCGTGGGCCGTCAACCGGGACGCCGCGGTCGCCCTGGGCCGCGCCGCGCAGGCGGCAGGCGTGGAGCGGTTCGTACAGGTCAGCACGAACAATGTGTACGGCGTCGGACGGGGCCGCCCGCTGACCGAGGAGGACGAGAGCCGGCCGGGTGGCGAGATGTGGGGCGCCTACCCCGAGTCCAAAGCCGAGGCCGAGCGCGAACTGCTCGCGCTCGAGGGCCTGGACGTACGCATCGGACGGCTGCCCTTCGTCTACGGCGAGGGCGACCCGCACCTCGCCAACTCCTTGCACTGGGCCTCCCATTGGGCGCCGCACCAGCGCCTGCAGATGGCCCACCACGCGGACGTCGCCCAGGGCCTGATGCGCCTGCTCTACGCGCCGGGCATCGCCGGCCGGATCTACAACATCGCCGATGACGCCCCCGTCACGACGGTCGAGCTGTACCAGCTCAACGGCGTCGAGGTGCCGGCCGGACTCCACGAGCTCACGGACCCCGACCCGTGGTTCGGAATCACGTCCAACCAGCGGATCCGCCGGGAGCTCGGCTTCCGGCCGATCTACCCGAGCGTCTGGACGGCCCGGGACGCCGGAGCCCTCTGACGGTCACGGCGCCCGGCCGGCCCACCCCCGCCACGGCGATCGCTGCCACCGCCAGGCACAGCACTGGTGGCACCAGGCGGCTCACGATCGGCGCGGCAGCGGTGGGCGCCCGCTACCCGCGAGGAGCGGGTCCGCCACGTTGATCACACCCCGGTCTGGTGACACGTAGCCCGCCGCATCGGTGACCACCACCATGCCTCGCCCGACCGAAGCCGCAGTTCAGCGGATGTCGGTGGTCACCCTCATCTGTCCCGGCGGTAAAGGGGGCGCGGTGGGCTTCGTGTGCCTTTCGCGTCCCCGGCTCGGCTCAGCGCCGTGTCTCGTCCACTTCCGCGAAGCCCTCGGCAGGGTTCCAGCGCAGCAGCGTCGCCCATTCCGTCGACATCCTCTCGAAGCGCAGGTCCTTTGAGCCGCGTACGACGGACACCTTCTCCCACCCGTCGAAGTTCTTGGTGACCTTCGTGTCCCATCGGGACGGGCCATCGGTGCCGACGGCGGCCACCGACTCCGTGGGAGGCTCGCCGTCCGCGCAGTAGAGCCCCCAGTTCGCGATGACCGCGACGGTGGTGCCGAACGGCGTCACCGTCATGCTCCCGCAGGGATCGGACGTCGTCCGGTGCACCAGGTGCGGCGCGCTCCACGCTCGTGCCCCGCGCGTGCGGTGCTGCTCTACGAGCCCGCGACCGGCCGCGTAGGACAGGCCCACCCGGCTGCCGTCGTCGAGGGTGACCTCCTCCTCGAAGGGGGCGTGCGCCGGCGGCGCGGCTTTCGCATCCCCGGGCCCCGCATCCGGCTTCCCGCACGCCGCGGCGAACCCCAGCAGCACCACCGCCGCGGCCGCAGCCGCCGGCCGAACGCCGAGCATCTTCACAGCCCTCCCTCGCCCACCCCCGTACCGGGGACGTCCCGACAGACGCTACGCGATGCCGGCAACGGTCCGTGGCGCTCCTCGGGGACGGACGATGCGCGGGCGGGCGGACGCCCGTCAGCGTCGCGTAGTTGACCGGACCCGCGCTCACGGTGCTTCTCGCGGGCCGGTCACCCGCATCCGACTCCGATCCCTCCGACTACGTCAGCCCGAGCGGTGCTCGTAAGATGCCGGGATGCCAAAACCGTTAGGGATGAGTCGCCGTACGTGGGTCACCGCGTGGGCGGCGCTGTGCGCGGCGGGTATCGCTGCCACCGCCGCTCTGAATAGCTCTGTGGAGCCTGCGGCGCAGCCTGAGAACCCTGTCAGCGCTGAGTGCGCCGAGTACATCTCGGAGATCGAGACGCAGCTGGACCGGGCCAAGGCGGAAGGCAACGACGACGGTGTGCTGGCCTTCTCGCGGACGTCGGTCGGCGGGGACGACTGCCACGACGAAATACGCGATCACTTCGGCGGCGACCGGTGAGCCGTCGTACAGGGCTCGCCGCGACAGCGGGGCTGGCCTGCGCCGGTGTCGTGGCCGTCATCGCCGGCAGCGCCGCGACGGAAGCGGGGCCGCAGCCCACTCCGCCACGGGTGTACTCCTCCTGCCTGGCGGCCGACACCAAGCCGATGCCTATGGGCGACGACCCGTGCCATGGCCGTTGAGGAGCCACTGAATCCGCCGGTCGTCGACCGGTTGGACAGGAGGTGGCCGAAGCGCAGTTGCGTTACGGCCCGGGGGTCGGTCGGCGGGCGGGGCGGTCGGTGGGCCGCCCCGCCCGGCCGGTTTCAGGGCCTTTCGCCGTCCCGGTCGACGAGGGACTGGGTCGTCTTCATCTCGCAGAATGTGACCTCGCCCTTCTTGTGCGAAGGCCCGGCCGACGAGCCGTCCTCGTACTGCTCCTTGTAGTCGCGCACCGCGACCGACTGGTTCCCCTGGTACTGGAAGGTGTCGGGGTCGAGGAGGTACTCCCGGCGCTGCA
Source organism: Streptomyces sp. NPDC054842 (assembly GCF_053611025.1). Taxonomy (NCBI): domain Bacteria; kingdom Bacillati; phylum Actinomycetota; class Actinomycetes; order Kitasatosporales; family Streptomycetaceae; genus Streptomyces; species Streptomyces sp. NPDC054842. The sequence continues at coordinate 115,121 of NZ_JBSGZN010000007.1, forward strand.
CGGCCTTGCTGCCGAGGTCCGGGTATATGGCGATGGCGTCATGCCCCAGGGGGTCCTTCACCAGGTGCGGGACCACTTCGATCGCGGGGTCCGCGGCCAGGGCGCGGTACAGCTTGGCCATCCCTTGCGGAGGCACGGGATAGGCCTCGTTGAGGGTCGCGAGGAGCGCGAAGGTCTCGAGCTGCTCTCCCTTCAAGCCGGTGTCCTTGCCCATGGGGAACATGTCCGCCGCCCGCTTGCGGATCTCGGCGGGGTCGTCCGGCAGCGAGGCGAGCAGGCGGTACAGCCGCCGCTGGGAGGGCTCGTTGTCGCCGTCCTTGTCGTCCTCCCTCACGGGGCTGTCGTACTGGACCCACTCCTCGCTCACCTCGGGCTTGGCATCGGGCGCCGCGTCCGACGCTCCGTTGCGGCACTGCGCGGTCTTGAGGTAGACCCACTGACCGTCGCGCGGATGCAGATCCGGCTGCTGCGACACCACGTTTGCCGCGTGCTCCAGGAGTGCCGTCGCGGACGTGAGGTCGGGGCCGGCAGGCTGCACGCCGCCGCGCTCGGGTCCGTCGTCGCCACCGGCGAGCGTGGTTGCCAGCACCGCGATGACGGTCACCGTCGTGGCGACCCCCGCAGCCGTCACGCGCCAGTCCAGCCACATCCTGCGGGCAGAGCGCTGCTGTGCCGCCTCCAGCAGCTTCTGACGGCCGGGAACCAGCCGCACCCGGTCCGGCGCCGGCGCATCGGAGCGCAGCTCGTGCATCTGGGTCATGTCATCCATGGGTTACCGCCCCGTTGTGGTCGCTTACGAGGGTGGGGTCGGCGCCGAGCGCCGTACGCATCTTGCGCCGCGCCCGGTTCAGCCGGGAGCGGACCGTGCCGACCGGCACCCCGAGGGCGTCGGCACACTCCTGGTAGGTGAAGTCCGCCCAGGCGACCAGCAGCAGCACATGCCGGTCCTTCCCGGGCAAGGCGGCGATCGCCCCGGCCAGCGCCTGCTGCGAGGCCTCGGCCGTCACCCGCTCGTCGGCCCTTTCCGACCAGGACTCGGCCACCGGGTCGACGCCGGTACGGGCCAGGGCCCGAAGCGCCCGCACTTCGGAACGGCGATGGCTGCCGATGAGGTTGCCGGCGATGCCGTAGAGCCACGGACGGGCACTGGCGCGCGCGACGTCGTAGCGGGCGCGGTTGCGGAAGGCGACGAGAAAGGTCTGCGCCGTGATGTCGTCGGCGTGAGCGTCGCCCAGCCGGCGCATCACATACCGGTGGATCTCGGCGGCGTGTCTGTCGTACAGCCTGGCGAATATCTCCGGCCGCTCCAGGGATTCCTGGATGACCAGCGCGTCGTCGGTGGGTGGATCCCCCACGAGGCCCTCGCTTCTTCGTGCAATAGGAGTGGCGTGCATTCCACCCCCTGTTGTCCGAAGCCGCCGGGAGGGTTCACGCGTAGACAGTGAACCGCTCGCACGCAGACGCGCCAGTTCGGGTGCCCCGACAGCCCACCAGCTCCCGCCGCCGGAATCCGTGACAGCGGTGCTCCATCCTGGAGGCCTGGGCCTGGCCAGAAGTACTCGCCCCGCGCCAACACCAGGCCCTACCGAGCGGGGCAGGCAATCTCGCAAGGAGACACAGACGCAACGTTCCTAGGGAAAACCGGACTTCACCCCCGGCAGGGCCCGTGTGCCCTGGCCACGCGAGTGTGCCCGCAGTCCTGTTCGCTCGTGTCCGTGATGTGCAAGCACCGCCGCAGCTCCGGTGGCGAGCAGTCCCGTGACTTCCGGTTCGGAGCCCTGCGCCGCCAGGTCCCGCGACACGGGCCCCGGCACCCCGTCACGTCTCCTCTGCATACAGTTCATCGAAGGGGGCGCCCGACGCCCAGCGCACCAGGGCGGTGCCGTCGAGGAGGCGGGTGTCTCCCTGGCGTCGCGCCCACCGGATGTCACGGGCACGGAAGGTGCCCCGGTGCACGACCAGGTGGACGAGGCGGTCCGCTTCCGTCCGCCGGGTGCGAGGAGGCGGCGGGTCCTCGTCCGGCAGCGGTTCGGCCACCGGGCGGAAGACCACGCGCAGTTCGCGGCCGTCGGCTCGGCTCGCGTACAGGCGCGGTCGTTCCGGCTCGGCCAGCAGGCGCACGCGCCAGCCGTCCCGGCGCAGCATCCGGGCGACCGCCAGCGCGAGTTCCTGGGTGTCGAGTGCGAACAACTCCCGCGCGGTGTAGCGGCCCTTGCGGCGGCGGGCGTCCGGACGCAGGCGCCGGACCACGAGGGGTACGGCCAGCAGCAGGAGCGCGACCGCCGCGAGCGGCACGCCGACTCCCGCGGCCCGGTACCCCACAGCGAGGGCGGCGATGCTGGAGCTGAGGGTCAGCACCGTTGCTGTGAGGGCGGGCAGCACGTCGCGGAAGGCGGGTCCGGCCATGCCCTGGGCGCGCAGTCGGCGAACGACGTGACGGGTGCGTGGCCGGCGCGAGGGAGGGGTTTCGGACGTCCACGAAAGGCGTGCCACAGTGCCGGCCTCCCCGTTCCCGCGCCCACTGACGCACAAGGCATACCCTCGTGAGGTGCCGAACTCCCTTACAGAGGTGGGGAATCGGCCATCGGCATCCGGCGCTCAGGGGTGTGCGGAGGCGCGCAACGGGGGTGAAGAGCGCGGTGCCGTTTCCCGCGTCCGTATGGACGAGGTGGCGCACCGCGAGGGCGGACGCCTCCGAGACAGACGCCGTGTCTACCCGTGATTCACCGCGGTGTCACCGCAGGTTTCGTCCGGACCCTCCCCGCGTTCTCGATCAGCGCCTTACCATTCGCGTACTTGCCGGGGTGGGCATGGGGGGAGCAACTCTTGTTCGGTGATGTTCAGGAAAGCGTGCCGGGTACGGCTGCCGTCGGGAAGGGCCGGAGCGGGGTGGGGGACCTGCCGGGCGGTGTGCGGCTGTACCGGCTGCTGCCCGACGGCTCGATCGTCCTCGCTGACCGGGACGGCGCCCGCGACCTCGGTCCGGAGCGGGATCTCCTGCGGTTCATCGACGACGGGCAGTTCGCCCACTACCTGGTGGGCGACGCCGCCACCTCGCCCGAGCGTCCCTCCAACGCCACCGTCAAACTCGGTGTCGTCGGCCCGCGCAGCGCCTTCACCCCGCACGCGCACGGCGGTGAGCACTTCGTCCTCAGCCTGGGCTACGCGTCCTGCGGCCTGTACGACGCCGACCGCGACCGGGTCACGGAAGTCCCGCTCACGCCGGGGGAGTTGATAAGAATCCCCGAGATGATGCCGCATTCCTTCGCCAATCGGGACACCTCTCCGCTGACCATTCTGGCCGCCAACACCGGCTACGGCATCGACCACGAGGACTACGCGATCACCGCCCCCGAGGCGGACCGCAGGGCGGCGGGCCCGGCGGACGGCACGGTCGCGCCTCCCGGTTCCACCGGCACCGGCACCCTTGCCCGCACAGACTACCTGGCGCTGGCCGCCGCCCTGCGTGACATCGAGCGGCTCCAGCGGGTGCGGGGAGCGGGTGTCACCACCGTCAAGGAACGCCTGGCCGCCCGGCTGCGGCGACTGGCCCACCGACTGGAGGGCCCCGCGTGATCTGTCCGCACTGCGAGCAGTCCCTGCTGCGCAAGGAACGCCCCGGCAACGTCTGCGGCAAATGCGGCCGCAGGTACGCACTGGACCCCAAGACCAACCCCCTGGGCCTGAACGACCTGCGTGTCCGCCGCGTCGCCGCCAAGCTCACCGACGAAGGCCGACTGCGCTGCACCACCGGCCAGTTGTGGTACGCCCTGTCCCGCAAATCGCTTCAGAACACCGATGTGGAGACGGGATGCGGCGCAGTGGCCGCCCTGTTCGGCCTCTTCCTCGGCGTCGCCGGGCTGATCAGCGATGAGGTGTTCTTCGCGGTGCTGGGGGGTCTGCTCCTGGTGACCTCCCTCGGCTACCTCGTCGCGGGGGCGTCGGGGTGGAGGCGAGGCCGGCCCCGCGTCTCCCGGGAGTCCTTCCGTACCGAGTTGATGCGGGCGTGGACCGACGTCTACGGCTCGCTCCCGCCGGGGGTGATAAGCGACAAGGGGTATCCCTCGCCTCGGCCGTCCCCTCGTACCTCCCGTATCGGCGGGGACCGTTCGGCGGCACCGGCAGCCGAGCCCGCGTCCGGCGGGCCCGTGCTGCTCTGCCCGGACCCGTCCGTCGCCGTCTTCCTCGATGCCGCCGGCCTGCCTGCCCGCCACGGTCTGCGCCTGGTCGCCACGCCCGACGGACTGCCCGCCGCCCTCGACCCGTCGGGCCCGGGAACGGTCCTGGTGCTTCACGACGCCGACGCCACCGGCTTCGCACTCGTCCACCGCGTGCGCGCGGCGTACCCCGGACACCGGGTCGTGGACCTCGGACTGCCGCCCGACGCCGCGCGGGACCGTCCGAACGCCGTGCCCGTACGGGGCGAGCCGCCCGGCGACGCTGTCATGGAGGTACTGCGACGCAGCGGGGAGTACCCTCCGGACCAGCTGAAGCGCCTGTCGAAGGGCTGGGGGCTGCCCCTGGTCGCCGTCCCGCCCGCCAGGCTTCTCGCGGTCGTCACCCGAGCCGTCGAGCGCGCCGGCACGGCCACCGACCCGGAACGTCGGCGCGCCGCCTCCCTGGGCTTCATGACCTGGCCCGGCGGAGGCGGTACATGATCTGCCCGCACTGCCAGACCTCCCTGCCGCGCAAGGAACGCACCGACAGCGTGTGCTCCCACTGCGAACGGGCCTTCGCCCTCGATCCCAAGGTGCACGGCCGCGGCATGCACGACACGCGGATCGAACGCATCGCCCGCACCCACACCGACGAGGGTCGCCGCACGATCACCCTCACCCAGCTGTGGTACCTGGCCCGCACCGAGAACCGCACCTGGGACGCGGCGCCGCGCAGCGGACGCTCACCATGGGTGGGGCGCACGGCTGCGGTGGTGCTCCTCGCCGCACTGGTGGCGCTCGCCGTGCGGATGCCGGACATCGCCCACGCCGGACTGCTCTGGTGGGGCTGCGCGGGCGCGGCCGTCGTCGTGTACCTGCTGGCGAAGGGGCGGCCACACAGGCCGGCCTGCCGCGCCGGCGCCTGCGTGGTGCCGTCCGCGTACGCCTTCGAGGCCATGATGCTCGGGCGTTGGGTGGAGGTCTACGGCGGCTTGCCACCCGGCGTCGTCGACGACGAGACGGCCGGCGACGTGGCGATCCTGCCCGCGAATCGGCACCGGCGGAAGCCGACGGTGGCGCTGCTGTGCCCGGACCGGGCGGTACGCGTCTTCCTGTCCGCCAACGACATCCCGCAACGGCTGGGACTGACCCTCGCCGCCCGACTCGCCGATCTGCCGCCCACCGGGCCCGTGGTCGTCCTGCACGACGCGAGCGCCCGCGGCCTCCAACTGCTGGCCGACGTTCGCGCCCACCGCCCCGACGCGGTGGTCGTGGACGCGGGCCTGCCGGTGAAGGCGGTCCGTGGCAACCGCAGGGCCGTCGTTCTCCACGAGGATCCCGCCGAGGGTGTCGGCTCCGGCGCGGCCGACTGGCTCCGGCGGATGGAACGGCTCGCCCCGGAGGACGCCGCATGGCTGCGACGGGGCTGGTTCGGTCCGGTCGCCGCGGTTCCTCCGGCCCTGCTGGAGGCGTCCGTCGCCCGAGGCGTCGAGCGGGCCCGGAGCGCCCCGGAGCCGGCGCGTCGGCGGGCCGCCGAGCTCGGATTCCTGAGCTGGCCGCAGCCGCCCGAGCCGGAGGGGATCTGACATGCGTCACCTCGTCGAGCCGCGCACGGCCGCCTTCTGCGCGAGCGTTGCCGCGGCGGTCGCCGTCCGCCGCGCGGCGCCGACGCGCGGGCGGACCCCCGAGCCCGGTTCCTCGAACCCGTCGCAGGCGTCGCCCGGGAAGGACGAAAGCTGACATGCCTACCCCCATCGAGCCGCCCGGGCCATCGCGCTCGCTCTCGCGGACGGTTCTGGAGCGGGCGATCGGCGTCGCCGCCCGGCGCGCGGCCCTGCCCGGCGGTATCCGTTACACCGAACGGCAGCTGTACTACGAGACGTGCCGCGTCCTGAGGCCGACTCCCGCGCCACTGCGACGCATCCCGCACAGCCCGCGCCCGCCCCTCAGGTTGCCCCGCTTCACCGAGGCACTGCGGGGACTGGAGCCGGCCCTCCTCCTTCCGCCCCCGCACCGTGCCGCCCGGACGATCGGCGGGCCCGCGCGCGAAGCCGACCTCTACGCCTACGGGCTGCCGCGCCTGCTGATCTGCCAGGACCGTTCCATCGCCTGGATGCTGCTGGCCAACCACGTCCACCTGGAGGCCGCCTGCCCCGTCCTGAGCGCGGCCGACGACCTGCCACTCGATCCCCGGCTGGTGGCAGCGCTGGAGCGGGCCGAAGGCGCCACTGTGCACGTCCTGCACGACGCGAGCCCCACCGGCGTCACCCTGCCCGCCCAAGTGCGCGAGCAGCTGGGGCCGGTGCCCGGAGTACGGGTGGCCTCGCTCGGGCTTGTGCCCCGGCACGCCCGCACCCTGCGCCTGGTGACGGGGCGCGCACCCGGCCGCGTGCCCCCACCCGGCCCGCTGCCTCCGGGGCTGCGGCCCGAGGAGGTCGCCTGGCTCGCGGGCGGCCGGTTCGCTGAGGTCGCCGCGGTGGCGCCGGCCCGGCTCCTGCGCGCCGTACTGCGCCTGACCCGCGGCCCCCGGCCGTCCCGGCACTCGGCCTGGGGCGAACTGCGCGAGCTGCGCACCGCGGGGTTCATGACCTGGCCCGACGCATGATCGGACACCTACCCGAGGATCGTATGCCCGACCACCGCAGACCTGAGGACCGATGAGCATGATCCGCCCCCGCGAAATCGGCTACACCGACGAATTGCTCGCCGACGGCAGCGTCCACCGCACCTACGAGGACGGCCGTCAGGAATGGCGCCGCCGCGGCCCCGGTGGCGTGGTGGACTGGCACGACGACCGGGGCGCCGCGGGCACCGACGAACTGCTCGGGGACCGGATCGTCAAGCGGCTGCTCGCCGACGGCACCGTGACCTACGGGCGCGACATCGGCTACGGCCGGACGCTGTGGGGCAGCGGCGACACCGTGATGATCAACCGGACGTCGTTCGGCGGCCGGATGGGAGCGATCCTCGTCGGCCTCGGCGTCACCGGACTCGCGGTCACCGCCGCTCAGTTGCCGCCCGCGCACCTGACGCCGGAGGAGGAGGAAGAACTGCGTCAGCAGGCCCAGAGCTCGTCCGCCTCGGGCGGCGACGGCGGCGGGGACGACTGGGACGGCGGCGACTGGAGCGACGGCGAAGACGGCTGGAGCGACGACGACTTCGGCTGACCGGGTGCGTCGCGGCGGTCCGGACCGGGGCGCCGCGAACACACCATGACGCACGTACGCGCACGGTCCACCTCCCCGAGAAGCGCGCGGGCGCACCCGGACACAACGACGAAAGGACTCCCTCGCTCCATGGCACGCTTCTGCGTCTGTCTCGGCCCGGATCCCGGCCACCCCGACGCTCGGCCCGCGGCCGCCGACGCCCACCTCACCGCCATGGGAGCCCCGCCTCTCGCGCCGGGTCTGGCACTGCTGCCCGACGAACCCGGGCACGCCGAGGGGCCGTTCGAGGCGTCAGGAATGCGCGCCGTCGGCGAGGTCACCCTGCACAACCGCGCCGACCTGCTCACCGCGCTCGTCACGGCCGGCGCCCCCGCCCCGCCCGGCTGCGGCGACGGCGAGGTGCTGCTGCGGCTGTGGGCCAGGCTCGGCGCACCGGGCGTCGCGCTCGCCGAGGGCATGTTCGCGCTCGCCGTCCTCGACGGCCGCGACCTGGTGCTGATCCGCGACCACGTCGGCGCCCGCACCCTCTTCTACGCCCGCGCCGGCGACACCTGGGCCGCCGCCACCTCCCTGCGCGCCCTGCGCCGCTGGCCCGCACTGGGCACCCGGATGAACCTCTCCGCCGTGCGCTCCTTCCTCACCTTCGCCTACCTGCCGGGCGAGGAGACGCTGCTGGAGGGCGTGCGCGAAGTGCTGCCCGGACGGGTGGTACGGCTCGCGGTCGACGGGACCCTCACCCAACAGGTGTACTGGGAACCGCAGGAGGGCCACCGCGAGCCGGGCGGGCCACGCCCCGATGACACGTACGCCCTGACACTGCGCGCCCTGCTCGAAGAGGCGACCGCACGCCGGCTGCCCGAGGCCGACGCCGTCGCGGTCCTGCTGTCCGGGGGCGTCGACAGCTCCCTCGTCACCGCGCTCGCCGCGAAGCAGCACAGTCACCCCGTGCACACCTACTCCATCAGTTTCGGCGGCGAACTCCCCAACGAACTCGGCTACTCCGGGCTCGTCGCCGCCCACTGCCACACCCGGCACCGGGTGCTGACCGTGTCCGGTTCGGCGGTCGCGGCCCGGCTCGCCGAGGCCGCCGCCCTGCTCGACAGCCCGGTCGGCGACCCGCTGACCGTACCCAACCTGATGCTCGCGGAGGCGGTCGCGGGGGACGGGCTCGGCATCGTCCTCAACGGGGAGGGCGGAGACCCCGTCTTCGGTGGTCCGAAGAACCTGCCGATGCTGGTCCAGGAGATGCACACCGGGGCGCCGGGAGCGGCAGACGCGCCCTGGTACGAGGACCGGGCCACCGCCTATCTGCGCTCCTACCGCAAGTGCTGGACCGACCTGCCCGACCTGCTGACCCCCGACGCGCTCGCCGCATTGGACTCCGCCCCGGCCCCGCAGCGCTTCGTCGAGCCCTACCTCACCGGCCCGGACCGGATGACCCACCTGCTCGACCAACTGCTGCACTGCAATCTGCGGACCAAGGGCGCCCACCACATCCTCACCAAGGTCGAACGGCTCACCGCCTCCCAGGGACTCCAGGGCCGCGCCCCCCTCTTCGACCGGCGCGTCATCGACCACGCCTTCGCCACCCCTCCCGCCCTCAAACTGCGCGGCACGGCCGAGAAGTCGGTACTGAAAGAGGCCGTACGCGATCTGCTGCCCGCCACCGTGGTGGACCGGCCCAAGAGCGGGATGCGGGTCCCGGTGCAGCAATGGCTGAGCGGACCACTGCGCGAACTGGGCGGCGACCTGCTGCTCGGCCGCGCGGCCCGGCAGCGGGGGCTGTTCCGGCCCGCCACCGTCCGCACCTGGATGCGCGGCGAGGGCACGCTGCTGCCGCGCCAGGGCGGCAAGCTGTGGCTGGTCCTCACCCTGGAGCTGTGGTTGCGGTCCTACGACCTGTGACCGCCGAAACCTCCACGGCTGTACCGTCCGCAACCGCGACGGACGTACGGCCGATGACCCCGCGGCCATGCCGACCGCTCGGCGTGCGACGAGAAGCCCGGAGACAAAGCCTCGGCACCCGGCCCGAGGGCGGAACTGATCCCGAAGTGGGAGGAGTTCCGCCTTCGGGAAGCCCTCTCCGTGTGGCGGCCTCGGTCAGCGCACGGAGAGGCTGGTCAGCCGGGCGTCACCCCGCCGCCCCGCGTCGGTCGCCAGAGCCACGTAGCGAGCGGTGGCGTCGACGGTGAGCTCGCGGGTCCGGCCGTACCCGGTGAGGGGGCCGGCCTGCGTATAGGTGAGACCGTCGCTGCTCAGTTCAGCCTTCACGTCGGGGACGTGACCTCCGGTCCACACGGTGCGGATCTCCCGGACGGTGTGCTCGGCGCCGAGGTCGACGACCATACGGCCGTCCGGACCGGGCGCCCACGCGGTGTGCGGGTCACCGTCGACAGCGGCCGAGGGGGCCGACATGCCGGGCGGGAGCGGGGTGGTCGGGAAGACCGTCCGGCCCAGGGCGAGGTCGTCCAGCGGGTAGGCGTCGGCGCCCTCCAGGGTGACCGTGGTGGTGCGGCCCACCCGGACCACCGCCACCTCGGTACGGCTCTGGCCGCTCACCCGCAAGGTGCAGGACGGCCCGGTGAGCCGCACGGTCGCGGCGTCCACGACCTCCGCCCGCAAGCCGACGGGCAGCTTCCGTCCGAGGACGGGGCTCACCACCACACGCGGGGGCAGAAGCTCGGCCGTGGCGGCGTCGAGCCGCGCCTCGTAGGCGCTGCCCTGGGCGGTGAGGGCCTGGTGTCCCTCGAACAGGACTGTGCGCATGCCGGACTGCGGGATGTCGACGCGGGTCGCGATCTCCCGGTCGGTCAGGTTGAACAGGCTGAGGTGGTCCTCGGTGAGAGCCGCCCGGACGCCGCCGTTCTGGGCCTGTGGTGCGTCACGACGGGCGAGGTCACGGAGCTCGTCCGTGGAGATGCCGGGATACCCCTCGGCCAGCAGGGGCGAAGCCGCACCGTCGGCCAGGACGACCGTGTCGCCGTACACCGCCAGCGGCTGCTTCGAGCCCCGCACGACGAGGCCGGCGCGACCGTCGATGTCGATCCAGCCGCCCCTGCTGGAGACGTCGGGCTCGGGCCAGGAGACGAGGTCGGTCCACTTCTGGCCGTCCGTCGAGCCCTGCACGGTGTAAGCACGTCCGGCGGCCGCCTCCCAGCGGAGCGTGACACGGTCCACTGCCCGGGTCACGCCGAGATCGACGGCGATCCAGCTGTCGGCCCGGGGCCGGTCGGCCCTCGACACCGCCCAGCGGGTCGTGGCGTTGCCGTCCACCGCGAGCTTCGGCTCCTTGCCGGGGTCGTACGAGGACGCGGTCGCGGTCCCGCTCCGGGCGAGGTCGGTGCCGTCCACGCCGTCGCGGGCCTCGAAGGCGTAGAGCGAGTAGCCGTACGTCGGGTCGGGCAGGACGCCGGTCATGCGCAGGTGTCTGACCTCGGTCCGCGTGAAGACGACCTCGTCCACGCGCGGGGAAGCGGCGGTCGGCCGGTCGTCCTGCGCCTTCACGGTGGCGCTGCCCTCCGCGAATCGGTAGGTGCGGGAACCGGTCAGACCTGCCATGCCAGGCATGGTGAGGTTGTGGACTTCGAGGTGTCCCTCTCCCGCCGCGACGCCGGTCGTCGCGTAGACGACCGTTCCGGAGGGCAACGTGGTCAGCCCCGCCTGCCCGGTGGTCAGGCGCAGTGCCGTGGCACTGCCGTCGAACCCGTCGCGGAGTCTGGTGTACGTCCTCACCTGGCGGCCGGTGACCTGTGCGGCCGTGCTGGGCAGGAACATGGGGATCGCCCCGCTGATCCTGAACAGCCAGTTGTCGTGGGCCGGTTGCCAGGCGAACTTCACGAAGCCGGGCTTGGTCACGGCGCCGGCCCAGGCGCCGGCCGTCTGGTGGGACACGAGGCCGGGGACGGCACCGAAGTCGGTGACTCCCGAGGCGTGTTCGAACAGTTCCTCCGCGGACAGGGGCCGGACGGTGCGGCCCTGGTCCGCGGCCCACAGGTGCAGGAGGTAGCTGATGGCCACCTCCGCGCGGGCCTCCGGCTCGTACTTCGGCTCCCCGGAGAACTTCGCCAGCCGGTACTCCGGCGGGTACTTCTGATACGACTCCAGCCGTTCGGCCAGGGCCAGTTCTGCCCGGGCCGCGGCGCGGTCCCCGCCCACCTGGGCGAGGAAGGCGAGCGGGATGACTTCCCTGCCGTAGAGGTGTTCACGGTCGTTGACCATCGGCATCAGCGGCTCGCCGGCGTCACTCATCACTCCGAGGAGGGTGCGCCACAGCTCGTCCGCGTTCGGCTGGTTGGTGAGCACCTGGGGCAACGGGCGCCCGGCGGTGATGAAATGGGCGGCGTTGCGGCCGGACGTGCGGAACAGCTCTTGCTGGTAGTGCGGACCGAAGGAGCCGTGATTCTCGACGATGAAGGTGTTGTACAGGTTGCGGGCGGTGTTGTCGGAGACGGGGACACCGTCGACACGGGCCGGGTTGACCAGGTCCGCCTGGGGCAGGCCGGTCTCGTTGCGTGACCAGGTGCCGAAGATTTTGTCCCAGTCGGCGTGCCGGGCGTCGTCCGTGGCCCATGCCAGTCCGGGGGCCAGGGACTGCGCGTAGACGCCCATCTCCTCCAGCTTGGTGTCGCCCTGATGGCCACCGAGCAGGCCGTTCGGGGTCCAGCTTCCGGAGTTCGGGTCGTTCCCCGTGCCCAAGCCCGTGGTGTAGGCCGCCTGTTCGCGGGCGATGGTGTCGACGTGGGTACGGGTGGCCGCGTCGAGCTCGTCCCACAACAGCCGGGCCGCCAGGACGAAGTAGAGCTGGAATGTGGTGTCGAAGAAGAGCGTCCGGCCCCACTGGGTGCCGCCGGTGAGCCGGTTCGACGCGGCGAAGTGCTGGATCGTGGCTATGGTCCGGGCTCTGAGCGTCTTCTCGTCGATGCCGGCGCGGTCGCTGTCGTAGCTGCCGTGGGTGAGCAGGACGGCGTTGCCCAGCACCACGGCGAAGCCGAAGTCCTTGGCCGTGTAGTAGCCGTGGGCTTGGTCCCACTGAGTCTCGGACCAGTGCGTGTGGTTAAGCAGAACACGGTAGTAGATGTCCGCGACGGTGTCGGGCGCCGCACCAGGGTGTCCATGGGCGCTCGCAGCGCCACTGCCGAGGGTGACGGGGACGGTCGCCGCGAGCGCGGTCGCGCCGAGAAGCTGGACGAAGCGGCGACGATCGACAGACAGGGCATCGGGCACGCTGGGCGCCTTTCGGTAAGACAACGTTGTCAAGCGGATGCCGAGATTGTTCGTCCGGAATCGACCGTGCGTCAAGGGGGGTGACGGGAGTGGGGGTTACCGAGTTCGTTCACGGCCTCGTCCTGAGCGGGCGCGCGAAGGTGAACGCCAGACCAACCTCACTGAGGCGGTTCGGCGCGTAGGTCTCCGGAACTGCGGGATGCGCGGAGTTGTTCGGGGATGCCCTCCGTCAACAACCGCGCAGGCTCAAGCGGGGGAAATGAGGTGCGAGGAAAAGCGCACCGTCGTACGCCCTTCCCTAACCGCAACCGCAACCGCATCCGGCGGGAGGGCTCGAGAAGTGTGCCCTATTCGTCGGAGACCTCCTCGCCTCACGCCGAAGGCACCTCACAGACCGCCGGTGTTGAGCAGCCGGTTGGGGGTGTCGGAACGTACGCCGTGCAGGACACCGCGGGTGGCCGTGCGGTCGAGCCAGACGTGGACCTGCTGGGCAGTGGCGTGGGGATGTGCCGACAGGTAGAGGGCGATCACGCCGGTCGCGTGCGGTGCCGCCCAGGACGTTGCGCCGTCGTTCTGGGTGACCTTGCCGCCGCCGGCCAGAGCGGCGGTCACCTTCTGGCCGGGGGCGTACAGGTCCACGCAGCGTCCGTGACCGGATCCGTAGCTGCCGCCGTCGCTCCATGGGCGGTCCTTCGCGGTGGCGGCCGCGACGACGATCGTGCCGGGGACGCCGGCCGGGGAGTGCTTGCAGGCGTCGTCATGGAAGTTGCCGGCCGCCACCACCGTCGGGATCCCGGCGTCGACCATCTTCTTGACGGCTGACTCCAGCTCCGGCGACCGGTGGTCGAGGTTGAGCGACATGTTCACCACCGCGGGCTTCTTCGCGTGCGCGGTGACCCACTTGACCGACTTGACGACGGCCGCCTCGGCCGCTGCCGGGGAGCCGCCCCCGTCGCTCTCGCACAGGATGCCCTGGACCCGTACGAGATCCGCCTTCGGCGCCACCCCGTACTTCGCCCCGCCGATGATGCCCGCCACGAACGTGCCGTGACCTGTGCCCTCCTCGCTGAAGCAGTCGCCGGAGTCCTTCGGCCCCACGAAGTCGGCGCCGAGACGGCCGCGTCCGCCGAACTCCTTGTGGGCGATGTCCATCCCGGTGTCGATCACGTAGACGTGAACCCCCTTGCCTGTTGCGGTGGTGGTGAGCTTTCCGTTCAGGGGCCTGGACCGCTGGTCCAGGATGTCCAGGTTCCACGGCACGTGCCGGGTGACGGGCCCTGCCGCAGCCTGCGCGACGGCGGACTCGTCCTGCTCGGCGCCCGCCGACGCCGACGCCGGGTCCGACGGCACCCCGTCTCGCGAGGGCGTCACTGACTCCTCGCTCCCGTGCGCGGGTCGCGCCCCGTCGCTCCTTGCTGCCGCGCTGCCGGCCGCGCCTCCGCAGGCCGAAGCCCCGAGTACGGTCGCCACGGCCACCGCCATGAGACCGGCCTTCGTCACATTCCGCGTCACAACGTCCCCCGTCACCCTGTTTCACACGCAGTCAGCGCACAAGACGACCTGCGGGGGCGGGTGGTTCCGGCGGCTTGTGCGAGTAACAGTCCTGCAGCGGGTTGCGCGGGACCACGTATGGGCAGGTCGTTCCGGGCGTTCGGTCGGCCCCGCGAGCGGGCGCGTCCTGGCGCTTCGTCAGCTACCGAGAAGCGTGTGAGCGCGTCTGTGGACGACCACGGTGCCGTACGTGACGACTCCGAACGAGCGGGGGACCGCTGACCCGACGGGATTGGGTGCGGACCGTTGAGCAGGGCGGCTGATACCGAGTCAGGTGGGACCTGTAGTGCGGGTGGGGTGACTCTTTCCTGCCGGTGTGTGCCGAATCACGCCCTGGGAACGGCGCTCAAGTTGTGTAGGTCACAGCGTAAATGTCCGTTTGCGTCCATGCTCGACGGAGACAGCGCCTCCCGTGACGGAGCCCGTCGGCACAGGCCCGATGTTCCGAAGTGGCCCATGGCGCAGCCCTCCTGACGATCCTCTCTGTTCCCCTGGAAAGGTGCTCATCATGGCCGCATACCTCTGTCCTCCTGCCGTGATACACGGTGAGCACGCCGTGGAGACCAGCCAGATCGTGGCGGAGGTGCGTGACCGGCATCCCCAGGCGGCGTGGGAGCCGCGGATGGACGGCATCGCGGCCGGCACGGGCATAGCGACCCGCGGATGGATGCTGCCGCTGGAGACCGCCGTCGCCCCCGGCAGCGGCGGCGCGCTGCGAGCCGTCGGAACCGGACCCGCCCAAAGCGCGCTGGCGCGCGAAGGGTTCACCCAGCAGGACGTGGACCGTGTGATCGCCGCTCTCGAGGCGATACCCGCGCCGCAGACCGTCCAGGAGCGCACCGCTCCCGCCTGGGAGGCCGTGCAGGCCTACGGGGAGCGGGCGGCGCGCGGGGCGCTGCAGATCGCAGGACTGGATGCCTCGGATGTCGACTGCCTGATCACCAGCCATTCCACCACCCCGGCGCTGCCGGGCCTGGACGTGTCCCTGGCCAACAAGCTGGCGCTCCGCAACGATGTGATGCTCCTGCCGGCCACGCAGTGGGCCTGTGTCGCGGGAACCCGTTCCCTGGCCCTGGCGGCGGAGCTCGTGGCCGCGGATCCCGACCGGGTGGTGCTGGTGGTGATCTCGGAGGCGCTGAGCACGACCTACCAGCCCGCCGACGACACCCTGGAGTCCCTGATCGTCCGACTGCTGTTCGCCGACACCGCGGTCGCCGCGGTGGTCACCGGCCGGCCGAGGCGCGAGTCGGTGCTGCGACTGGACGCCGCCTGGCACCACACCCTGCCCGGCACCCAGGACCTGCACCGCCTGGACACGCGGGAGGACGGCGCCCACTTCGTGATGGACCGGCGGGGGCCGCGCGCCGTACAGGAGACGGTCAACGCGATGTGGGAGTGGCTGCGCGTCCGTTACGAGGACGACCCGGAGTCCTGGCACCCCGACGTGCTGCTCGCGCACCCCGGTGGGACCCGGGTGCTGGAGTACATGGAGCAGACCATGCCCGAGACGTGGCCGTCGGGCCTGCTGGACTACAGCCGGGACAGCTACACCAGCGGCAACCGCGGAGGCGCCGCCGTGTTCGACATCCTGAGGCGGGCGCACGACGCCGGGCAGAAGCCGGGCAGTCGCGCCGTCCTGTACGCCGCGGCACCCGGCCTTACCGCCACCGCCCTCGAGGGGGAGTGGTTGTAGTGCGTGCCGAACCCGCCCAACGCTCGTAACCGGGTTGCTCGCGTCACCGCTCACGCCGGGGGTGTCCCCAAGGGCACCGTCGGTTGACGCGCCTGGCGCCCCGTCTGCGCGGCGTCCCCGGGCGGCGTTCCGCTCGGCGCGGCAGCGTCACCGTGCGACTTCGGCCCAGACCACCTTGCCGGTGTCGGTCCACCGCACCCCCCACCGGGTGGTGAGCCTGTGCACGATCTGCAGCCCGCGCCCCCCGTCGTCGAGCAGGTCGCCCCTGCGCAGACGTGGCCTGCCGTTGCCGGTGTCGCCGACCTCGCACAGCAGGCCGTGGCCGGATCTGATCAGGCGCACGGTGAGGGGGCCGGAGGCGAAGCGCACCGCGTTGGTGACCAGCTCGCTGACCAGCAGAGGGACATCGTCCCGTACGTTGTTGCGGGCGCGCCATTGCCGCAGTTGCGCGGAGACGTGCGCACGGGCCCGGGCGGGAGCGTCGTCGCGCGCGGGCAGCCGCCAGGTCGCGGTGTCCTCTTTGCGGTAGCCGATCATCCGTACGAGCAGCAGGGTGATGTCGTCGCGCTGACGTCCGGGTACCAGCGTGGAGACGACGTGCCGTGCGGCCTGCTGCAGGGTGTCCCAGGGATGCACCGTGGACAGGACATCCGCCAGTCTGCTGATCCCCTCGTCGATCGGGAGGGCCGGATCCTCCACCAGGCCGTCGGTGTAGAGGGCCAGCAGGGAGCCCGGAGGCGCGCTGAAGGTGTACACCTCGAACGGTTCCCGTAGAGCGAACTCGGCGCCGAGACCGGGGTGAGGGCTCACCGCGAGCGGCCCCGCGCGGCCGGTCGGAAGCACCAGAACCGGGGGGAGGTGACCCGCGCTGGAGAGCGCCACCTGATGGCTGACCGGGTCGTAGAGCGCTATGCAGCAGGTGGAGCCTAGGGCGCTGTAGCCGGCCGTCAGCCCGGACTCCGCGTCGTCCAGCAGCGTGACGGTCTTGTCCAGGTGCTCCAGCACCTCGTCGGGTGCCAGCCCCGCCGAAAGCAGCGCGCGGGCCTCCATGCTCAGCTGGCCCATCGTCGCTGCGGCTCCCAACCCGTGCCCTACGACGTCGCCGACCACCAGTGCGGTACGGCCGTCGGGCAGCGGAAAGCTGTTCACCCAGTCCCCGCCGACGCCCGCGCTGTCCGGGGTGGCGGGCTGGTAGACGCTGGCGATCTCCATGGTGTTGCCGCCCGCCCGGGGGAGCAGCCGGCGTTGCAAAGCGAGCACCTGGGTGTGTTCGCGCTGGTGCTGACGGGCCAGATCGACGTGATGGGCGGTCCTGGCCACCAGTTCCTGCAGGTCGAACAGCTCGCTGTCCTGGAAGGGCATGTCCGCCCGCCGCCAGACCTCCGCCACGCCCAGTACGACGGGCGGCGTGCCGTCCAGGACCAGCGGTAGGCATGCCACGCTCGCCGACCGGTCGCCGGGCACCAGGGCGCGGATCACCCGCGGGCTTCCGAGCAGCCGGTTGATGGCCTCTCGGTGGGGCAGGACGATGGCCTGCGGCGAATCGTCCCGGCGTACCGCCTGCGCCAGCAGGCGACTCGCGTCGCTCGGAAGATCGTCACCCGGAGTCACGTACCCCTCGGGCCATACCCGGTCGGGCACCAGGGCCGCCCGTCGTAGTCGTATGCGTCCCTGCGCCTGGGCGGTGACTCCCTCACCCGTCCACACGGCGTAGTCGAGGTCCACGGCGGCCACGTCCCCCCAGGCCAACAGGGACTCGGCCAGCGACTGGGCGGTCTCACCGATGTCCAGCGAGGTGCCGATCGCGGTCTCGGCGGCGTAGAGGTGCAGTCGCTTGGCCATGGCGATCAGGGAGACGGTCAAGCCTTCCTGGGGCGGGGCTGCGGGCAGGATGCTCATGGAAACGACCAGCTCCGAGCCGTCGCCGCGCCGCAGCCGCTGGATGCGGGCGACGTGGGCCTCACCGATCTCCAGGACCTGCCGCAACCGCCGCGTGACCGTCGGTACGTCCCCCGGAGGCAGCAGGTCGGCGAAAGAACTCCCGATCGTGACGCCCAGCCCCGCGAACACGACGGCGTCCAGATTGCAGCGGGTGATCCTCAGGTCGCTGTCCAGGTTGACCACACCGAGAATCCGCTCCTGACGGTCGGCCGCAGGATCGTCGGACACGCGTGGGCGGACAGCGCGGTCGCCCTGCGGGTCGCCGGAGCCGCCGGCCGCCGCCGCTCCACCACGCGGAACGTAGCGCCCCAGGGCACTGCTGACCAGGTCGAACGGCGATGAGGACGACGGGGTGGGGGAGGGGGAGGGTGTGGAGTCCATGCGGCTCTCTCACAATCCCCGGGGCGGCGCCGGGGCGGCTATTCGGACCGGTGCGACGGAGCCCCGAGATCCCCCGACACACACCTCATTGAATAACAAGAGGGGTCGCTTCGCCCACATCAGCCGATCGTCGCCTGAACACGGACAGCTCACGCCGCCTACGGCGAGGGCACGGGCGCCACCCGGTGTCACCGTTCGCAGAGGTCTGACCAGCCGCGACGAGTGCGGCGGCGGCCACCTTCTCGGCTGTTTCCGTGAGACAGCCGGTAGCGTCGATCACCTGGACGAGGAGGCCTTCGGATCAGGGCCTCGCGCGTCTTGAGCCCGGCGTCGTCGTGAGCGGCACCAGCTTCGGTGGGGGAGTGGGCGGCAGTCTCACCTGCGGCAACCGTGCCTTGCTCAGGTCGCCCATCCGTGGTGCACGACAGCGTGGTCGAAGGTCTCGTCCAGCATCTGCTCAGGTACGGCGCTATCCATGCCGCCCTTGTCTCTCACTGGGCAAGACCTTCGACACCGAGATGCACGGGTGCTGGGCGCCGCTGCCCCCAGCTATCGCCCGGACAGTTCCTAGAAGGTCAGATTCCAGGCGTCGATCTTGCCAGTGTCGGAGGCGGCGTTGTCATTGACGCGCAGCTTCCAGGTGCCGTTCGCCACCTCCGAGGAGGCGTTTACGGTGTAGGTCTGGGCGATGTTGTCGGCGCTGCCGCCGGAGTGATTGTGCAGCGTGTAAACGGTGCCGTCCGGCGCCACCAGGTCGACCTTCAGGTCACCGATGTAGGTGTGCTTGATGTCCACACCCACCTTGAGGGTGGCCGGGGCGTTACCGGTCACGCCGGTGATGGCGATCGGGCTCTCCACGGTCGCGTTGTCGTTGATGGCGAAGTCCGCGAGGTTCTCGAAGTACTTACCGGGCGGCGGGGTGGTCCCGACGGCCTTGAAGGCGTCGACTTGTCCTTCGCCGAAGAACGAGTTGTTGGCCGTCGTGCCCGTGCAGCGGCTGTCCGAGGGGCAAGCGATGTCGTTGGCCTGGGTGGCCAGCTTGGCGCGGATCTGCGCCGGGCTGATGCCCGGGTTGGCGCTGGCGATGAGTGCCGCCACGCCGGCCACGTGCGGGGTGGCCATCGAGGTGCCGCTCTTGCTGCCGTAGCCGCCGCCGGGGACGGTGGAGTACACGTTGCTGCCCGGCGCCGCGACGTCGATCACGCCCTGCCCGTAATTGGAGAACGAGGCCTTGGTGACACCCGTGCCGTTGGCCGCGACCGTGACGACGCCCGGCAACTCGGTCGGGATGTCGAGGCAGGCGTTGGTGATCGTGCGGGTGACCGGCGTCGAGTCGTTCGGGCTCGCGGAGTCGGTCGTCTTGTGGGCGAGGTCGTAGTTCTCGTTGCCCGCGGCGGCGATCTGGAGGGAGCCCTTGCCCTCGGCGTACTCCTGGGCGCGCTTGACGCCCTCGATGATGGCGGCCTGGTCGACGTTGTCGGGGCAGTTGAACTGCCACGGGTCCGTGTAGTAGCTGTTGTTGGTGACCTTGAAGCCGTGGTCACCGGCCCAGACGAAGCCGCAGATGGTGTTCTCGGCGAAGAAGAAGGAGTTGCCCGGCTCAGCGACCCGAACCGCGGAGATCTTCACCCCGGGGGCCACGCCGACGACGCCCTTGCCGTTCTTGGCCGCGGCGATGGTGCCCGCTACGTGGGTGCCGTGCGTGTCGACGTCCCGCCACGCGCCGACACGGGTATCGGGCTTGCCGTAGGCGCAGGAGACCGAGTCGGCCGCGTTGAAGTTGGGCGCCAGGTCCTGGTGCTGGTCGTCCACACCGGTGTCCAGGACGCCGACCGTGACGGAGGTGGAGCCAGGGTTCACGGCCCAGGCCTGGTCGGCCTTGATCTGGCTCATGTCGGCCCGGACCGGCTCTCCGGCCGGAGTCGAGGACTGGGCCGGATTGGCCGGGAGCGCCGGGTTGTAGGCGGCGGCCGGGACGTCCGAGGTGCGCGTGGCGCCCACCTGCTGCACGCCGGCGACGCCGCGCATGGTGGCGGCGAATGCGCTGGACGCCGAGTGGGCGACGATCACGCCGATGGCGTCGAAGTTCGAGAAGACGGTGCCGCCGTTGGCCGCGATCGCGGAGCGGACCGCCGAATTGTCACCGGGGGCGGTGATCACGAGGTAGGCACGCGTGCCGGCCACCCAGGTCGCACTCTGGGAAGCCGGCACGGCGGCCGGAGCGTGGGCGTTGGCGGCCGGAGCGGTGGAGGGGTCGACGGGGAGCGTGCCCGCGAGGGCGCCCGGGGCGCCGAACGCAAGGGCTGCGCCGAGCGTGGCCGCCAGGACCAGCGTGCGTCTGGGGCGACGGGATATGTGGGGTATCAAGGCATCCTCCGTAGACGGCCCGGCCGTGCCGAGGACACTGGCGGGGCCGCACGAAACGAGTGGTGGATGCAAGATGTCAGGCGCGTGCTCCCGTGCGGAAGTACCTTTCCGTGCAGGGGAGTTACAGGGGAATGGCTGAAAAGTGACGTGCTCTGAGCATCGGAGGGCCGGGGCCTACCGGGAGTTCGATGACGAGTTTGGTGGCCAGGACGTACCTGAGCCGAGGCCGACCGTCGCGGCCTCGGTGCCCAGCGGGATCAGCAGGGGCGACTTGCCGGTGTCCCTGTCGCCGATCAGAGGCAGCGGCAGCCCTTCGCGGCTCAGTCGCGAGAGACCAGGGCGGCGAACGCCACTTCGGCAAGGAGTTTCTCGACGAGTACGGGAAGATGCGCGCGTTCCGGGACCTGCGCCCGGCGATCGTCTCCGCTGTTCATCCTCTTCTCGGCCACGACAACGCGGAGGTACGCGACGCGGCCTTCGTCGCTGTGATCCCCCTCGCCGAGCATCCCGTGCTCACCGCGCACCAGGCCGAGTTGGTCGGCCATGCCCGTTGTCTGTTGGCCTCCAGCACCAACCGCTACAACGACGAACGCGAACGCGGCAACCGCCGCGCCGCCCTCCTGCGCATCGATGCAAGCCGCGGCGACTGGACCGGGATCGAGGCCCTGTGGCTGGCCGGCGACCTGCGCGACGACGACCTCGAAGACCTCTTCATCGACGAGATCATCGTCGCCGACATCGGCGCCGGCACCGACGGCTGGGAATATAGCGGAAGTTCATACGGGGTGGAACTCCGGTAACCGCCACCGGCGCACAGGACAACGACCGTTGGGACTGCCGAACACCGTTGATCCGTTTGACTGTCTGCGAACCGAAGCGCTCATGCAGGGAAAACAGTGCTTGTCCGGCGGCTCCTGCCTGCGGGGCTCCTCCGGCTTGACCGCACAGTGTGGCGCTACCGCGGGTAGTGACTGGCCTCTGCCCCCAAAACGTTCAGGAGGGCGAGGGCTTCGGCGCCGGGAGATCCCGGAGGCGCGCTGAAGAGCACGAGGTACTGGTCACGGTCGGTGAGGGTGAGCGTGTCACAGTCGACGGTGACCTCACCGACGGTCGGATGGCGGAAGGTCTTCGTGAGCATCGGCGCGGCCTGCACGTCGTGTCGTTCCCAGAGCCGGGCGAAGTCGGGGCTGGTACGGCGGAGTTCGTCGACGAGGCCGGTCACCGAGGGATCGGTGGGGTAGCGGGCGAGGGCGGTGCGGAGTTGCGTCACGACGCCCAGCCTGAAGTCGGCGGCGTCGAAGATCCCGTAGAGCGTCGTATCGTCGGGCCGCGGCCCGGGGAAGGCCCGGCGGGCGAGGTTGCGGTCCTCGGGGGCGAGCGGGGCGAAGTCCTCCATGAGCGCGGCGGCGAGCTCGTTCCAGGCGAGGACTTCGCACGCGGCGGACATGACGAAGCCGGCCGTCTGCGGCAGCCGCTCGAGGAGGTCCAGGATGCTCGGGCGGACGTCGCGCCGGTGCAGTCCGGTCCGGTTCGGCGCGGTGCCCGCGAGGACATGGATGTGGTCGGACTCCGCATCAGTGAGCCGCAGCGCTCCCGCGATCGCCGCCAGGACGTCGCCCGAGGGGCGTGGCGCCCTGCCCTGCTCGAGCCGGATGTAGTACTCCGTGGAAATGTGCGCGAGGACCGCCACTTCCTCGCGGCGAAGACCTGGTGTGCGGCGTCGCGGGCCGGAGGGGAGGCCGACGTCCTGCGGGCGGAGCCGCTCGCGGCGGCTGCGGAGGAACGCCCCGAGTTCCTGTTTGTCCATACGCCCAGTGTGCGCGCGGCGCGGCGGCGGATCCTGGTACAGCCTGTGCCTGTATCCGGTCGGCAGTCGGCCGGACGCTGTTGCCATGAGGAACAACACGAACACCACCGCCAGTGCACCCGTCGGCCTGCTCACCGGCAAGATCCTGTTCATCACCGGCGCCAGCCGCGGCATCGGGGCGGCCGCGGCCCGGCTCTTCGCCTCCGAGGGCGCCGCCGTCGTGCTCGCCGCCCGTAGCACCGATGCCCTGGACCGCATCGTGAAGGAAATCCGTGCCGACGGCGGCGTCGCCGGCGCTGTCACCTTGGACCTCGCTGACTCCGCGAGCATCCGCGCCGCCGTCGACCGCGTCGAGGAGCTGCACGGACGCCTGGACGGTGCCTTCAACAACGGCGCAGTGATCCAGCAGCCCGGCCCGGTCGACGCCACCACCGATGAGGACATAGACAAGCAGTTCACCGTGAACTTCCGCTCGCACTGGACCGCCATGAACGCCGAGGTCGCCCTCATGCGGCAGGGCGGCGGCGGGGCGATCGTCAACACCTCCAGCATCGGTAGCCGCCGGGCCAATCCCGGCCTGCCCGCGTACGGGGCCATGAAGCGCGCGCTCAACAGCCTCACCGAGACCGCCGCGGTCGACCTGGCCCCCGCCAACATCCGCGTGAACGGCATCACCCCCGGCGGCACCGCCACCGAAATGATCGACGAATGGGAAGCGGCGACTCCCGGACTCATCGAGGGGATGAGCGCAAGGATCCCGATGGGCCGGATGGGTGAGCCCCGGGAGATCGCCGAGGCAGCCGCCTGGCTGCTCAGCGACCGTGCCTCGTACGTGACCTGCGCCGCTTCGACTGCGTACTCCTCCACGGCGTAGCCCCAGCTCGAGGTCTGGCCCCGCCCACGTCAGCTGAGCTTCGCAGAATGGCTCTGCCGCTGCCTCATCGGCGAGCACATGGTCGGCCCCAATATCTCCGCCTCCTCTCGGCCAGCGGCCAGTGCTCGCTGAGGGGCGGTGGGGGATCAGTGGGCGCGCAATGGTTCCCAGGGGCCGGGGAGGGGGGCGCTGGGGTTCTCGCCTTCGGTGGACAGGCCGACGTAGGCGCGTAGGGCGGGGCGGGTGCCGGGAAGGCCGTATTGGGTGAACCGCTCGTGGAGGTCTGAGCCGAATGGCATGGGCTGGAAGTCCGCGTCGGTCAGCAGTTCGGCCAGAACCCTTCGCAACTCCTGGCGCCCGGGGGAGAGCTCAGCGAATCCCGCGCTGGTGTCCGCGGGCTCGAACAGGGCTTCTAGCAGGTCCTCGGTGCAGACCGCCAGCGGGCTCGGCACGACTTTGGTCTTCTCGATACGTGGCAGGGCGCGGACAAGTCTCAGAAGGATCCCGTCCGGGTTTTCGGCGGCGCGCATCAGGTGCAGCAGGCTGCGGACGGTGTAGCTGTGCAGGTCGCCGGCGTGGTGGGCGGTGGCGGGTGCGGGGGCCGGCCCGGCGCCGAAGGCTGCCAGTTCGGCGGCGATGCTCTCCGCCGGCGGCAGGCTTGGCGCGGAGGCCGGGTGCGCGACCAGCAGGCGGGCAAGGGCGGTGGCGGCGGCCCAGCGCGGCAAGGGGTGCTCGTGGTTGAGGTGGTGCCGGAGTCGGCCGTCCGGGTCATGGTCGGCGAGCAGCCCGACCGAGACGAGGACGGTGGCTGTGCAGACGGGGTCCCGCTCGCCGTCGAGGCTGGCCAGCAACGGGAGCAGGGTGGCGTCGGCCTCCTCGGGGAACCAGCCGAGGAGGTACGCGGTCGCGGCGCGGATCTCCGGGTCTCGGTCGTCGAGCAGTTCGAGCAGGACGGGAAGCTGGGCGCGGACCGCGTCATAGGAGCGCAGTGCGCCCTCGCGGGCGTCCACGGGATGCCCCGCCGCACAGTACGCCCGTCCCTCGCGCAGGTTCTGCAGCTGCTCCTCTTCGGTCTCGGCGGCGATCTGCTCGTCGTACCAGCGCAGATTTTCTTCAGGGCTGATGGCCGCAGCACGCCACGCTGCGGTGTCGATGCCGAGCGGGAGGTCGTACTCGTCGTGCCAGTCAACGGCCAGACGGGTCAGCAGCAACAGCGCGTCGGCCCGAGCGCCGACCGGGCCCGCGACAGCGATCCGGGCGAGGAACGGAACGGCGTGCGGAGAGGCCGAGTACCGGGTGCCTTGGTGGAAGATGTTGCTGAACAGGCTGCGGAAGGCGCTCTCTCGGGCTTCCTCGTCCGGCCCGCACACCGTCCGGAGCTGGCCGGGCACGTCCTTGGCGCTGCCGTAGGCGTGTCCCAAGGTCGCCCAGTCGATGTCGTCCAGCCCTGCCAGGAGATCCTCGGATCGTTTCATGATCCATATGCTCGCAGGGGCCGCTGACACCGCTCGCGCAGACGAGCTGTCTCCGCGAGCTCAGCGGTCGAACTCGCCTGTCAATCGGTCAACATCGCCTGTCAAAACAGCCCTCTTCGGCTCACGCACCGTAGAAGGGGACGTCGTTGCCGGTCAGGTCCGGGCGAGGCCAGTGCCAGCGTGCGGGGAGGCGTCGACGGCCCACGCTGTCCCGGGCGACGTCGACGCCGACCTCCACAGCCAGCTCGGGCCGGACGAGACGGGGGTGCAGCAGCTCCGTGGTGCCCCATCCGGCGGTGAACGTTCAGCCGGTTCACACGTGCTCGTCCTCCTCGGCCGGGGCGAGCAGCCCGGCGAGCGCGCTGCTGGCCGGCACGCGGCCGATGATGGGCAGGTTCGACATCACCACGGCCGAGCCGAGTCTGGCGATCCAAGACTGCCCCCCCCGGAGACGGAGAGGGTGGGTACCGCCTACGTCGTACGTCGCGTCACCGTGGCCGACGCGTCGCCGGTCCTCGGTCGTGGCGAGTCCTTGAGAACAAGTGATGGTGCAGGCGAGAGCGAACGACGCCTTGAGGGTCCGCGATTTCCATCACCCGTCAGCTTCATTCAACAGGGGCGCGGGCGTGTTCCATACACGAATGAGACCGTCCCATCCGGCGGCTGCCAGTAGCCGGCCATCGGGTGAGTATTCGACTGATACGAACGGCTGGCTGAGTCCGGTAAGTCGACCCAAGGCAGCGCCGGTTGTCGGGTCCCACAACCCGACTTGGCTGTCCCACCCGGCGGTGGCAAGAGTCTGGCCGTCGGGAGAGAAGGCGAGGTCGGTCACATCGTCGCGGTGGATGCCGGTGAACTGGGTGCACTCTTCGCCGGTTGCCACATCCCAGGCCCACGTCCGACGGGCACTGGCAGTAGCCAGCAGCGTTCCGCTGGGATTGAAGGCCAAGGGGCCGGCTTTACCGGGGCGGCTCATCTCCCGCAGTCGTTCGTGGGTCGCCGCGTCCCATATCACAGCGATCGAGGCGGTAACGGCAGCCAGGTATCGCCCGTCTCTGCTGTAGGCGACCGCCCAGCCGTCGGTGGTGGAGTGGGTCAGCGGCTCGGGGGCCCGGTCGCTGTGCAAGTCCCACACCAGGACGCGGCCGTCGCTGGTGGCCAGTCGGCGGCCGTCGGGGGAGAACGCCGCGGTACAGACTCCGAGCCCGAGAGCGTCGGCGTGGTCGAGAACACGCACGCAGTGGCCGCTTGTGACGTCCCACAGCCGGACCGAGTCCATGTCGCCGCTCGCCAGGAGGTCCCCGCAGGGGGCGAACCGCACCACATGCACGCTCGACCGGTGCTCGGTGAGCACGTGCCGGGTTGTTCCGGTGGCGAGGTCCCAAATCCGGACGGTCATGTCGCCGCTGCAGGTGGCCAGCAGCCGGCCATCGGGAGAGAAGGTCGCCGAATGGACCCAGTTGGTGTGGCCGTGCAGGACCTGCTCGCCTGCCGGCCCAACCGTGGCATGGTCGGCAGGCGAGCTCTCGATGGCCTTGGCCGACGGCCGCTCCTCGCGCGCGTCGGGGCGGGTTGGTACGCGATCGCGGAAGAATCTCAGCAGTCTCGTACGACGCGGTCGGCCGGCACCTGATACGACATCCTCATCCATGCGATGCCTCCCCCCCTTTCCAACTGGCCTTCAGTCGGTTCGCCTGCGACAAGACACCTGTGCCGACCCCATTCCGCGGTCGGTATTTGCTGCGCGCCGCACCGAGCGTCCAGGTCATGGGGCTGGACCCGAGTTTCAAGCGGCTCCGCACAGAGTGACACAGTCACCCATCGAAGAAAACGGCGTCTTACTGATCGTCAGAACGCCGATTTGGTGTGGGGCTTGGCAGTTGCGTGCTTCCTCGGCAGGGTCTGTTGGGTGCCTGCTGATCTTGTGCATGATGATCGGACGTCGTTTCACTTGGTGAGTCGACGGTGGTTGATGAGGCTGGTGGCGACGGCGGTGAAGGCCAGAAAGTGTTCGGGCTTGCGTTCGTAGCGTCAGTGGAGGAAGGGGCATCCGCTGAACCAGGACACTGTGCGCTCGACCACCCAGCGGTGTCGACCCAGCCGTTGTGAGTTCTCGACTCCGCGGCGGGCGATGCGAGGAATGATGTTCCGCGCGGAGCCATCGAGGCAGGTCGGGATAGTCGTAGCCCTTGTCCCCGTTGAGTTTCACCGGCCGGCGGCGCCGTAATCCGCAGGGGCTGTGGAGGGGCGGGATCTCCATGGCCAGCGGTTGGAGGGCCAGGCTGTCGTGGGTGTTGGCTGGTCGCTACTGCTCTCGTAGTTGGGGTTGCACCGTTGTTGGGTGCTGGAGATCGTCTTCAAAGGTCAGATTTAAAGCGTCGGACAGCAGTCACAGCTCGCAGGCATCATCAATACCATCGCCCCACCGGTACCACAGCACACACCCCAGCGCCGCGACACGGCTGCCGCGTCTCCTTGCTGCGCTCCGGCGGTCAAAGGCCGCCGTGTCCGCCAGACCACGCTGCGGACACGGGTGACGCGCAGGGTTCAAGGGCGTGGCTTGCCGGACAGCCCGGGGTTCATCTGATGGGTCCAAGCAGGCGGACATTGCGTCGGGGGGAGGAGGCTGTCACTTCTGGTCTTGTGACCGATTTTTCGGTGTCGAGGAGGGTGCGAACCCGGCCGTATGAAGAGCGCACCAATCCGCGTCGCCTGCGGCATCGGATCACCCTTCGCCGGCAGTGATCGGCGCTGGTGACACTGAGAGGGCACGGGCAACGTAGTGGGACGCAAACGAGTAGCCGTGGTGGGCAGCGGAGTGGCCGGGCTGACCGCCGCTTACGTGCTCAACACGACGTGTGACGTGGTGTTGTATGAGGCCGACGGTCGGCCAGGTGGGCATGCCCACACTCACGAGCTGGCTACGGCGGGACGGCCTGTCAGCGTCGATTCCGGATTCATCGTGCACAACGAGCGCACCTATCCGCACCTGCTTCGTCTGTTCGCCGACCTCGAAGTCACCACCCAGGACGCAGAGATGAGCATGTCGGTACGGTGCGAGGGATGCGGCTTGGAGTACGCCGGCGCTCGTGGGCTGTCGGGGCTGTTCACGGGGCGCGCTGCACTGCGCGCCCGCTACCTGCGCCTGCTGGCGCAAGTGCCCCGGTTCCACCGTGCGGCTCGCCACGCCCTCGCCGCCTCGGCCGAGAGGCAGGTCGAAACCGACGCCGAAGTCACTCTGGGCGAGTTCCTGGCCGACGGCGATTTCACCCGTTACTTCGTCTCGCACTTCGTCGTCCCGCTGGTCTCCGCGGTCTGGTCCTGCCCGCCCGAAACCGCGATGCGCTACCCGGCTACCTACCTGTTCCGCTTCCTTGAGCATCACGGCCTGCTGTCGGTGACCGGGTCTCCGCGGTGGAAGACGGTCACCGGCGGCTCGGCGCAGTACGTCGAGCGGATCGTCAAGCAGTTGACGGAGATCCGTACCGCCACTCCGGTGCGCCGTGTGGAACGGTTCGCTGACCGGGCGCGGGTGGTGAGCGAGGACGGCAAGAGCGACGAGTACGCGGCTGTGGTGATCGCGGTTCACCCCGATCAGGCGTTGCGCCTGCTGGCCGAGCCCACCATGGACGAGCGGCGCGTGCTAGGGGCGTTCCGCTACAGCCCCAATTCCACCGTGCTGCACACCGACACCACCGTGCTGCCGCGTTCGCTCCGGGCCCGGGCGTCGTGGAACTACTACATGCCAACCTGCGATTCGTCCGCTCAAAGTGTCCACGTCAGCTACGACATGAGCCGACTGCAGCGACTGGAGTCCGACGCGACCTTCGTCGTGTCCCTCAACGCCGCGCGCCGACTGCCCCAGGACAGGGTGCTGGCCCGGATGATGTACGAACATCCCGTCTACACGCCGGAGTCGGTCGCGGCACAGCGGGACCTGCCCCGCCTCAACACAGCCGTGTGTGCCTTCGCCGGCGCCTACCACGGCTGGGGGTTCCACGAGGACGGCTGTCGTTCGGGCGTCGAAGCGGCTGCCTCGCTGGGCGTGCGGTGGTGAGCTCGGCGGCGCCCGTGCCGCCGGCCCTGTACGACTGCGTCGTCACACACACGCGCACCACACCGTTGCGCTACTCCTTCAGGCACCGCACGCACCTGTGGCTGATCGACCTCGACCGGCTGCCCCGGCTGCCGCGTCTGCTGAGGCCGCTGGCGGGTTTCGACGCGCGGGACCACTTCGACGGCACGGCCACGTCGATTCGCGCCGGCCTGGAGGCGTACCTGGCGGGACACGGCGTGCAACTCGGCGGCGGGACGGTGCTGATGCTGGCCCACGCACGCGTCTTCGGCCACGTCTTCAACCCTCTGACGCTCTTCTGGTGCCACGACCGGGCGGGCACCCTGGCCTGTGTGGTCGCCGAGGTCCACAACACCTATGGACAACGCCACTGCTACCTGCTGCGCCCCGACACCGACGGTCTGGTGGAGGTGGTCAAGGACTTCTACGTCTCGCCGTTCTTCCCGGTGGATGGCGGCTACCGCATGCGGCTGCCGCTCCCGGCAGGGCAACTGGACGTCATGGTGCAGTTGAGGCGCGGTGACACCCGCCCGTTCACCGCGGTCCTACGCGGCCGGCACCGCCCTGCCACCTGCTGGAACCTGCTCCGCTTCTCGCTGCGCCACCCCTGGTCCACCGCGCTGGTCTCGGCCGGGATCCGCCGGCACGGCATCGCCCTGTGGCTCAGACGCGTTCCCGTCCAGCCGCGTCCCCCTCACCACCCCTACGAAGGCCCGAAGTGACACCTCCTCCAGCTTCCCGCACCTGTCACCGCGACGCACCCACCGGCACCCTGCCAGGTCAGCGTCATGCTCCGCCCCCGGGCGAGCGCGACGAACAGTCCGGCCCCCTCCCGGCCTCCACGCCCGCTCGCGTCCCAGTGGACGCCGCGCGGTGGCCGGACGTCGCCCGGCCTCCCGTCCGTTCGCGGATGCGCGGGGCCATCGCCCGCGTCCTGCTCACCCGGGCGCTCGCCTCCTTGCCCCTGCGTACCCGCCTGGGCGGCGCCCCCTCGCAGGGTGCTGGCCCGACCCTGACCGTGCACGACCCGGACGCCTTCTTCCGGCGCGTGGGCGCACACGGTCTGATCGGTTTCGGCGAGTCGTACATGGCCGGAGAGTGGGACAGCGACGACCTCACCGGCGTGTTGACCGTTCTCGCCGCGCACGTCGACAACCTGGTGCCCGCGCCGCTGCGGCGGCTGCGCAAGGCATGGACCGCCCGCCGCCCCGCGGAGCAACTCAACAGCGAAGACGGGGCCCGGAAGAACATCCACCTGCACTACGACCTGTCCAACGAACTGTTCGCGCTCTTCCTGGACCCGACGATGTCCTACTCCTCCGCGGTGTTCGCGGCGTTCCCCGCACACGAACAGACCCTGCCCGCGGCACAGCACAGGAAGATCGACCGCCTCCTGGACATGGCCGGTGTCGGCCCAGGCACCCGCCTGCTGGAGATCGGCACCGGGTGGGGAGAGCTCGCGCTGCGTGCCGCCGCGCGCGGTGCGAGCGTCGTCACCGTCACCCTCTCCGCCGAGCAGCGGGAACTGGCCCGCACGCGGATCGCGCAGGCGGGCCTGGCAGACCGGGTGACGGTTCGGCTGCAGGACTACCGGCAGGTGACCGGCGTGTACGACGCCGTCGTCAGCGTCGAGATGATCGAGGCCGTCGGCGCCGAGTACTGGCCCGAGTACTTCGCCACCCTAAGGCGGGTACTCGCGCCGGACGGCCGCATCGCTCTGCAGGCCATCACCATGGGACACGAGCGGATGGAGAACACCCGCCGCACCCACACGTGGATCAGCAAGTACGTCTTTCCCGGCGGCCTCATCCCCTCACCCGAGGCGATCCATGAGCACGCCAGTGCCGCCGGGCTGCGCGTGAGCACCGTGGACGGGTTCGGTGACCACTACGCGGAGACGCTGCGCCTGTGGCGCGAACGCTTCCTCGCCCATGGCGACCAGGTCGCCCATCTCGGCTTCGACACCACTTTCCGCCGCATGTGGGAGCTGTACCTCGCGTACTCGGAAGCCGGCTTCCGCTCCCACTACCTCGACGTCCGACAGATCGCGCTGACGAGCACCTCGAACGGGCTGGCGCACCCGGTACCTTCAGGAGCGAACCGATGACCACCTCGGCACCTCAGTTGGCAGACCTGCTCAGCCGGTACTTCCCAGGGAGGCTGCCGGTGCGGCTGCGGGCCTGGGACGGCAGTGAAGCCGGACCGAACGACGCCCCGCTCGTCGTCCTGCGCTCGCCCGCGGCGTTGCGCCGGCTGCTGTGGCAGCCCAGTGAACTCGGTCTCGCCGAGGCGTACATCGCCGGTGAACTCGACATCGAGGGCGACCTCGCCGAAGGGCTGAGCAGCGTATGGCGCTCGATCGCCTCCCACGGTGCGATCCGCCCCGCAGCCAGGGACTTCGTCCGGGCGGCGGTGACCGCTCTGCGTCTGGGAGCCGTCGGCCCTCGGCCTGCCGCCCCTGGCGCGCCGCGGGCCCGGCTGAGCGGCGCCCTGCACAGCTCGGCGAGAGACCGCGCCGCCATCAGCCACCACTACGACCTGTCCAACGACTTCTACGCCCTGCTGCTGGACGAGTCGATGGCCTACTCCTGCGGCTACTGGACCCGGCCTGGCGCGCCCGGTTACACCCTCGCCGACGCGCAGCGCGACAAACTGGCCCTGATCTGCGGCAAGCTGGGACTGCGCCCGGGCATGCGACTGCTGGACATCGGCTGCGGCTGGGGATCGCTGAGCCTGTATGCCGCGCGAGAGCACGGCGTGCAGGTGACCGCGGTCACGCTGTCCCGGCAGCAGTGCGATTTCGTGGCCGCCCGTGCGGAGAAGGAGGGGCTCGCCGACGCGGTGGACGTGCGCCTGCGGCACTACCGGGACATCGACGAGGGCGGCTTCGACGCAGTCAGCGCCATCGAGATGGGCGAGCACGTCGGCGACACCGAGTACCCGGCCTTCGCCGCGCTGCTGCACGATGTGCTGCGCCCCCGTGGACGCGCCCTGATCCAGCAGATGTCACGGGGAACGAACGCCCCCGGCGGCGGCGCGTTCATCGAGACCTACATCGCACCCGACATGCACATGCGGCCGCTGGGGGCGACAGTCGCCCTGCTGGAGGACGCCGGGCTGGAGGTGCGTGACGTCGAGGCGCTGCGCGAGCACTACACGCGGACCATCGCCGCCTGGCACCGGATGCTGGAGACGCGCTGGGACGACTTCACCGCCCTGGTGGGCGAACCGACCGCCCGGGTGTGGCGCCTGTATCTGGCGGGCAGCGGCCTGGCCTTCACCGAGCGTCGGATGGGGGTCGATCAGGTCCTTGCCGTCCGACCGACCCGGGAGGGCGAGTCCGGGATGCCCGCCGTACTGCCGCGCGGTGCCGCTGGCGGTGGAGGGCAGTGAGCGGCGTCCACTGGGCGGCGCTCGGCCTGAACGCGGCTGTGTCGGCGGCAACCGCTCTGACGGTCATGCTCGTCACCTTCGTCCTCGCCCTACGGGCGGCAGTGCACCGGATCGTGGACATCGCCTGGGGTCTTGGTTTCACCGCGGTCGCCATGGTCACCTACGTCATGTCGGCGGGTGAAGGGGATGCGGGCAGACGGCTGCTGATCACCGCGGCGACCTGCGTGTGGGGGCTGCGGCTGGCCGCCCACATCGCACGGCGAAGCCGCGGTCACGGGGAGGACGCCCGTTACGCCAAGCTGCTCGACAAGGCACCCGGCAACCGGAACCTGTACGCCCTGCGGACGGTGTATCTGCTGCAGGGCGCCCTGGTATGGCTCGTCTCACTGCCTGTCCAGACCGCCCAGTACACGCCCGCCCCGCTCGGACCCCTCGCCGTGACGGGAGCGGTGGTGTGGGCGGCCGGGCTGGCCTTCGAGTCGGTCGGCGACCACCAGCTCGCTCGCTTCAAGGCCGATCCCGCGAACCGGAGCCGCATCATGGACCGCGGCCTGTGGGCCTGGACCAGACACCCCAACTACTTCGGTGACGCCCTGGTGTGGTGGGGTCTGTACCTGATGGCGTGCGGCAGCTGGCAGACGGCGGCGCTCGCCCTGATCTCCCCCCTGACGATGACTCTGCTGCTCACCAGAGGCAGCGGCCAACGCCTGTTGGAGGCACACATGGCCCAGCGGCCCGGATACGCCGCCTACCAGGCCCGCACCAGCGGCTTCCTGCCACGCCCGCCGCGTCCCGCCGCATGAGCACCGGTGAGCCCGCGCGTTCGTCCGCGGACGAACGCCGTCCACAAAGCCCGCTGCAGATACGGGAGGCTCCGGCCACACCGTCGGCCGCCGTGCTGCTGCTGCACGGGGGCCGCGCCGATGCCCTCACCGCGCCGCCCCGGCTCAACCTTCCCGCACTGCGCATGCTGCCCTTCGCACGCGCCATCACCCGGGCAGCTTTGCCGGACAGACTCGTCCTCGCGCACGTCCGCTACCGCCACCGCGGCTGGAACGGCATCCGTGCAGACGCCGCCCAGGATGCCCGGCAGGCACTGGAGGAACTCGCCGATCTGTACCCCGGCCTCCCGATAGTGCTGGTGGGGCACTCCATGGGCGGCCGGGCGGCCCTGCGCGCGGCAAGCCACCCGCAGGTTCGGGGAATCGTCGGCCTCGCCCCCTGGTGTCCCCCCGGCGAGCCGGCAGACCACCTGGCCGGCCGGCAGGTGGTTTTCCTGCACGATCCGAGCGACACCATCACCCGGGCCCACGACTCCTGGAGTTTCCTACGCCGAGCGCACGCGGTTGGTGCTGCCACCTGCGGCATCGCCATGCCGAGCGGCCGACACGCCATGCTGCGCGACATCGACACCTGGCACAGCATCACCGCGACCTCCGTCGCGGGAATCGTGCGACCCGCCAAGATGCCACGCAGCGTGACGGCCGCCCAAGCCAGTGCGTCCTGCGTCGTCCTGCCAGCCCACGACGCGATCAACGGACGGTGACCAAAGCCGGACTGAGCACAAGGGCCGCTTCCCTCGCCGCGCTCAGGACGCAGTAAGTCTGGATGAGGGCCAGAGCCTTCGGGGACACTGGCCCTCATCTCACGTGGGGCTCAGTGGTGCTTGCAGTCCCAGTGGCCCTTGACCCAGTGGTGATCCCAGTGGCCGGGAACGTAGACCCACTTGTAGGTGTAGTGGTGCTCCCAGGAGCCCTGGTGCCAGGCGCCGTGCTTGTCGTGGTAGCCGTGGTGCCAGACCTTGTGGTGGACCTGTCGCTTCTCCCAGTGGCCCTTGACCCACTTCTTCTCCCAGTGCCCCTTCGTCCACGTGCACTTGTCGTGGTGGCCGTGATGGTCGGCGGCCACAGTGGAGACGGACGAGGGGGCGGGGGCCGCGTTGGCCGTGGTGGACGTGCCGAGAGCGGCACCTCCGGCCAGCAGACCCGTGACCGCGGTTCCCGCCACCAGTCGCCGGACGCGCATGGATACTGTCATCGCTCAAATCTCCTTGCCAGAGCATGGGCGAACACAACGAAGAAGGTGCCTGTCCTGCCGTGAACGGCCGCAATTCGATGCGGCAGCACGGATGCACGAGCTGCGACGGCTGCCTTGTTGTGTCGGACATGAGGGATTCGGAGCCGACGAGGCGGCGGATGACACAGCCGGGAGAAATGCATGGCTGCCATGCGGTGAGCAGATGCGCGCTGCATGCGCCGGTGCCGAGGCGGCAGGCATGACTGCAAGGCTCGCCTTTCGCGCTGTCACGGCATCCGTCCGGTCGCCGGCTACGAATTACCTGCACAGAAGAGAAGACCAGTTCTCAGGCCCCAGAGGGGGCAGACATGTCCACGATTGCCTCGCCGCCCGTCATGCAGCGGCACACCGTATCTCTGCCCTGCGGTCGGCACGCCCCGGCTGTGGCCCGCCGCATCACCGAACGGTGGCTGAGAGCCGCTGACCAGCTGGACCGCGTCGCGGACGCCGTCCTCATCGTCTCGGAGCTGATAACCAATGCTGTCCGGCACACCCGGGGCTCGTGTTTGCTGACCCTCACCGTCCAGGACGGACGGCTGGACATCGCCGTTGCGGACCACAGTGAAGAGCTCCCGGACCTTCACGCACGGGCAGGCGCGGGCGATCACGGCGGCTTCGGTCTGCAGATCATCGGGCGACTCGGCGGGCAGATGCGGATCGTGCCCGCCCTCGGGGGCAAGACGGTCCACGTCCTGCTCGGCGCGGAGACGGAGTGAACCGTGTCGTCATGGCCACCGCACAAGCTCCGGTTCCGGTCCGCCGACGTCACCCGCACACTCGATCCGACCTGCGCCGCGCAGCGACCGGCACCACAGTGGAACACGGAACCCGGCACGCTGCGGGCACAGCCCGCACCGCAGCACGACGCACAAAGGGAGCCGACGTTGTTGCGCCGCTCAGAGCCCAGCACACGAGCAGAGGAACTGCTGCCCCGTGTGGCCGAAGGCGACAAAGAAGCCTTCGCGGGAATCTACGACGCCTTCAGCGGGACGGTCATGGGGCTGGCCTGCCGCATTCTGCGCGATGCGGCCCAGGCCGAGGAGGTCACTCAGGACGTCATGATCGAAGTCTGGCGCACCGCGGACCGCTACGATCCCCGGCGAGGGACGGCCAAGGCCTATGTGCTCACCCTCGCCCACCGCCGTGCCGTGGACCGGGTGCGCTCCGCTCAGGCCAGTAAAGAGCGTGAACAGCGCGCTTCCGCGTTCCTCGCGGAGCGCGACTTCGACGAGGTCGCCGAGACCGTCCTGACCCACGACGAGCAGCGGCGCACCTACCACTGCCTGGCCTCTCTGGCCCGGCTCCAGCGGGTTCCCCTGGTACTCGCCTACTACCAGGGCCTGACCCATCTGGAGGTGGCCGAGGCGCTGGGAACCCCTGCGGGCACCGTGAAGTCCCGCATGCGTACAGGTCTGAGGCAGTTGCGTGCCTGCCTGGAAGGAAAGTCATGACGCCCCGGGATGATCCGCACCTGGCGCTCGGGGCGTATGTCCTGCACGCGCTGTCTCCGGCCGAGGAAGCCGCCTTCGAAAACCATCTGGCCGGCTGCGAGTCGTGCCGCAGCGAAGCCGCCCTGCTGCAGGAAGCCACCGCCGCCGTTGCCGGCATGCACGCCATGCCCGTGGCCCTTCACGTGAGGGCCAGCACCCTGGACGCCCTCACCCGCGTTTCCCAGGACCGTCCCCGCCAACGGGTGCGCACGGTACGCCGCCGAGCCCTGAACCTCGTTCTGGCCGCGAGCATCGCCGCCGTCTCAGCCCTCGGTGGCATCGCCCTCTGGCAGCACTCCCAAGTCCAGGAAACCCGAGTTCAAGCGGACCGAACACGGTCCACCAACCGCGCTCTCACCAGCGTCGTCACCGCCCCCGACGCCACGCTGCACAAGGCGGAACTGGCCGACGGGGCCATTGCCGCGGTGATCGTCTCACGGGATCAAGGCAGTGCCCTTTTCACCGCCCAGGGCCTGCCGGCCCTGACGGGAAACAACGTCTACGAATTGTGGTACGCCGCTGACACCGGAGCACTGCGCCCCGCAGGTCTCCTCCACGGCGAAGGAGAGCGGGCCGCACGGGTCCTCGAAGGACCCCTTGCCGGCGCCGTTGCCGTCGGTATCACGGTGGAGCCCTCCGGCGGCTCGGAACAGCCCACCACGAAACCTTTGGGAATCGTCTCCCTCAAGTGACAGTCGAGCGCTTCGGTTGTCCAGTGCCAGCGGACTCTTGCTCGCCGTGGTCGTCCTTCAAGTTGCACTCGCTTCGAGACCGCGGACAGTGCTTACCGGAATGGTCGGCTCCTACAGCTGCCGAGCTGGTCAGGCAGAAGCTGCACGCAGCGTGAGACCGATGCCGACGATCACGACGAGGAGAGCGGTCGCCGTGGGGCCGACGCGGGTGAGGGCGCGGACGGCGCGGTGGCGGCTGTCGGCCGGCGACTTCAGGCGAGCTTCGATGCGTTCTCGCAGGCGCACGAGGAGGAGCCCGACGAGGGTGAGGGTCGCCGCCATGCCAAGGCCGTACGCGAAGACGAGAAGGACACCGAAGGCAGTGCGGCCCAGGGCGACTGCGCCCAGTAGGACGACCAGCGCAGACGGACTGGGGACCAGGCCGCCCGCGATGCCCATGCCGATGAGGCCGCCGCGGTCGGCACGCCGAGACCGGACGTCGCGGCGGGGATCCGGACCAACGGCCGTGATCGCCTCCGGCGCAGCGAGGGTGGCCACGCCGACGCTGGTCGGTTGTGGCCTGGGGCCTCCCGTCTGCTGGGCATCTCGGGCGTGGGGTGTGTGGTCGTGGTCGTGAGGTGCGTGATCGTCGTGATGGTGATGTGCGTGGTGGCTGTGATGGTGATTGCCGTGTCCGTCGCCGTGATGGTGGTGATGCCCGTGCTGGGGTTTGTTGCGGAGGGCGGAGGTGAGGAGCCACAATCCGATGCCGGTGACGATCAGGCCGCTTGCTGCTCCGAGCGTGTTCAGGACGGTCTCACCGGCGAGGTGGGTGGCGGCCGGGAGTGCGAGTCCGAGGACCAGTACGCCTGCGGTGTGGGTCAGGGTGACCGAGGCGCCGACGGTGACGGCGTCGCCGCGGGTTCCGCGGCGGCCGGCGAGGTAGGACGCCATGATCGTTTTGCCGTGGCCCGGGAGGACAGCGTGCGAGGCGCCGAGGATCAGGGCCAGCAGCAGGGCCAGGAGTCCGATGGGCACGGTGAGTTCGCGGGAGCCGACCAGTGAGTTGAAGACGGATGACGTGGTCGCGAGGAGGCGGTTGAACCAGTCGGCTCCCGGCGGAGAAGCGCTGACGGTTCCTGTGGTCGTGTTTGCTCCAGGTGTGGTGTGCATCTGGGCGCTGCGCTGGTTGAGCGGGCTGGCCGCCGGGTCGCGGGGGTAGTGGCGCAGTTCGTCGGTGAGGGAGACGGCGGGCAGGTCGGTTCCGGTGGTCCGGACGCCGTGGCCCTGGACGGTCATCTCGCGCCAGCCGATGCGCTGGGTGTCGAAGGTGGTGCGGATGCCCAGGTCGGCGGGGCGGGTGAGGTCGGCGGCCGTGGTGTAGGCGCAGCTGAGTCGGCTTGTCTTGAGGCCCGCCTCGCCGGGTTCATACGTCATACCCGAGGAGACCGCCGACCAGATGACGGAGGCCCCCTGGACGGTCGCATGGAGTTCGCGCCCGAGAGTCGTGCAACCGGCCTTGGCATACGCGCGCGCCTCGACGGAGGAAACGGCGCCATCGTGGTCGGCGTCGACGGTGGAGCGTTCCTGGAGGGTCGAGATCTCCGCGCGGTCGACGACCACTGTGGCGTCGAGACGGTCGGGGCGCAGGCTCAGACCGGTGTGGTAGTTGACGGTGAAGTTGCCCAAGGGGTGCGCCGGCGCCGCAGCTGCGGGGGAGAGGCCGCCGGCGGTGGCCAGGGCGATCGAGGCGGCGGTGAGGGTGGCGCGTCGAAGTGTGTGACTCATGAGGTTTCGTCGATCCGCTGGAGCAGGGCACGTGCCGTGGCCGCGTGCAGAGGGTGGAAGTGCGGTTCGGTGCGCAGCGCCGTCTCGAGGTCCGAGCGCGCCGCGGTGTCGTCACCGAGGGCGTGCCGGATGACCGCGCGGTGATACCGGAAGAGTGCGCTGCGGGTGCCGAGAGCGAGAGCTCGGTTCGCCTGGGCGATGGCCTCGCTGTCACGGCCGGCCTGATGCAGGGCCCAGGCGTAGGCATCTTGCACCGCGATGAACGACCTTGTTTTCAGGGCCTCCTGAGCCATCGCGACCGCGCGTGCGGGACTGCCGTGGTCGGCTTCGTAGAGGATCGCGTCCGTGTCGGCGGGCGTGGAGCCGGTCCGGCGGATGGTCTCCTGCCCGCGCAGGACGGCGTACTGGGCCTCGGCCTGCTCCTTGTGCCCCAGCGACTGCCGGAGTTCGCCGAGTCCGAGCAGGTAGTGGGGAAGGGGCGCGATCTCGATCGCGGCCTCGTAGTCCGCGATGGCCTGCCGCGTCTTGCCCAGAGCCGCCCGGGCTCGTGCGCGGGCTTCGAGGAGGGCAGAGTCGCGCGGCGCGGCGCGCAGCCCCGTTTCGGCCTCCCGCAACGCGTGGCTGGTGTCGCCGGTCTGGAGCGCGAGTGTGGACAGCACCGCGTGGGCGAAGGAGCGTTCACCGGTGGTCGAGGCGGCATCCAGCGACCGCCGCATGAGGGCGACGGCCTCGTCGGTCTCTCCGCGTAGTTCGAAGGTGTACGAGGCGCGTGCCAGGGCGGGCGCGTCGGGGCGCAGGTCGTTCATGCGCTGGACAGCCCGGTAGGAGGCGGGGTACTGGCCGAGTTGAGTGTAGGCGTCGGCGAGGACTCCGTAGGCGACGGAATTGTACGGGTCCGTCGTGGTGGCCCGCCGGGCCCAGACGAGCGCGGTGGGGAAGTCGTGGCGGGCCGCGGCGAGGGCGCCCATGCCGATCTGCGCCCCGGTGTTGCCGTCGTGCTGCACGGCCAGCGACTGCCGCAGCGCCTTCTCGGCGCGTTCGTAGGTCGCCGGGTCGGCGGTGGTACGGGCCTGCTGGACGTAGGCCATGCCGAGCGCCGCCCATGCGCCGGCATCCTTCGGCACCTGCTTCACGCGGGCCTGCAGGGCGCCGAGCGAGCCTCTGGCCGGTGCTGTGTGCGGGCCGGACTGCGCTCTGGTGTTTCCGTCCGGGGCCAGACCGATGGCGCCGGCGGTGAAGAGGGCCGCACCGAGTGTCAGCGCCACGACGGCATTGCGAACTCGGTGACCGGAACGCGTTGAGGCTTGGTTGTCCATGGGGTGCTCCTTGCTGAGGAGCCGGTGCCCGGCCCGTGCTGGCAGGGCCGGGCACCGGCGAGTTGCCTCGTCAGCTCAGATGTCAGCTGGTCCTGTTGCGGCGACGCAGTCGCCAGCCGCCGACGCCGAGCATCACGGAGCCCAGCACGCCGACACCAGCCGCGCTGGGGGTCCTCAGCGACGACCGCCGTGTCTCGCTTCCTCCAGGACCGCTGTTCACGGACTTGGTGTGCGGCAGGGCCAGGTAGGGGAAGGACGAGTCGAACGGCACCTCGTTGGCGTTGACCTTGTCCCCGTCGGCCAGCGCGGGGATCAGCTTGCCGGTCTGAGCCGCGCCCTCCACGGCCTGCAGAGAGATGTCGATCACGTCATCGGTGAGGCGGCGTCCGTTGGGGAATCCGGCCAGGTCACCCGCCAGCACTCCGTACCGCTGGGGGTTGGCGGTGGCGGGCACGCCCATGTTCAGGCGCAGTTCCTCGGCGGGCACGATCCGCCGCAGACTCGCGTCCTTGTTCAGCCGGTGGGCGTTGAGGTCAGCCTTGATCGGGCCGCACGCCTCGCAGATGCCGGTCAGGTAGATCTCGGCGAGGTCGTTGCGGGGCGTGGCCGGCGCTGGGATGCCGTACACCTTCTGGATCAGCTTAGGCAGGATCGGGTCGTAGACCTTGTCCACGACCGGCTTGACGGTGCGGTCCTGGTCCGGGTTGAGGGTGTTGAAGGCGTCCTTGTACTTCAGCGGGACGACGACCTCGTTGACCAGCGGGTTGCCCAGGCGGGAGACCTGGCGCCACTTGTCGTGCCGGGTACGGGAGTCGGAGATCTGTACTCCCTTGCGGTCGGTGGTGGACCAGACGCCGATGACCGGGTTGCGGGAGCTGTTGCCCCGAAGAGCAAGCTCCTTCTTCGGGATCTGCAGAGCGACAGAGTTGACGTTGTACCCCGTCAGGGTGTCCTGGCCGCGCTCGGACAAGTTCCCCCCGTAGAGGAGGTCGAAGACGCGGAGGTCTGCGAAGAACGGGTCGTCGGCCTGACCCGCGAACGTCTTCCCTCCGCCTGCGAGGGGGCGCACAGCCTGCTTGCGCAGCGCCCCGTAGTTCGGCATGGAGGCCGGACCCACACGCGACGGCGCCACCGGCACGTCGGACTTCAGGACCTTGCTCCGACCGTTCTTGGTGCGGACCAGGTCGTAGACCTGGCGGAAGTTCAGGTCCGGGTCACCCAGCGATGTCACCTGGCCGGTGTTGTACAGGAACTGGTGGGCTGCGTCGCGGATCTGGTTGCGGAAACGCCAGGTGTACGTGACGTCCGAGTCTCCGTCACCATCGTTGTCGATCTTGATGTTGTAGCGGGCGTCGTCGGCGAAGGCATAGAAGTTCGGGCCGCCGTTGGGCTCTTCGAACGGGATCCAGTTTGCGACGAAAGTGACACTGTCGGACTTGTCGCGGCTGGTGAACGCGTACACGTCCGTAGTGTCCGCCCGTGGGTCGCCGGCGATGAGCGGCGCCTCACGGTGGCTGGACGCCTCACTGACGCCAGGCGCCAGACTCATGACACTCACCGCGCTGACCAGAGCACTGGCGCCAAGCACGAGCAGGGAATGATCCAGGACACGTCGCGAACGCGGCCCGGCGGTCGTTGCCTTCACAGAGTTCCTTCCGGATTGAAGCTCCACCCGACGCCTGGCAGGCGGATCGGGTAAAGCAGGGGGGTGGTATTGACGGTCGGCACCGCGGCGAATGAATTCGCACTGTCCGGGCCGGCAGGAAAGGCAACGGGGGCTGACGGCCTGGGACACACCACCACGCATCGCTGCGCAAGGGGCAGGAAAGCACCTCCAGGCGCCCAGTGGTTCTGGCTGCTCGCCTCATAGACGCTTCGCCGAGGTTGCACTGAGAGGAAACGCCCAGGTGGGAGACATGATCGCGGGCGAAACGCCGCCCTGGATCCCAACCTCGACACGGCGCAGCCTCTTAGGCCGTATGAGGAAGCAGCCCGGATCGCCAATGATGTGCAACTGGCTTGCGGGCCAATCGGCTGCATGGACCTACCGATCTGGTGCTCAAGAAGGACGCGGCACAGGCATGACGACGGTGAGATCAAGGCAGGGGGAGCGTTGCGGGTGGCGGTGCCGAAGCCGCCACCCGCACGGGCCCATGGGATCCGGGTCAAGGCGACGCGTGCCGTGCCACCTGTGACCCGACCGCAAGGACCATCCAGTCCACACCGCCCCGTTAGCGGCAGTGGACTGGAGATCTTGGGCAACCGGATGTGCCGTTGTACGGCGTGCGGGGTCTGGGCACGGCCAAGGGTCCTACTCCTGCGGACTCTCACTGCTGATTCGGTACGGCACGCGTGAAGGCTTGGTCAGAGCGCACCGGTTCACTCGATGGGATGACCCGTGCCCGTTGCTCGCTGCTGCTCCCGACGGTTCTGCGCAACCTCCGCGACCTGCGCTGGCCAGGCACGGTTTTCAGCCGATTGGACTCGTACTCAGGACGACGGGCCGGGCGGCGCGGCGAGTGCTCCGGCGCTGGCCCCCCGGGTCCACCACGGCCACCGCACTGCGCACATGTCGGCGTCCCCCTCGCCCGGGCGACGACGCTCGTACCGGAAAGGGCGGTTCATGAGAGGAGCTGTTGGCGTGAACCCTGGGCACGGGGGCAGCGCCGGTCGGGGGCACGGTGGACCAGCAGGCAGTAAGTCAGCCGTTTCTCACCGAGTCCGCACGCGTGTTCCTGCTTATCGCAGGCCTGCCCTCCGCCCGCATTCCCGCGCCGGACAGCAGATTCTGAGAGTCAGTGTGAAATCCCGTTGCGCAATGGTCAAGAATCGTTGACCATTGTGGGCATGCCAACCGACGACCTCCCCGAGACGTTTCACGTCACCACGGACGAGCAGCTGCGCGCCGTCTCCAACCTCACGCGTCACCGGATCATGGCCGTGCTCCGCTTCGAGCCGGCGACGATTACGCAGATCGCCGAGCGGGTGGGCCTCGCGAAGGGGAGTTCGAGCTATCACGTACGACTGCTGGAACGGGCCGGCCTGGTGAAGGTGGTGCGGACGCGGAAGGTGCGGGGCGTCCACGAGCGGTACTACGCGATGGCCGCGCGGTCCATCGCGCTGCCGGATCCGGGCGAAGGCGGGCCGGACGTACTGATGCGCCATGCGGTGGCGGACCTGGAGGCCTCGGCGTCGGACGGCGAGCGGCACGTACGGATGGCGCATCTGCGCCTCACCGACGAGCAGTTCGCGGAGCTGGGGGCGCGGCTGCAGGCACTGGCGGACGAGTACCGGGAGCTGTCCGACCCCTCGCTGCCGGACACCTCCCTCGTCTTCGCACTGTTCCACCCGACACCGCGCCGGCAGACCGAAGGAGACGCCAAGTGAGCACAGACACTCGGAGGTTGCCGGCCGGGTTCGGACGGCTGTGGACCGCGCAGACGATCTCCTCGTTCGGTGACGGGGTGACGCATGCCGCGCTGCCACTCCTCGCGCTGACGCTGACGCGGGACCCGATGGCGCTCGCCGTCGTCGCGGCCGCCGGGACGCTGCCGTGGCTGCTCTTCGGGGTGCTCGGCGGTGCGCTGGTGGACCGCTGGGACCGCCGGCGCACGATGTGGGTCGCGGACACGGCACGCGCGGCGCTGCTGGCGATACCCGCGGCGGCGGCCGTGCTCGACGTGCTGAGCATTCCGCTGCTCGCGGCCGTCGCCTTCCTGCTCGGCCTCGGCGGACTCTTCTTCGACACGGCCGCGACGGCCTATCTGCCGGATCTGCTCGGCCGCGACCCCGCGCTCCTGGAACGCGCCAACTCCCGCCTGCGGGGCGCCCAGACCGCGATGTCCGGCTTCGCGGGGCCGCCCGCGGGCAGTGCCATGCTCGCGCTCGGACGGGCGGTTCCGCTGCTCACCGACGCGGTGTCGTTCCTGCTCTCGGCACTGCTCGTACGGACGCTGCCCGCCATGCCCCGGCCCGTGCCGGAGGTCCGCGAGTCACTGCTCAAGCAGGCGCGGGCCGGGGCCTCGTACGTCTTCCGGGACCGGGTGCTGCTCGGGCTCGCGCTCCGCCCGGCGGTCGGCAACATCTCCTTCCTCGCGGTGGAGACCGTGCTAGCCCTCTTCGCGCACGAGCGCCTCGGCATCGACACCTACGGCTTCGGCCTGCTCCTCACGGCGGAGGCCACCGGCGGCCTGTTCGGCGCGGCCGTCGCCTCCCGCCTTGGCCGACGACTGGGCACCGGCACCGCACTGACCTGTACAGCCGCCGTCGAAGGGCTTGCCATCCTGGGCCTGGCCGCTGCCCCGAACCCGTACGTGGCCGGGCTGGCGCTCGCCGTCTGCGGGGCCGGCATGGGCGCCACGATGGTGCTCGCGCCCTCCCTCCGGCAGGCGATCGTCCCCGCCCACTTCATGGGCCGGGTCGCCTCCACCTCCCGCATGTTGGCCATGTGCGCCGCCCCCCTCGGCGCCTTCCTCGGCGGCTGGCTGGCCACGACCTATGACATCCGCACCCCGCTCTACGCCGCCGCCGTTCTCCTCCTGGC
The DNA here is from genome assembly GCF_053611025.1 of Streptomyces sp. NPDC054842. Taxonomy (NCBI): domain Bacteria; kingdom Bacillati; phylum Actinomycetota; class Actinomycetes; order Kitasatosporales; family Streptomycetaceae; genus Streptomyces; species Streptomyces sp. NPDC054842. Next base: position 159,109 of record NZ_JBSGZN010000007.1, read on the forward strand.
GATGACGGCCGTCACGGCATCCATGACCAGCAACCGCCGGATCGAAGAGGCACTGCGGGCAACCGCCCCGGCCGACAATCCAGATCACCCGGTATCCAAGGACCCCGCGCAGCAGAGTGCACCCCACGTGTTGTGACGCCTCCTCGAAGGCGTCACAACAGGTCGGGTGCCCGGCCCCGCGGGCCGCAACGAGTGGCCGGGGCGGTCCGTTGTGCTGCACCGCCCCCGGCGCCCCGAGGGGCGCGAAATCCCCTGCAGGAGCCTCGCGTGCATCATCGGTTCGCCACCTGGAGCCCGTCCGCGGCGACGTGGTCGGCGTGTACGCCGAGGTGCGGGCTCCGCTGCTCCACCTGCCGAACTGTGCGGTCACGGCGTCCGGTGAACGCTTCGACCGGCACGCCGCGGAGCCAGGATTCCTGCTCGTGCTCGCATACGCCGCCGATGGGGAGCCGGTCGGCTACGCCTACGGCAACCGCATTGAACACGGTGACCGGTATTTGGCAAGGCATGGCCCCGGAGCCGGCTGATGAGTACACCCGCCGCCCCGCCGTGGCCTTGAAGGAGATCGGCGTGCGGGACGCGTGGCGAGGGAGCGGGACCGCGCAGCGGATGCATGACGGGTTCCTCGCCGCGCGACGAGCCGACTGTGACGCTGATGGTGAACCCGGCGGCCGGTGACGGCAAAGTCCACCGGCTCTACGAGTCCTGGGGCGACCAAGACCTCGGCCAGAGCCAGCCGTCACCGGCATCGCCGGTCCTCACGGTGATGAGCAGGGCGTGTTGTCCCCCGTGGTCCGGTACGGCGAAGAGGCCGGGCTCCGCCGCGATGTGCGCACAGACCGCCGCCACGGCGTGGGGCGTGCAGTCGGGGCCGCCCTGCTCCGCCGCGCCGCGGAGCACGTCCCACAGGTGGGCCCGGCCGTCCTCGGTCCTGGCGAGCAGGGCCGTCGCGACGTGCGCCGTGTCGGGGTCCAGGTCGCGCTGGGGTGTGGACTCGGTCAGTCTCCGAGCACCGAGCCGAAGGACTTGTTGCGGTAGGTCAGGGCGAACGCCTTCTCGCTGAACGACACCGCGCCGGACGTCGTGAGCCCCGAGGCGCTGCCGCGCAGGATCCAGTCCGCACCGTCGGAGTAGCGGACGTCGTCGTCGAAGACGTCCTCGCCGCGGGCGGCGGCGGTGAGGTCCGCGCGGCCGTCGCCGTTCAGGTCCTGAAGCCGGAGGCCCGATCCCATCTGGTCCATGAACTCGGCCGTGCCGGACACACCCGTGGTGTTCTGCGTGAAGGACTGGGCACCGGTGCCGGTCAGTCCGGAGGCCGAACCCTTGAGCAGCCAGAACGCTCCGGCGTATTCGAGGGTGCCGACAGCCTCGGCGGGCGCTCCCACCGCCGCATCCGCGTAGCCGTCGCCGTTGACGTCGCCGACGGAGACGGGGCCGCCGAAGCCGTCGCCCGCCTCGTTCACGCCCGGGACCCCCGCGGTGTCCTGGTCGATCAGCCGGCTGCGCGTGCTGCCCGGGATGCCGCCGGTGCCGCCGTAGTGGACGGCGATGGTGCCTGCTCCCGAGGCCCCCTGCCCGTAGGTGAGCAGGTCGTCGAACCCGTCCTTGTCGAAGTCGCCCGCCGCCCGTGCGTGCGCGGCGGTGAGCGGCACGCTCGCGGGATTGTCGGTGAACGTCATGCCGTCGGTGCCGCCCGCGTAGTAGCCGAGCCACACGCCCGTTTCCCCGTGCTCGTCGTCCTCGTAGTCGTTGTCCCCCGAGACGGCCAGATCGTCGGCGCCGTTGCCGTCGAAGTCGCCCGCCACGATCGATCCGGTCCCCCGGGTGTCCCCGGACGGGCCGGTCGACAGGGCGGTCTGGGCGGGAGCCGTGGTCCGCGTGAATCCGTCGCCGAACACCGAGACTCCGGAGTGGCCGGTGACGGCGAGCTGCTCGTGGCCGTCGCCGTCGAAGTCGCCGACCGCGAGGTTGGAGCCGTACAAGTAGCGGTCGGACGAGTCCGACGCCGCGTACACGGTCAGCGCACCGTTGACGAGCCCCCTGGAGCCACCCCACAGGATCTGGACGATGCCGATGTCGGGAGCGGCCGAGGCCTTCTCCGACGCCACGCCGACAGCCAGGTCGGTGTAGCCGTCGCCGTCGAGGTCGCCCGTGGCGTAGGACGTGCCGAACTTGTCGTACGCCTCCGCCGTGCCCGGAATCCCTGCGGTGTTCTGGCTGATCAGTGCGGAACGGCTGGTCGAGACGCCGGAGGCCGAGCCGTACAGGACGGTCAGCTGCCCTGCCTGTGTCTGTCCGCTCACCTTGGCTTTGGGAGTGGCGACCACCAGGTCCTTGTAGCCGTCGCCGTTGAAGTCGTCGGCTGTGGCGCCGACGGCGGAGGCGGGAGTCGCGAGGGGCAGGGCCAGGCCGCCTGTCGCGAGCATTGCCACAGCGGTGGCTGCCAGAAGTTTTCTCCGCACGTCGACCCTCTTCACCTCGGTTTGGGACTGTGTTCACGCAGGTGACTCCTGGGTCGGCTGAATGGTTGCCCTGCACCGTCGGTCAGGACGGGGAAACACCGCTGCGTGCCCGGCAGGCCGCCCGGGCACGGGGGAGAGGCCCGCGGCTGGAGTCGTTGGATCACCGTGAACCGAGCCCTGGTCATCGTGCTGCCCGGCTGTCGCGAAGGTGAGCCGATCCGGATAGCAGTCACCCTTCGCCCGCTGATCTTGCCTCTGCGAGATCTGAGGTCCGGCCCGGCGCCCGCATGCCCTCCCGCTCACTCCGCCAGCCTGCGGGCGATCACCTCCATGATCTGGCCCGCCGGCACGGGCATGTGCAGGTCGTGGTGGGAAGCGTCGATGTCGTACTCCTCCAGGGAGCCGAGGACGTACGGGCGCCAGCCGGGCCCGTACGACGACAGCCCGTTGACCTTGTCGCACTTCGCGTTGAAGTAGAGCAGGTCGCCGCGGTAGACCGGTGACGCGAACACCGCCATGCTGTTCAGGTTGTTGGCACCCACCTTGGACATGTCCTCCAGGAAACCGTCCAGGTTGTCGGTGTTCATGTACTGGCCGAAGACCTCCTCGACGTCCCCCCGGTACATCGCCGCCGTCCTGCCCGCCACCTGCTTGAACGGGCTGTCCGGAGACGTGGTCGCGGGCGGGGCGTCCAGGACGGCGACGAGGCCGACGCGGTGGCCGCGCCGGTCCAGCTCCGCCGCGGCCGCGTGGACGACCGGGCCGCCGAAGGACCAGCCGATCAGGTGGTACGGGCCTTCGGGCTGGCGGGCGAGGATCTGGGCGAGGTAGTCGTCGATCATCTCCTCCACCGAACCCGCCAGCGGTTCCCTGCCGTTGGAGCCACGGGACTGCAAGGAGTACGCCGCCCGGTCCTTCACGTGCGGGGCGAAGGTGAAGAACGCCCAGCCCAGGCCGCCGCCACCGTGGAAGAACCACAGGGGTGGCTTGCCCGTACCGGGATCCCTGTTCAGGGGCAGCACCACCCCGTACGAGTCGCTCTGGTCGTCAGGTGTACCGCCGACGATGACCAGCCCGCCCAGCTCGGCCACCGTGGGGTAATCAAGAATCGTCTTGAGGGGCAGGTCGATGCCGAACTCTTCGGCTATGCGCGTGCTCAAGCGGGTGGCCAGGTCCGGATTCCCGCCGAGCGCGAAGAAGTCCTCGTCGTTTGCGACCCCTTCGATCCCGAGCAACTCGCCGAACAGGGCGCACAGTTTTTCCTCGTGCGCGTTGCGCGGGCCGGAGCCGCTCGTGTTGCCCTCGCGCGCGGTTCCCGGACCGCGGTCACTCGGCTCCTTCGCGAGCCTGCCTCGTCCGGCCCCCGGCACCTCGATCGCATTGACCGGAGTCTGCGGGGCGGCGACCAACTGGTCCAGCACCGACACGAACCCCGCGGCGATAGCCTCGGCCGTTTCCCGGTGGAACAGCTCGGTCGCGTAGACGAGGTCGCCTCGCAGCGCCCCAGTACCGTCGTCCTCCGCCATGCTGAGCATCAGGTCGGCCTGAGCGGTGGACGTGAGGTGCTGCTCGAACTCGACCTCCAGACCTCGGAGTTCGAGTTTCCGCTTGTCGAAGTTCTGCCAGGCGAACAGTACCTGGAACAGTGGCTGGTACGCCGCGGAGCGCTCGAGGTCGAGCGCCTCGACCAGCATCTCGAACGGCAGGTCCTGGTGCTCGTAGGCCGCCAGCGCCTTGTCCCGCACCCGTGCGAGCAGGTCCTCGAACGACGGGTTGCCGGAGAGATCCAACCGCAGCACTTGGGTGTTGACGAAGAATCCGACCATGTCGGCCAGCCCTTCATCGGTGCGGCCGGCTATCGGGTTGCCGATCGGTACATCCTCGCCGCCACCCAGTCTGCCGAGCAGCACGCCCAGCGCGGCTTGGAGGACCATCGACAGGGTCATCCCGCGTGCGTCGGCCAGTTTCCGCAGCCGGGCCGCGGACTCGGGCCCCACCAGGACAGCGACCATGTCACCCTCGGAGCTGCGCACCGCGGGCCTGGGTCGGTCGAGCGGCAGGTTCAGCGGCTCCGGTACGCCGTCCAGCTCCTTGCGCCAGTACTCGCTCTGTGCTGCGGCCAGGCTCTTTGGGTCGGCCACGTCGCCGAGCAACTCGCGTTGCCACAAGGCGTAGTCCCTGTACTGAGCCCGCAACGGCTTCCATTGCGGGGCCCGTCCGTCCAGGCGCGCGGCGTAGGCCTCGGCCAGATCGCGGGCGAGCGGTGCCCCCGAACTGCCGTCCGTGGCGATGTGGTGGATGACCAGGACGAGGACGTGCTCCTGGGCGGAGCGGCGCAACAGAGTTGCCCGCAAGGGTATTTCCGCCGCGAGGTCGAACCAGTGCGCGGCGGCTTCCTCGATCGCCCGGGACTCGTCCTCGGGTGCCACGTCGATCACCGGCACCCGCACCGGCGCCTGTTCCGCCGACAGGATTCTCGGCTCAGGCTCACCGTCGGCGTCGGTCACATAGGTGGTGCGCAGTATCTCGTGCCGCGCGACGACGTCACCGATCGCGGCGCCGAGTGCGGCCTCGTCCAGGGCCCCGGTCAGCCGGAACGTCGGGGAGATGCTGTAGGTCGCCGTGCCACGATCCAGTTGGTGCAGGATCCACATGCGGCGCTGCGCGAAGGACAGCGGAGTCGCGGCGTTCTCCCCTGCGTGATCGCGCGGCTCGAACCGGAGGCGGCGGGGAGCGGCCGCCTCGCTGGACCATTCGGCGAACGCGGCGACTGTCGGCAGGTCGAAGATCTTGCGGATCGGTATCTCGATCCCCATGTCGGCGCGGACGCGATTGATCAGCCTGGTGGCGAGCAGCGAGTGCCCGCCGAGCGCGAAGAAGTCGTCGTCGATGCCGACCCTCTCCAGACTGAGCAATTCGCTGAAGAGAGCGCACAGCTTCTCTTCATGAGGCGTGCGCGGCCCACGACCGCTCACAACGGTCGTGTGCCGCGCGGGCAGTGCTCGTCGATTGATCTTTCCGGCCGGGTTCAGCGGGAGCCGCGCGAGCGGTACGAAGGCGGCCGGGACCATGTAGTCGGGAAGGCGTTCACGCAGGTATGCGGGCAGTTCGGCCAGCAGGGGGCCGATCGCCTTCGCGAGCGCGGGGGCGTTCACCCGGATCCGGTCGCCACCGGCACGGGGAACGAACCCCCCGGAGACGGTCTTCAGCCCGTCGTTCCGCTCGGGCAGGAGGATCGCGTCGAAGGCGTGGACGGTCTCGCCCGACCAGGTGAGGACGGCGTCCAGGCCCTGCCGCCGCGCCCAGTCGGCGACTTCCTCCGGATCGAGTGGCATCCCGGAGCACGCGACGGTGCCTCCACCGGTGGGAGTCATGGCGGCGGCCGTGCCGCGGCCGACGGTGGCGGTCGCACCGGTGTCCGGGCCTCGGCCGGCGGTGGCGGTCGCCGCCGCGGCCTCCTCGGTCAGCCGTGCGTTGGGGATTCCGGTCACTCGCACCGGGCCGCCGGCCGCCCGCTCGACGCAGTCACCCAGGCCGGCCAGAGCGGCGACGTCCCCGCCCCACGCCACCGCGGGCACGCCCGAAAGGTCGAGGACATCGGTCGGTGCTTTGTGCAGCACGACCTCGTAGCGGTGCCGGGTCAGTTCGTTGTGCGCCTGCCCCGCCTTCAGTCGGATGTCCACGCCGCCGGCATGCTCACGCGCCCAGTCGGCGAACCACTCCGGAGCGACCACCAGCTCTCGCTCGGCGAGCAGTGCCTGCTCCACCAGGGTCCGCACCTCGATCGAGGGCGCGTACGGGTGTGCCGCGCGCTGCACGGCGGTGGTCAGCATCCGCAGGGTGGAGGCGTTGCGGACGTCGCCGACGATCAGCCGCCCGTCGTCGGTGAGGAGTCGCATGGCCTGGCGCAGCACCCGGTCCAGGTACTCGGCGCTCGGGAAGTACTGCGCCACCGAGTTGACGATCACCGTGTCGAAGCTTCCCAGGGGCAGCCCGGAGAAGTCGTCGGCCGCTTGGGCGCTGAGCCGCACCCGGTCGCCGAGACCGGCCTCGTCGGCCTGGGCCCGGACCCGGTCGACGACCGTCGGCGAGATGTCGGTACCCCAGTACTCCTCGACCTCTCGGACTGTCTGGGCCAGCAGGAGGCCGGACCCCACGCCGATCTCCAGCACCCGGCGCGGCGCGAACCGCAGTACGCGGGCCACCGCCGCCTCTCGCCATTCCTCCATCTCCTGGAGCGGAATCGGCTCACCGGTGTAGCTGCTGTTCCAGCCCTGGAAGTCCTCGCCGAACGTTCCTTGGGCCGAGGCGGTGTACGTGTCGTCGTAGACGTGGCGCCATTCCTCGATCTGGGCGGTGGTGTCCGTGACGGCGGCGTCGGGGGCGGGTTCGATGTAGGCGACCAGGCGCTGGTCGCCCTTCTGGTCCTTGCGGACCACGACGGCGGCCTGCGCGACCGAGGGATGCCCGGACAGGACGTGCTCGATCTCGCCGAGTTCGATGCGGAAGCCGCGGACCTTGACCTGGGAGTCGGTGCGGCCGAGGTATTCGACCTGCCCGTCCTTGTTCCACTTCACCAGGTCCCCGGTGCGGTACATGCGCGTGCCGGCCGCGCCGAAGGGGCAGGCCACGAACCGTTCCGAGGTCAGCCCGGTCTGGCCGAGGTAACCGCGGGCCAGGCAGGCGCCGGCCAGGTACAGCTCGCCGGCCACCCCGGGGGCGACCGCGCGCAAAGATGAGTCGAGGATGTAGACCTGGTTGTTCCAGATCGGGGTGCCGATCGGGACGCGGTCGGCGCCGGGGACGTGCTGCCAGCCGGTGACCTCCACGGTGGCCTCGGTGGGCCCGTAGAGGTTGTGGGCGGAGCAGGTGGGGAGCAGGTCGGTGAAGCGGTTGGCCAGGGCTGCGGGGAAGGCCTCGGCTGCGACCTCGATCCAGCGCAGGCTGGTGCAGTTCGCGGCCACAGGCTCGCTGACGAACGCCGAGAGTAGGGAGGGCACGAAGAACGCGCCGGTGACCCGCTCGCGCTGGATGAGGCCGGCGAGGTAGGCGGGGTCGCGGCGGCCCTCGGCCCCGGCCACGACGATCGAGGCGCCCGTCTGCAGGTTGGAGAACATCTCCGGCACCGAGGCGTCGAAGCTCGCCGAGGTGCTCATCAGCATCCGGTCCTCGACGGTGACGTCGAAGTGCTCCAGGCCCCACTCGATCCGGTTGGTGATCGAGCGGTGGGCCACGGGGACGCCCTTGGGGCCGCCGGTGGAGCCGGAAGTGAAGATGACATAGGCCGTGTTGTCGGGGGACAAGGTGCGCTTCGGGTCGGTGTCCGGATACCCCGACACGTCCGGCAGTGTCCCGTCGAGCAGGAGCAGGGGGTCGGCGACGGCCAGGATGTGGCGTACGCGGTCGGCGGGCAGTTCGGTGTCCAGGGGTACGTAGGCGGCGCCGGCCTTGACCACGCCGTACACGGCGACGAGCAGGTCCACCGAACGGGGAATCTTGATCGCCACGAGTTGCTCGGGTCCCGCGCCCCGGTCGATCAGCCAGTGCGCTAGGCGGTTGGCACGCCGGTTGAACTCGGCGTACGTCAGCGTCTCTTGCTCGGCGATCACCGCGACGCGGTCCGGGGTGCGGGTGACCTGGGCCTCGAAGGCGTCGGGCAGGGTGGTCGCGGCGACCGGGCGGGCCGTGTCGTTGATCTGCCGTACCAGGCGGTCGTGTTCGTCCTCGCCAAGCACGTTGATGGCGCCGATCGGGGTCTCGGGCGCGGCGGCGACCTGTTCCAGGACCCGTACGAACCGCGCGACGATGTCGGCTGCGGACTCCTGGCCCAGCAGGTCCTTCTGGTATTGCAGGACCAGTTGAAGCTGGGGATCGGCCGCGGCGGCCAGGATGACCGGGTAGTGCGAGCCCGCGAACGGGCGCAGCCCGGTGATGGCCACACCGGCCGCGGAGTTGGCCTCGCCGATGGCTTCCCGGTCGATGGGATACGACTCGAACACGACCATCGTGTCGAACAGCGTCGTCAGCCCGGTGGCTTGCTGGATCTCCGCGAGGCTGTGCTGGTGATGGTCGAGCAGGGCCGCCTGCCGGTGCAGCAGGCCGGTGAGCAGGTCGGCGAAGGTGGTCTGCCGCTCACAACGCACCCTGACGGGAATGGTGTTGATGAACAGCCCGACCATGCTGTCGACGTCCTTCACCGTGTCCGGGCGCCCGGACACGGTGGCGCCGAAGACGATGTCCGACTGCCCTGTGAGACGGGAGAGGAGCACGGCCCAAGCGCCCTGAACGAGGGTGTTGAGGGTGACGCCCAGCTCCGCGGCCCGTCGGGACAGGCCCTGCTTGCCATCGAACACGACCTCGATGGCGCCGATGCCCGCGGAATCGTGCCGCGTTCCCGCGTGCGGCACGAGCAGGGTGGGCTCCTGGAGGCCGTCGAGTTCGGCCGCCCAGACGCGCGCGGACTCCTCGTGGTCGTGCCGCGTGAACCAGGTGAGGAAGTCGGCGTAGTCGCGCGCGGGGGTGAGCGCGGTCGGGTCGCCGTCGGCGGCGTAGAGCAGGAGCAGGTCGCGCATCAGCAGCGGTGTGGACCAGCCGTCGAACAGGACGTGATGGGCGGTCAGGACGAGCTCGGTCCGGTCAGGTTCGAGGGATGCCAGGGCCAGCCGGAGGAGCGGCGGAGTGTCCGCGTCGAAGTAGGTGGTCCGGTCCTGGTCGAGGAACCGCTCGAACTCCCCGGTGCGCTGCGGCTCTTCGGCCACGGTCAGGTCGAGGTGCCGCCACGGCAGCGTCACCGACTCCGGTATCACCTGGACGAGATCGCCGTCCGCCCGGTCGACGAACGCGGCGCGCAGGGCGGGGTGGCGGTCCAGGAGCGCCTGTCCGGCTCGGCGCATCCGTTGCGCGTCGACCTTGCCGGACAGATGGAACACGAGTTGCATGTGGTAGGCGTCGAAGGAGGAGCCGGCGAGCATCGCGTGGAAGAGCAGTCCGGACTGTGCGGGGGTGGCCGGCCATACCTGGGCGAGCCTGCCGAAGCGGGCCTCCCAGGCGTCGATCTCCTGTTGGGTCACGGTGACCAGGGGCGCGTCGCCGGGGGTAAGTCCGCCGGCGTCGGCCGTGCTGGTGTGCCGGGCCAGCGCGGTCAACGCCCGGACCCACAGACCGGCCAGTTCGCCGACCTCCTCGCGGGACAGGACGCCGGTGGGAAACCCGAAGTAGGCGGTCAGTTCCTCGCCGTTGCCGGTGTCGGCGGCGACCGCGTTGATCTCCAGCGCGGACAGCACCTCCATGTCCGGGTCGGGAGCCGCGATCAGGTCGGCGTGCGTGGTGTCCGGCGCCCAGCCCAGGCCGCGGAGTTCCTCGGGGATGTCCGTACGGGAGGCCCTGCCGAGGTAGTTGAAGCCGATCTGCGGGCGGCGCGCCCCGGCCAGTGCGGCGGCGGTGTCGGGGTTGAGATGGGCGAGCAAACCGTAGCCGAGGCCGGAGTCCGGTACCGCGCGGAGCTGTTCCTTGACGGCCTTGACCGCGCGGCCGGCCGCCTGGCCGCCTCCGAACGCGTCCGCCAGGTCGATGCCGGTCACGTCCAGGCGGACCGGGTACATGGCGGTGAACCAGCCGAGCGTGCCGGACAGGTCCGCGCCCGGCACGAGGTGTTCCTCGCGGCCGTGGCCCTCCAGTCGGACCAGGGCCGACGTCGCCTGCGGCCCGGAGTCGCCGCGGGTTTGGCGCCAGCGCACGAGCGCCAGGGCGAGGCCGGTCAGCAGGCCGTCGTCGGCGCCGGCGCGGAAGACCGTGGGCAGGCTGTCGAGCAGGATCTTGGTGACGTCGGCCGGGACGGTGACACGTACCGTGTCCACGGTGGCGGCGACATCACGTACGCCGTCCAACTCCCGTGCCCCCAACACCGGTTCATCGCCGTCCAGAATGTCCTGCCACCGGGGCAGTTCGGCGATCCGCTCGGGGCTGACGGCTTCCTCGGCCAGGGCATGGCTCCATCGGCGCAACGACGTGCCGCTCTGCGCCGGTCGCGTGGCCGTGCCCGATCGGACCTGCTGCCAGGCGGCCACCAGGTCCGGGAGCAGGATCCGCCACGAGACGCCGTCGACGACCAGGTGGTGCAGCACGATCAGCAGCCGGTCCGGACCGCCGTCGTCCATCAGCCGCACGAACTGGGCCATCACGCCCGCGTCCGGGTCGAGGCGGCCGGCTGCCTCGTCCAGTTCGGTCTGCGCGTCGGCCGCGTGCCAGGGGAGCTCGCGCAACAGCGCGGCTGCGTCGACGTGACCGGCCGCCTCCATCCACAGGCCCGGCCGCTCGCGGTCGAGCCGGGAGCGCAGTACGTCGTGCCGGTCCAGTACGGACTGCAGGGTGGCGACCAGTTCCGCGCGGTCGGTGTCCTCGGGCAGGGTCAGCAGCGCGGACATGCAGAACCGGCCGATGCCGCCGCCCAGCGCGAGCACGTGCGCGGCGGTGGGCGGCAGCGGCGCCCAGCCGACACCCCCGCCCTTCAACTCGGCCGGCACCACCGGCTCCTGTCCGGTCCGGCCCCCGGCCAGTTCCGCGAGCCGGGCTATCGTGCGGTGCTCGAAGAGCTCCCGTGTGGTGACTACGACACCGCGCGCCTTGGCCCGTGCCACCACCTGGATGGAACGGATGCTGTCGCCGCCACCGGCGAAGAAGTCGTCGTCGACACCGATCTGTCCGGGTCCGGCGCCCAGCACGTCGGCGTACACCTCGGCCAGCACCCGCTCCGCCTCGCCGCGCGGCGCCCGGTACTCGGCGCCCGCGAACTGCGGCTTTGGCAGCGCGGCCCGGTCCAGCTTCCCGCTCGGGGTCAGCGGCAACCGGTCCAGGACCAGCAGGTGGGCGGGCACCATGTAGTCGGGCAGCCGCCTGGCCGCGAACCGCCGCAGGTCGGCCACCGAGACACCGGCGTCCAGGGCGAAGTCACCGTCGTCGGCACCGCCGTCCACCGCCACCACGTAACCGACGAGCCGTCTGCTGCCGGAGGGGTCCTCGCACAAGGTGACGGCGGCCCGGCTGACGGCGGGGTGCCGGGCCAGGACGGTCTCGATCTCGGTGGGCTCGACGCGGATGCCGTTGACCTTGACCTGGTCGTCGGCGCGTCCGGCATACGTCAGTTGGCCCTCGGCGTCCCACCGGGCCAGGTCGCCGGTACGGTACATGCGCGTACCCGGCGGGCCGAACGGGCAGGCGACGAAGCGCTCGGCGGTGGCGGCGGCGTTTCGGTGGTAGCCGCGGGCAACCGGGCCCGCCACGTAGAGCTCACCGGTCACGCCCGGGGCGACCGGGGAGAGTTCCGGCCCGAGGACGTGGGCCCGCATGTTGGCCAGCGGGGTCCCTACCGGTACCGCCCCGGACCCGGTCCACTCCCGAGGGACGGTGAACGCGGAGGCGTAGAAGCTCTCCGTCTGGCCGTAGGCGTTGACGACGCGGGTGCCCGGCAGCGTCTGGTGCACCCTGCGGGCGAGGTCGCCGGAGAGCTCCTCACCGGCCAACACGACGGTGTCGACGTCCAGGTGGAGGCCGCCGGGGCCGTCGGCGGGGAGCTGGTCGAGGAGCGCGGACACCAGCCCCGGTACGGCGCTGATGGTGGTGCCCGACCAGGCGTCGCGCTCGGCGAGTTCGAGGAGGTCGCGGACGATCTCGACGCTCGCTCCGGCCGCCAGCGCGGTGAAGATCTCGAAGACGCTGACGTCGAAGTTCACCGAGGTCGCCGCAAGGACCCGAGAACCGGCCTCGACCCGGAGGCGCCGGGCCAGGTCCCGTACGCCGTTGACGACAGCGGCGTGGGTGACGGCGACGCCCTTGGGGGTCCCTGTCGATCCGGACGTGAACATCACGTACGCCAGATGGTCGGGCCCGATCCCGGCCGTTGCGGCGTCGACGACGGGGCCGTCCCGGTCCAGGTCGATGTCCAGGTCGTCGAGGTGCACCAGCGGGGGCCGGCAGCCGGCCACCGTGTGTGCGGTGTCGTGGTGGGTGAGCACCAAGGACGGGCATCCGGTGTCCAGCAGGAGTCCGGCGCGAGCGGAGGGGAAGGCCGGGTCGATCGGCAGGTAGGCGCCGCCTGCCTTGAGGACGGCCAGCAGCGCGACGACCAGGTCCACCGAACGCGGCAGGACCACGGCCACCAGAACGTCCGGCCCCACACCCTGTTCACGCAGCACCGCGGCAAGCCGGCCCGCGCGGGCCTCCAGCTCCCCGTACGACAAGGAGGTCCGCCCGCACACCACGGCGGTCGCCTGTGGGGTCCGTGCCGCCTGGGCGGTGACCAGCTCCGGGACCGTCGTCGCCGGCACCGGAGCCGCTGTGGCGTTCGACCGGGCCAGCCCGGCCCGCTCGGTCCCGGTGAGCACGTCCACCGCGCCGAGCCTGGTCCCGGGACGCGCGACCACCTGCCGCAGCACCCGCACATAGCGGTCGACGAGGGTCTCGGCCGTCGCGTGGTCGAACAGAGCCGTCGCGTACTCCAGACGTCCGTAGGCCCGCCCCGAGGCGTCGGGGACGATGTTGAGGAACAGGTCGAACTTCGCCGTCTCGGTGCCCGGCCAGACCAGGGTGCCCCGCAGGCCCGGCAGCTGGATCTCCGGCCAGACGAACTGCCAGGCCAGCATCACCTGGAACACTGGCTGGTAGGCGGTGGTGCGGTCGGGGTCGAGGAGTTCCACCAGGTGCTCGAAGGGGACGTCCTGGTGGTCGTAGGCGCCCAGGGCCCGCTCGCGGACCTGGTCCAGCAGGTCGTCGAACGTCGGGTTTCGGGAGAGGTCGACGCGCAGCACCCAGGTGTTGGCGAAGAACCCGATCAGGTCCTCGAGTTGTTCGTCGCTGCGGCCTTCGATGGGGCTGCCGATGGTGAGGTCGTTGCCGGCGCCGAGGTGGTGCAGCAGGACCGCGAGGGCCGCTTGGGCGACCATCGGCGCCGTAGCACCGTGTTGCGCGGCCAGCTTCCGCACCCCGGACAGCAGTTCGGGTTCCAGTTCGAACATGACCTCGGCGCCGCGGTGATCTGCTGAGCCGGGCCGCGGGCGGTCCAGGGGCAGTTGGACCGGCTGTGGCACCCCGTCGAGTTCGCGGCGCCAGTGCTTCAACTGCTCGGCGGCGACGCTGTCGGGGTCGTCCTCGTCTCCGAGCATCTGCCGCTGCCACACGGTGTAGTCCTTGTACTGGACCGGCAGCGGAGACCAGTCGGGGGCGGTGCCGTGTCCGCGTGCCTCGTAGGCCGACAGCAGATCCCGGACGAACGGCGCCATCGACGCCCCGTCCGCCGCGACGTGGTGGAAGACGAACAGGACCGTGTGTTCGCGGGGCGAGACACGGAACACGGCGGTCCGCAGAGGCAGGTCCCGGTCCAGCTCGAACCCCGCACCCACGACGTCAAGCATCGCCCGCTCCACCGCTTCGGCGGCCACGTCGACCACCCGGAACGGCGTCACCGCCTGCTCGGCGGGCAGGATCCGCTGCTCGGGAACGCCGTCCTCACTCTCCACGAGCAGGGTGCGCAGACTCTCGTGCCGGGCGACGACGTCCGCCACGGCCGCGGCCAGGGCCGCCGTGTCCAACTCCCCCTCCAGGCGCAGCGCGAAGGGGATGTTGTACGTCGCCGACGGCCCCTCCAGCCGGTACAGGAACCAGAGCCGGCGCTGAGCGAAGGACAACGGGATCATCGGCTACTCCTCGACGCTGCGCGACCGGCTGGCGGGGTGACCAACCGAGAATGCCCAGCACGGGAAGATAATCGAAGTCCGTACGGCCCTTTGCCTGTCGGTGCGACCCAGCCAACTGTCGGCCGCAGTGGATGAATTGACTTACTAAAAGATCCGGCGCAAGGGGGACGCGCAGGCGCCGCGGGGCGGTCCCGCGGTGCTGTTGTGTGTCCCGCCGACGGGACGCACTACAGCACCGGCCCGGCGTTCAGGAAGCGGAACTCACCTGCGGCGTCGATGCAGTTCGATGGCCATCGGTGTGGCGGTGAACATCGAGGAGTAGGTGCCCACCGTGAGGCCGACCAGGACCCGCTGATCATCCTCACCGAGGGTGCCGTCGCCCACTTCGGCTTGCCCACCGACCTCGAGGATCAGGAAGGCCTCCGCCTGCCGGCCGACCACAAGGCCCTCAAGAGCCTCACCAAGGCCGGATGAAAACTCACCAAGGCGGAATTCGGGCCCTGGCCGCGGAGCCTCCACGGCAAACGCCACTGGATCCAGCTCTTTCTCACCCCTTGGGGCGCCCCGGCAGGTCGAGTTGCAGGAGCCTGAAGGCAAGGCTCTGACCGCTCTTCGCTGGCCGAGTGGCAAGAAACCCAAAGAGACGGTCGGTCCGCTGAATACGAGAGCGTCTACGGTCTGACCGCAGAACCGGCTATCTCCGAGTGGAAAGGGCACGACCCGCAGGCGGCGTCGGCCGACGAGTTCGAGACCGTTTGGTCGACCGCCCGCGGTGAACTGCAGGATCGGCAGCGGCGCCCCCCTTCTTGAGCACGTCCATCAGAGGAGGCTCAGGCCCCTTGGCCGACAGGTGTCTGGCTTGGGAGGATAGACGGCACCATCTGACCAGTGGTTCCGGATCCCGAACCAGGCGTTCGTGACGCCGGCCTTGGCGTTGCCCAGCTCCCGGTGTCACCCGGCTCCCGGTGGCGGAGTCAGTCCGAACCGCTCGACGATGCCGGGGAGCCAGGCAGGCCGGCCCAGCTCCAGGCCGTACTTTCCGGCAAGTCCGGCGACCGCGTCGGGCTCCGGCGGTCCGGCGGACACCAGTTCCGCCAGTTCGCGGAAGAAGTGCTCGAACCCGGCCGGAGTGATGATCTCGATCATCCGGGCCGGGACGGGACCGGCGTTCCACATCGTGTGCAGCTCGCCGCGCGGCTTCGTGATGTACCCGCCAGGGCCGAGGACGGTCTCGCGGTCTCCGGAGCGGAAGCCGATCTCGCCCTCGGTGACGATCGAGTACTCGTCCTCGCGCGTGTGCAGGTGCGGCGGCACGAGTGCGCCGACAGGGAACGGGTGTTCCACGACCGACAGCGCGCCGTCGGTGTCGGCGCCCCACAGTTTGAAGACCACCCCGATCGCTCCGATGTCGACCTCGGTCCCCTCCCCGGGTCGCACGACAGTGAGCGGAGGAACCTGCGGTTCGGCCATGGCGATCACTCCTCGGCGCGGGCGTTCTCGCATGTCGAGTCACACCTTTGCCCTCCCAACGAGTGTCCAACGCCGCTCGCGGGCCCGCAACACTTGATCGGACGCAGAAACGCCGACGGGTCGCCGGGGCTGGGTATCTCCATCGCCCGGCAGCCCGTCACACCGCGGTCACGACGCGCGGATGTACGACCCCGACACGGTGAGGATCTTCGCCTCGGTGGCACCTTCGGCGTCGCCGTAGACGTGGCCGACGTTCGACAGCGCGGCACCGTTCGAGCCGGTCGTCACCCGCAGGCGGTCGATATGCGTGCCGCCACCGCCCGCGTAGATACGCGGCTGCGACGCCGGGAACCCGGGCGCAGTGCGGCGGCGCCCGGGACGGCCAGGCTGCAGGCGGAGAGCCTCAAGTCCTCCGCCGGAACACCGAAAGGGCGCTGCCTGCATTTGCGCGTCGTACGACTTCCCGTGAACGGCAGGTGTGGAGGGGGTAGTGGGGGGACACTGCCTTCCTCGGACCAAGGGAGGCGTGTTGAGGATCGAGGAGCGGGAGTCCGCCCGAGCGTATGCGGCGAGCAGGGCATGGACGCTGGATTCGGCGGAGATGACGTGGAAAGGCATCACCACCTGCATCGACCGATGGACCAAGGCAGACACCGACATGACCGTGACGGTGGTCTGGGTGCACTCTCCCGACGTGTACCTCCACCCCTACTGGGCGAAAGGGCATTGGGAAGCCGACGGCAAGATGGGGCGCATCGAGTCGATGATGTCTGCTGACCACGTGACGGCAGTCAGCCTGCAGCGGGCCTTGGACGGAGAGGTTCTGCGCTGACGGGTCGGCAAGCGGGCCGCGCGCAGCGAAGGGTTGCTCCGCTGCCAAGCTTGCTCTTCCGCGGCTTTTCGACTCCGTCACAGCACCGGCGGATTGACGAGGCTGCCAGATCCCTGGGTCCGTCGGCGGTGCCCCTCGACGTCGGGGCCTCCCTGGTAGCCGGACGGCATCCGCACCCCGCCGGACCAGGGTCCGGCGCCCAGCGCAGGCAACCCGCCGCCACGGCATGGCGGGCCCCAGCAGGGCAGACGGTGACGCGGTGACGCCACCGAGACTGCCCCGGCAGCAGCGGCTCGCTGTCGCGCACGAACGTCCACAGCAGTGGAGCGTCCCTATCCACGTCGCCCACTGAGCTCAGTTCGAGGGTATACAGCGGTGGTGCACCGTAGATGCCGACACCGGCGAGCGACTCCCACGGCATGGTCGCGGACCGCCCACTCTGGCTGACGTGCACGCCGACTGCGTCCATGGTCACCCGCCTGCCCCAGATGGCTACCATGCCCCGGACGATCAGTACGAGGGCCCAGCGGACCGACAGCACGAGCGCGGCGGCGAGCACAACGCGAGCCCAGGCAAGCATCCCCTGCACCTGGCCGGGTACGAGCGCCCACACAGAGAACCCACAGGCCCCAGCCATGACCAAACCCGCCGCCAGTCGGCGGCGGATCAGCACGGCACTGCGTTGGACGACGACCAAGTCCCCGACCTCAACGGAACCAAACGCAAGCGGGCTGCCCGTGCCGACGCCCGACATCCCGGCCCCTGAGGCCAACCGCTCCCGGTGACCCTCGCGATCCGGGGCGCCCAGGTAGGAGAACGGCTGCTCTCGGCGGCCGAACCACAACTCCGGCGCCCACTGGAGCAAAGCCTTCTCATACGCCTTGTGAGAGGAACCGACGTCGATGCGGTAGCGGAGCCGGGACATGCCCGGCCGGATCGGGTCCCCGTCGCGGACGAATGTCCACAGCAGTGGATCATCGCGATCGACATCGTCCTTCGGGCAGAGCTCCACGGTGAAGACAACGGTCCGGCCCCGAGCCCACTGAAGGCCGGCTCCGGCCAACGACTCCCAGCGGACCAGAGCAACCTCCGCGCCCCGCATCCACCAGAACCCCGTCGCATCGAAGGCGATGACCCATCGACGGGCTCGCCAGCGGCGCACGAAGAGCACCATCGCGACGCAGCCCGGTGCCCACATCAGGGTAGAGAGCGCCCAGTCGGCTCCGTTCGCGCCCCCTCGCACGGCCAGCCAGACACCCAACACACCGACTGCGACCAACAACGACAGAATCGGCAAGCCCTGAAGCAGCCGCTGCCTCCCGTACCGGAAGACGGTCGCGTCCTCGGCGGGCCGCTCTCCATGGATCATGGAAGCGGACCTTACGGGACGGCGCCGTGAGCCCACCAGATGTCAGGGCTCCCCAAGCGCGACCGGCGTACAGGGCGACGATCGTTGGGACTTGCCAATCACCTTGGGTTTGACTCTGTCCGCGAAGCGAAGGGGTCGCCCGCGACGGCGTCGGCGCCCGATACAAGCCGGAGTGCCCTCTAGCTCGCCTTAGCCTGCCGGCCACCCGGGCTTGCGCTGGCCGCGGCTGTGGGGATGCTTGACCTCATCCACGCCTACAAGGCGAAGGGCTGCCATCAGGAATCCAGTTGTTCCGTGGTGGCGAGTCCAGGCAGAAGACCGTCGAGGGACTTCGCCTCACCCGTCAGTGCGCCTGCGAGAAGTACCGGTGCGCAGGACCGGGGCGAATGCCGACGCTGCGCTGGCCTTCCCTGCCCTGCCATGCGCCGTGAAGACTCTCGTTGCCCGCTGCTAGGCATACTCGCCATGCGAGCCGTTGCCTTCAGCCACAATATCTGCTGGTCAGTGGCCTGGCACGGCTGCCATGATCGGCTTCATGGGCACGGATATCCATGGATACATCGAGGTCAGGAGCAGTTTCATCGACAGCTCCGAGCCCGATGACGATGAGTTGTTCTTCCGGTGGCATCCAGCGGTTGCTCTGGATCATGTCTATAGCGGCCGGTCCTATGCGGCTTTCGGCTGTCTTTTCGGTGTCCGTGGAGGATTCTTCCCACCGCTTGCAGCGCAGCGTGGCTTTCCGCGAGACGCCTCACGCGCTGTAACTCGGGCTTTTGAGCGGCAACTTGAGGACGCGCACAGTCCGTCGTGGATCAGCTGGGCGGAATTGGAAGAGGCTGACTGGGGCAGCACGGAGTCAGTTGCCCAGCCGTCCTCACTTGAGACCCGTCTCACCCGGCGTGAGGTCGTGCGTGAGGTGGACTGGGGTGACGTCTGGTCGGTGATGGCCGTGCTCGCCAAGCGGCACGGGGGAGAGAACGTCCGTTTGGTGGTCTGGTTCGATAATTAGGACTGACTGGGCGGGGCATGACCGCAGTCGGGTGAGCTGCCCAGCCGATCGCTGGCCCTTTAACTTGCTGCTGGCTTCGGCCCCTCGCAACGATCGCGGCGCCGAGCTGGTGATGTGGAGGGGGCCCGGGCCGCGTGCGTGCGACACAGGTCCGCGCTGAGATATGCCCGGGCTCCCACTCGTATGAAGGAGTGATGAGCACGTGCGCCCCGTGATCTGGCGCAGCCATCGGTCCGTTGGGCTCGTATGCGTCGTTCGATCTTCGCGGCGACCGTGGCCGCACGTACTGCTTTGAGCTCCGCTTTGACGGCCATGGCCGGTGTCGAGCGCGGTGGGTGCGGGCAGTGGGGGGCCTGGCGACCGCAAGTGCCTCGGGGCCAAGGACTGGCGCGGGCCGTGGGTGGTGCTGCACATCGAGCGTCGGCGTGGCCATGACTGGGCGTGGTCGAGCGGGACGATCTCCGACTGGGGCCGTCTGTGGTTGGAGGCCTCCCAGGACGGGCGCATCCGGCGGGTGGACGTGACCCGATCGCCGGGCGACGGCGCGCCGGGGCAGTCGATGCTGTCCGCGACGGCCGTGTACGGCGGGCCCGGTTACCGCGGTGCGCGCCTGCGGGAGCGAAGCGAACGGTTCGCATCGGTCCTGCGCACGGTGGCACTGATGCCGCACTCAGACGGGAGTGGTTGTGTAGCAGTACCTGCCCGGGGGCTTGCCTGCGTGCGGGGGCGGAGGAGGCTGCGTGGTGCGGTTGCGTGCGGCGTCTTGTCGTCCGTGGGTGCTGAGCGCGGGGATGGTTCTTTGGTGGGGCGGACGCTGCCGGGATGGGCGCCCCGGCGGCGGCCGCGTGAGGACGGTGTGGCTCACCGTCCACGCGCCGTCCCCACCAGGGGCCGCCCCTGCCGGCCTTCCCGGGGTGCGCGGGAGTCATCCCGGGCTCGAACAGGCCTGGTGAGGGCTGCAGGGCGGGCTGGAGCGGGGAAGTGGCGGTGGTCCGGCTCCAGCACCGCCGCTTGCGGATGTGCTCACGTCCCTGCCCGGAGTCCGCCTCACCCGCATCGACGCCATGCGGGTCCGCGGCTCCTTGGAAAGCCCTCCGCGGTCTCCTGACAAGCCCGCCGCACCCCGGGGGCTGGCAGGCAACCTGACGAGGGGACCTTGGCTGACGGGTGGCGCGCGCCGTCAGCCGCGGCCATTGCGAATGCGCGCCGCCATGGAACACCGGCCACCTCCGCGGCGATGGTGCCCTGCGACCGCAGCGGGCGACTGCCACTGTCAGACCCAGGTGGCAGCATGACCGAAGTGAACGCCCCGAGGCGTCACCAACTCACCTCTGTAGCCCACGAAGAGGAGCATTTCCCTTGCGACTGCATCGCGTAGCGCCCGGCATCGCCGCGGGCATCCTCGCCCCGGCCCTCCTGCTCGCCACCCCGTCCTTCGCCGCCACCGCGGCACCGAGCACGGTGACGAGACTCGCGGTGTCCTCCTTTGCGGACGAGCCGGACGCCGACGACCTGCGGGTGGCCATCGCCCGGATCCTCGCCGACCCGGACAGCGGCCGGCGTGTGATACGAGAAGCCAACGCTCTCCTGGACGCCAACGACCCTGACGCGATGCGCGCCTGGCTGGAGACCGGCTACCGCATCGCCCAGGCCGAGGACGACCGTGTCGCCATCGCCCGCATCCTCGCCGACCCGTCCATCAGCCCGGCCCTGCGCGCGGCAGCCAACGCCGCCCTCGACGACAACACACCCGAAGCACTGCGCCACTTCCTGGAAGTCGGCAGGTACCAGGTCGCCTGACCGGCACGGCGTCGCACCAACAGGCATCGCCCGGTCGGCACCCCCTGCCGCACCCTGGTCGCCGGGGATCCGGGGATCCGGGGATCCGGGCGGGGCCGCCTGCACCTTTGTGTGCCGGTGGTCCCGCGGGGCAGGCCCTGTGCTGGCTCGGCGTCCTCCGCAGACTCTGTGGTCCCGCCAGCCGGTGCGGCATGGGCCACTGACACCTCCGACAGCAGAAAGCACATTCCTCGATGACCACACACCTCTCACGCACCGAGCGCAGTGGTGCGCAGACCGCTTCCGGTGTGACCGACCTGCCGTTCAAGCCTCAGCTCGTCAAAGTGGTGTTTCGGGACGTGACCTCGTTGCACGTCTCGCGGCCGGCCGCGTGGGCCGCCGCGTCGGTGACGCGGACCGTGCTGACGCAGATCATCGACGGCGCGAGAAGTGCCGCGGCCGAGGAGGCCAGGACGAGGCTGATGCCCAAGGACCTCATCTCGGCGATCGACCAAAACGTCGAGGTGGAGGTGGGATCGGCGTGGTACCTGCACAGTCCGACCTTTCACGGCCTGATGGGCGAGATGCGCAACGCCGATGGTGCGCTGGTGTCTCTTCGTGAGCGCCGCGGGGCGCGTACACCCAGTGGTGTGGCTGGCGCCCACCGGTTCGGGGCCGGGGTGAGAAGGCTGCTGGGGAGCCGGGGGGTGAGGGCGGTCCCGGCGATGGTCCGCGACCTGGACGGAATCGCGAGTGTGTTTTTGACGGCCCTGGCCAGGGACGCGGCCAAGATTGTCCGCGAGGGCGGGGCCAAGCGGTTCGGAACGGTCACTCTGGTGATGCCGGGCGAGCCGTCCCCGACCCCGCTGCTCAAGGACCCCCTCCTCGCCCTGTCGACCCGCCGTGGGGACGGGCGCACTGTCGGCGGAGACGACGTCCTGGCTGCTGTCACGATGCAGCTGTTCGGTGACCTCAGACAACGCGCCCTCACCGAGGCAGCTGAGATGACACCCAACACGCCGGCCAACTGATCGGGGCCGCCCCGCGCTTCGCGCATTGCACCTCCGGGGCGCACCTGACCAGGACACTAGCTTGTCAGCGTCAGCGTCAGCGTCAGCGTCAGCGTCAGCGTCAGCGTCAGCGTCAACGTCAACGTCGGCGCGGCGAGTTGTGGCGAGCGACTTTGCGGCGCGGATCAGTTCGCTTGCTGTCCTACGGATCGAGTTTCGGCCACGCGACGGCCAGGGTGTCGGTGAGGAGCCCGCCCGGCCCCGGCCAATGCTTCGGTTTGGCCGCCCGTTGTCATCCATGACTGTCGTGATGTGGGGTATTCGGCCGGGATGCCAAGCGAGGCAAAGCAGTGATCCATGGTGGGGAGAAGGGCGGGTCGCACTGGTGACGAGCGCGGATGCGGTTTTCGCGTGGCTGGGGGCCGGAGCGTTGCTCGCTGCCGTGCTACCTCGAATCCTGGCTGGACGACCGCTGTCACTGCCACTGGTCTTCCTGCTGTGCGGCATCGCCGTGTATCTGCTCCCGCTGCCCTTGCCTGCGATCGATCCGGTGGATGACCGGGTGGTCGCTGAGCATGTCAGCGAGGTGGTGGTGATCATCTCGTTGATGGGCGCGGGGCTGGCGCTCAACCGGCCTATTGGGTGGCGACGGTGGGGCACGACGTGGCGAGTCCTGGGTATCACCATGCCGTTGACGTTTCTGATCACCGCGCTGGTGGCCTGGTGGTTGCTGGACTGGCCGCCGGCGGCCGCAGTGCTGCTGGGGGCTGTCCTGGCGCCCACCGATCCGGTGCTCGCCGCGGAAGTGCGGGTGGGCGAGCCCACGGATGACGAACACGATGAGGACGAGGTCCGGTTCGCTCTCACCAGTGAGGCGGGCCTGAACGACGGACTCGCCTTTCCACTGACGTACGCGGCGGTGGGGCTCGCCGCCGCCGCGGGCAGCGGATGGTCGACTGAGTGGATCGGTCCGTGGGCAGCGCAGGAGCTCGCGTACAAGTGCATCGTCGGTGCACTGAGCGGGCTGCTGGTAGGGCGGTTGCTGGGCTGGCTGCTCTTCTGGACACGTTCAAGAGTGCTGCGGCTGTCTCAGCACCGGGAGGGCTTTGTCGCGCTGGGCGCCACCTTCCTGTCTTACGGAGTGACGGAGCTCGCCGGGGGTTATGGATTCCTGGCGGTGTTCGTCACCGCGTGCGCCATCCGGGCCGCCGAGCGAGCACACGGCTACCACAACGTCCTGCACGACTTCATGGAACAGGTGGAGCGCCTGCTGACTGCGGCCGTGCTGTTCTTTCTGGGTGCCTTCATCGCGCTGGGCGGCCTGTCGGCTCTTACGTGGCAGGGCGCGGCCACCGCATGCGTGGTGCTGCTGGTGATTCGGCCGCTGTCGGGCTGGGCCGGACTGCTGCGGAGCTCCTTGGGAAGCCGGGAACGCTGGGTCGTCGCGACATACGGCGTCCGCGGAATCGGCTCGCTGTACTACCTTGCCTACGCCTTGGGCCAGCACGATTTTGCTGTCCCCCAGCGGGAGCTGTGGGCAGTGGTGACCTTCACTGTACTGGCCTCAGTAGTGCTGCACGGCGTCACAGCGGGCCCGGTCATCGCACGCCTCGACCGGCTCCGGGAAACCCCCGATCCGAGTAGCGACCAGGATCTACGCAGGGCCCGCAGCAGCGCCCTGGGCGACGAAGGCCGCTGACCAGTTCCGTCGCGTTTCGTGCCCGCTGGCTGAGCCAGTTCGCATCTACGCCAGCCTGATCTTCAGCGTGTACGCGCTGCTGCTCCGTACTGCTGCTCCGTACTGCTGCTCCCGGCTGGCACGGCGTCCGCCCGGCGCTCCATGGACGGCCGCGCCCCGTCGGCGTCCTCGGGGGTGACGCTGCGGCGTCCGCGTGCGCGGTCGGTGAGCTGGTGGAGGTAGCCGATCCATGCCTGCATAAATGCCTCCGGTCCTCCTTCCTCGGCACCGGGCAGCCGCAGCAGCCCCTGTCCGGTGCCGGCCTGTTCGGCCAGCACCGACTCCAGCCAGATGGCGAGCGAGGCCATTTCGAGGGCGAGGCACATGGACAGCGCCTGCACCACGCGCGACGGGTTGATCGCCATACGCACCGTCTGGGCCAAGATCAGGGGAAAGCCGGACTCCTCCAGAAACGCCCGCAGGCGGGCGATGACCGAGTTGTCGGGCATCCCGAGTCCGTGCTCCAGGTACGGGCCGCCAGTCCCGGCGAGCACCACTGCGGCGTGGCGTGCGGCGGCCATCTCCTCAGGGCCGGCCGCCCGGAGCAGGCCGAGAGAATGCCGAGAAGTCGAACATGCAACCGATCGGAGCGCTTTGCGGGGCGCCACGGCGCGGCGAGGACCAACTTGCGTGCTCAGGCGGGCTGGCGGAGCGCGTTGACCAGTGCGCGTGGGTTGTCGGCGTGGAAGCGGATGGTGTGGGCCTTGTGCGTTGCGCCGAGCGGGCGGGTGAAGGGGAGTGGCCGGTTCAGCTCCAGGGTCACCGAGGTCTGGTTGCCCACGATGAGGTTGAGGACCCCGTCTTCGGAGAGGGTGATCAGGCGGCCATCGGGAAAGCGCCGGTCGACGCGGACCGAGGCGACCGCGTCCGCAGGTATGGCGAGGTCGAAGAGGGCTCCGTAGCGGATCCGCAGAGAGCCGTCGGGACGTACGACGTGCGGCCGGGTGACGCAGGCGGCGTGCAGGGCCAGTACGAGGACGACGCCGTACAGGTCGAGTACCAGGATCACTCGGTGGACTACCGGCCACGGGATGAGGAAGGCCAGGCCCACCGTCTCGATGACCATCACGAAGAGCAGCCCGTACATCATCGCGGTCTGGGGCCCGGTGTACGCGGCAGCGACGTCCCCGCGGCGCACCCCGTGCGTGCCGCGCCGTACCCACCGCCCCAGGGAGGCGACGGCGCGCAGCTCGTGGAGGACCAGGCGGCGGACTGAGGCTGGCACCGCCTCCTGTACGGCAGCTCGCCGCGCCGCCCGGCGGTCTGCGCCGCGGGCGCGCGCGGCGACATACAGCAAGCGCAGCACCCAGGCTTCCAGCAGCAGCAGCACCGCGCCCGCCAGCGCCTCGGCGCCCGCCAGCGCCCATCCGGGCGGCCGGACCCCAACCACCAGGCAGATTGGCAGGGCCAGTTCCCCCGGCAGCACGGCGGCTACCGCGACCCGCGCCGCCCGAACGCCCCTTGGTCGGCCGCTCATCCCCGGCCCCTTTCCACGAACGCGTCCATGAGCCGGCCCACGACTTCCGCTTGCGCGGGGGCGTACTCGGCGAGCAGCGCCTCCTTGAACCCGGTCACGACGACCCCGTCCTCGGGGATCGCGGCGAACAACTCCTCGGGGACGGCAGCCATCAGGTCAGCTGCCAGGGGCGCGATTCGTGGATCGCCAGTGGGGGCTTCGGCGAGCGCGTCGAGACGCTCATACAGTTCGATGACCGCGGGATCGCCGACCAGCGTCCCGAGCAGCGCGAAAATCTCTTGGCCACCGGAGCCGTCGGCGTCCATCAACGTGAGGTACTCGCGGTCCTTGGCCGCGCTCGGCGAGTCTGTCCTGGGAGCCTGTGCCAGCAGTGCGGCGAGGGCGGGCGAGACGGGCCCGGTCACGTCGGGCGGCTCGGCGAGCAGGACGCTGAGCCGGCCGCGGCGCTCGCGGATGTCGGCTTCCTGGCGGGCCAGGTCGGCGTCGAGTTCCTCCAACACCTCGGCCAGTTCGCGCCCTGCATCGTCGGCGAGGACGTCGCGCACTTCATCGAGGCTGAGGCCGAGTTCGGTGAGCCTGCGCACTCGGGCGAGCAGGACAGCATCACGGACGCTGTAGGCCCGGTAGCCGTTGGGGCGCCGCTCCGGTTCCGGAAGCAGCCCGACATGGTGGTAGTGCCGGATCGCCCGGGTGGTGAGCCCCACGAGCGCGGCGGTCTCTCCGATTCGCATGCCGCCAGTAGAAACCCTGCCGTTGGGTCAAGGTCAAGCGTTGGAAGCCGTCGGCCTAAACGATTCATGGGCGTCTACGCGCTGGAGTGGTGCGTCTTCGTCAGCGCACGTATATTGCCGGAGTCCGCTGTCGCTACCCCTCATCGTCTCGTCGAGTTCGACTCTGTTCGGGTCGCGAAGTGGGCGTAGGCCGCCGCCAGCCGGGGTGGAGGCTGTGAAGCTGTAGCGGCCCCAACGCTGAGGTTGCGGTGCTTGAGCGGGGAGAGGCGGGCGATGCCCTGTTAGCTTCCTCGCATCGAATATGTATTGCGGTTCCATCCCGAGGACGAGGCATGCTCGGCGAACGCTGCGCTCCGTAGGCGTGAGGTCTCGGGAGATGCCTAACCTTTGTGCTCTGGACATGGTTGACACGTTCGGCTGAATGTCCGCCATCCCCGACTACCGATGCTGCAGGGCTGCTTCCGCCTGACGTGGATGTTCGGCAGCTGGCCGAGTGCCACCGGCCAGGCCATGGGTCTCAGCGTTCCGGCGGGCGTTGGTACCTGCGGCTGCCCGTTGGTTGATGGAAGCCGGGGTGACCCGGCGGAATGGGACTTCGGTGGTGGTGCGAGGATGCGCGGATGCGTGAGGTCCATGACCTAATCAACGTCGACGATCCGGCCTGGCCCGTTCTCCTTGAAGTGCTGTCCGGTACGGACGTTTCTGTCAGGGTGCTGCCTGGCGATGCTGAGGTAGGCCGTGCGGGCCTGTGGCAACTACAGGTCTCCGCCCGATCACACCTGGGCGGAATCGTGTTGAACTGCGGTGGTCTGCTCGTGGACAGCGGATGGCTGCGGATCTTCGGCAGTCCGCGTGGCACCGACGCGGAGGGTCTGCCCAGTCTGGCCGAGGTCAACGCGATGCCCTCGGTGTTCGATCCAACCTGGCGTCCGGAGGCAGGGGTCGTGGTCGGGCACGATGTGCTGGGCGGGGTCTTCGCCTGTAACGGGGTCAATTACCGTGAGGCCGGTCGGCCCGGCGAGCCGGGCGAGGTCGTCTACTTTGCCCCCGACACCCTTACATGGTCAGCCTTGGGTGCCGGGCATTCGGCCTGGCTGTCCTGGATCCTCTCCGGAGGGCTTGAGGAGTTCTACAGGGATCTGCGGTGGGACGGCTGGCGCAGTGAGGTCATGGCGCTGAACGGGCGGCAAGGACTGTCGTTCCTTCCGCCGTTGTGGTCGGCCGAGGCCCGCCAGGACGTGCTGGCGACCAGCCGGCGTGCGGTGCCCACGGCGGAGCTCTTGAGCCTGAGCCGCGACTCGTGCCTTCAGTTCGGCGGCGTTGACCCGGGCTTCCTCGGCGCCGTGTGAACGGCTCGGCCGGGCGAGGTGTACGGGGGTACGGGGTGCGGTCTGGGCGTGGCCGGGGCGGGCGTGCTGCGCGGGACGACGGCGGCGTTTGTCGTCCGGCTCAGGCAGCGCCTGTGCCAGCCAGGTACGCCGGCCCACCTGCGCACCGATTGCCGCATAGACGGCGGAGCCGGCCAGCATGCCGACTGCCAGCGAGCCGCTGACGCCGGCCGATCCAGTCCGTGGACGCGGGTGACAGTGCCGGCAGGATCCTGTCCGTGGACCCCAGCGTCGGCGGGGTCCTGCCAACATGCCGGGCGCCACCGACATGTAGTCGGGGGTCGGGAGGGTGTGTCCAAGCGGGAACGGTGGGAGGCGCCTCTGAGGTGGCCGATCCGGGTACCGATCTGGTGCCGGTGTCCGGGATGTGCGGGTGGCGTGGTTGTTGTTCACAGGGGATGATCACCGAGTTCTGTCAGCGTGCTGGCTTCTGAGTTTGTTCCGGGGGATGTTGTGGACCGCTTGAACCGTCATCGTGGCAAGGCTATGGCTGCCGTCGTGCTGCTCACGGGCTTGATCATGGCCTGTTCTGGCCCGGCCGCGACTTCGAAAGCTCCTCGGTCCCAGAAGGCGACGAGCTCCCGCACCGTACCCACTGCGCGCACGACGGCCAGCTCCGATCGGGAGTGGTTGGACACAAAGGCTCGCGACCTGCTCGGCAGGACGGAGCAGTTGGGTTCTGACGACGCGGACTTTGTTTTGTCCGGCTCTCTCGCCATACCCGGCATGGACGTGGACGAGACCGTGGAGTCCGGCGTCGCGCTGCGGGTGGAGGTGGCATGCGTGGGGGAGGGCACGGTCACCTTCACGGCCGTCTCCGGCACCGTCAAGAAAGCCAAGCGTGTCGACTGCACGCAGCCGGTGACGGGCAGGTTCGACATCACCACGGCCGGGCCGAGTCTCGCGATCGGAGCCGACTCCAACGGGACGGAGAGGCTGGGTACCGCCTACGTCGTACGTCACGTCACCTGACCGCCGCGGACTTATCGCCGGTCCCTGTCTGACCAACAGCCCGAGGGATCCGCGAAAGTGCTCTTCCCTTGTGGAACCAGTCCAGGGGGGCGGCGTCCCTCCATGAGCCCGGAAGATCGACTGCTTGGGAGAACTCGCGTATGACCGGGACTGCCGCCCGCTATCTCTATCTCACTCGCCACGGCAACGAGCTCATCGAAGCCGCCGACGAGAAGGCAGCTGACCAAGACCATCGCCCGCTGCGGCCGCGTCGACCTTCTGTGCATCGACGAGCTCGGCCACAGGGCACGCGACCGCCGTGGCGCCCTACTTCCTTTTCCAGGTTCTAGCGGAGCATGAGGAGAAGAACAGCGTCGCCATCGCCTCCAGCGAGTCGTCGTCCACAGCGCACTTGTTTCGGCGAACTCGTGTGAGGTGCTGCCGGAGCCTCACGGGTTCAATGGTGCCGAGGATGTTGCCGAGTTGCCTCGGTGTTCGCGCCACGCGGTCCTGAGGGCTTCCAGCTCGGCGCGAGGGAAGTGCTCACCCCACTTGCCGCGGTATGTGCTTTCGCCGTACTCGCTGACGACCTCGTCGAAGCAGCGGATCACTGCTCGGGCGACGACGTCGATATCCTGCTGGGTGAACCAGATCCGGTCCCCTTCTTGTCGTGGGCACTACCGTGAGCCAGCTCCAGCAAGCGGATCCACACGCTGGTGCCTTCACGGTAGAAGATCCACCGGAAGGCGGTGGGCTCGGCCTCGAACTGCGCTCGGCATTCGGTCTCGCCGACGATCAGGCGTGTATGGCCGCCTCAACCAGCACACACTCGCTCGGCTCCGCCCTCGACATCATCAACGAGCACGAAGAACACGCGCCCGCCACACCCGTCACAGACGGAAGGGAATGATCTTCACCGGACGGTCGTCGGCAGTGTTTCGGAGAGACCGCGCGGCCTGCAAAGACGCCCTCGCCAGCCTGATCATCAGCGTGTGCAGGCATGTCGTTCCGGACGCCGAGACCAGCACCCGTCCTCCTTGACCGGGGGATGGGGGGACCCGCCCAGGGTCAGGGCCGGAGACCTGCGCGTCGGAGCGTCAGGGTCGACAGGGCGGCGATGACGTCCGGATCCCCGCGGCGCCAGGCGTCGGCGAGGCCACCCGGGGGTGTGGGGATCGCGGCCAGGGGCCGTTGTGGTCCGGTGAGGGCGCGTAGTGCGAGGAGGTCGGCACCACCGGGGGTGTCGAGGAGGTGACGGGTGGTGGCGCTACGCCGGATCCACCGCAGTCGTGGGACGAGCCACAACATGAGGATGACGGCAGTCGGGAGGGCGATCAGGGCGATCGTCGTGAGGGTGGCGATGTGGCCCACGGTGTCCTGCAACGACTGTCCGGCGTCGGAGAGGCTGCTGCCGGCCTCGGCCGCGGACTGGAGCGGCTTCTTCAACGAGTCACCAACGAAGGGGACCTTGGAGGCCGCATCGCCGGCGTCGTCGAGATGGGAGGCAAGACTGTCGCCCGCGCTCTCGGCCTTGCGTCCGGGCTCGGCCAGCGTCAGGATCGCGTCACGGACGACCAGGGCGAACGTCACCGTGATCGCGATCAGGAGCAGGGCGGTCAGATCGGCGATCAGCTGACGACTTCGGCGTGCTGGGGTCTGGGCGTAGAGACGCATGGACGTGCTCCTGTTCCGGCGGTGTGACGTCGAGGAAGGCCGTTGGTCCGGTAGTACGGGTCGTCGTGATTGCGGGGGTGGCGGCGGGGATCGGCGGGTTGGTTTCACGGTACGTGGGACGCGCGGACGATATCGGGGTACGCGCGCCCGTGACCTGTCGCGTCCCTCGCCGA
This sequence comes from Streptomyces sp. NPDC054842, assembly GCF_053611025.1. NCBI lineage: Bacteria > Bacillati > Actinomycetota > Actinomycetes > Kitasatosporales > Streptomycetaceae > Streptomyces > Streptomyces sp. NPDC054842. The sequence continues at coordinate 188,859 of NZ_JBSGZN010000007.1, forward strand.
CCGGCCGTCACGGGCATCCCCCGGCCGAGCGCGGTGCGTCGGCATCGAAGCCTGACCGCCTGGCGTTTTCCAGCAGCGATGCGCTTCATGAACCAGCAAACGAAAGCTGCTCATGACCGGACCCGACGGGTAACCGGGCACGCCGGAATCCAACAGCGCTGTGGAGGTGGCAGAGACGGGGAACTGAACTTCAGCGAGCCAAGGGCGACAAACCAGAAGATGCCAAAGGATCGGGCCCGCGCCGACTGCCGCCAAGAGGTTGGTGGATGTGTCCGGTGGCGCACGACTGACCGGGTGCGCAGACCACGCGTCGGCGCCGCCTGCCGGCTCTGCGTAGTGGGCGTGCACATGCCGACTACGCAAGGGCCCTGGAAAGCGTGGTGCTCGCCTGCGCAGGAGCACCGCTGCTGCGCATCCTTCGAACCCGGCACCGGGCACAGATCGTGGTCGCTCCTGGTGGTGGCGCGAGACGTACTCGCTGGAGCAGCGCCGCGCTGGATCAGCGTGCCTCCACTCATGTGCAGCGAGCCGACACACGACAGAGCCCGGTCAGGGGAGGAACACCAGCCGGGCGTCGCCTTGTTCAGAGCCCTAACAAAGGCGTTGGACGTGTCGGTGGGTGATGAGGCAGGTGGCGAGGCTGAGGAAGGCTTCGTGGGCGTCGTCGCGTCGTTCCCAGCGGATGCGTAAGCGGCGGAAGCCGTGCAGCCAGGAGATGGTGCGTTCGACGACCCAGCGGAAGGTGCCCAGGCCGGTGCCGTGTGGCCGGCCTCGTTCGGCGATCGCCGGGGGGATGCCTCGCTCGCGCAGGAGTCGGCGGTACTTAGTCGAGCTGATTCTTCGACCGCAGCTTCTTCAGCAGGAGCGCATGCGGCTGGTCCCAGACGCCGGCCTCGTTCCAGGCGGCCAGACGCCGCCAGCAGGTCATGCCGGAGCCGAAGCCCAGCTCCTGCGGCAGGTACTCCCATTGGATGCCGGTATGCAGCACGTACAGGATCCCGCACAACGCCTGCCGGTCCGGCACCCTCGGTTGGCCCTCGACCTGCTTGGGCCCTGGCTTCGGCAGCAACGGCTCGATCAGCGCCCACAGTTCATCCGAGACGATCCACGGCCGCGACTGTCTCTTCCCCACGACCACACCAACGAACCAGCCAGCCGACAGGCACATGATCAACAGCTTTTGTTAGAGCCAGTGAGAGCTGTCAGTCACACTCCGTGCCATCCGCTCATACCAGTGTCGTCATGGGTGATCAAGCCTGCGTGAGTGCCACTTGAAGGTGGTGGCAGGCAGTCAGGTTGGGGTGGGGTTCCGCGCATCCCGAAACCACCTCCGCAGCCCTTGCCCTCGCCCTTGCCGACGGCCCGGGAATCTCCTTCGGGCCCACACCGAGCCTGAGCTGCTCTCGAGGCACGCTCAACTGGTTTCGCAGCGAAGGGTCGTTGCCTTTCATAAACCACCTCCGCAGCCCTTGCCCTCGCCCTTGCCGACGGCCCGGGAATCTCCTTCGGGCCCACACCGAGCCTGAGCTGCTCTCGAGGCACGCTCAACTGGTTTCGCAGCGAAGGGTCGTTGCCTTTCATAAAGTGCAAAATGCCGACTTTGGCAGCATAATTGGACGCAGGGGGCCACCCTGAGGAGTTGCCATGCCCATGCTTCTGATCAAAGGCATGTACGAAGTCAAGGGCTCCCAGCCGGACGGGGACACGGTGGCCTTCACCCCCGACGAACCGGCCGAATGGGACCTCGTGGGCGGCGGGCGCGGCCGCGCCGTCGAGCACAGTGCCACGGGACGCGCGAAGCTGCGGCTGGACGCGATTGACGCACTGGAGACGCACTACGGTGCCAACCGTGTCCACCAGCCCCTGCAGTTCGCCCACGCCGCGCGTGACGAGCTGCTGAGCTGGATGGGATTCACCGAGGTCGAGCGCGAGGGCGAGAACGTGATCGCCACCGCCCCGGACGCGGTCCCCGGCTTCGTCCTCACCCGAGGCACCGATGTACACGGCCGGTGCATCGCCCTTGCGGGCCGCGGCGCACCGCCGGGGGACAGCGGCCGGGAGATCGATGTAGACCCTGTCGTGCTGAGGACGACACTCAACCACCACATGCTCGCTGCGGGCCTGACCTACCCGACGTTCTACCGCAGCCTGTTCACCAGCCTGCGCGCCGAGATGGCCACCACCGCAGAACAGGCCCGGACGGCGGGCCGGGGTTTGTGGCCGAGTGACGTCACCCTGAGCGGGGTGAAGGTGAGCGGCCTGTCCTCGCTGACGGACGACGCCGTGCTCCTGCCCAAACTGTTCCGCCGCCTGGTGGATTACCTGAACCTCGGAACGCTGCCGCTTACCTGCTTCCCCGCGTTTCTGGCAGGAGTGGGGGACCGGTTCTCCATCCTGTCCACGGGCGAGCGCTGCGTGGGACTGCACCGGGTCGTGGAGACCACTAACGGCGAGATTGTGCGGATGACCCGCCCGCCCGAGGATCTGCTGTTCGAGGACTCCTGAGAACAGCTGAGAACACCTGAGACCGGCATGGGCCCCGCCCGCACGGCGGGGCCCATGCCGGTCCCAGGTCAGTCCTGCTTCAGCACGTCGAACCGCAGCCCGCTCGACCCGCCTCCGGTCCCGCTCACCTTGCGGCGGGTGGTCCACGCGTGTGCCGAACCGTCCTGCCACCGGGTGAACTGCCGATTGCGCTCGACACGGATGCCGGAGCGCGGCACCTCCTCCTCGTAGAGGCCGGCCGTCTCGGCGAGGAGCCGGCCCAGCGGAGCCTCGAGCGAGGCGTCGTCGCGGTCCAGACGGGCCAGACGGAAGCGGATGGACTCCTCGTCGGCGAGGGTCTGCGGCACCAAGGGGTACCAGTGGGCGGGTACGTCGGTGGCCAGCAGGTAGCGCGGGGCGGCCTCGGCAGGCGGCTCCGCGGCACCCGGGGCCGGCGCGGTGGGCGGTGTGGCGGCGATCCAGCGCGAGTAGCGGTCGACCCGCTCCCCGGCGCGGTCGGCGACCGTTTCCTCGACGGCCCAGGCCAGGTTGGCCTGTTCGTCACGGAGCAGGAGGACCGATTCGACAGCGGGGCCGGCCAGAGCGTCCGGCAGGGACGCCGGCCGGTAGATCCAGGGCGAGGGCGGCATCGCCATGCCCTCGGCCGGAGGGATGCCGTTGGAGCGGTCGCCCAGTCCGAAGAGGTTCCAGCCGGCGTCGTCGCGGGCGGTGGCGTGACCGAGGGTCGTCTCGCCACCGAAGACGTCGTGGACGGAGCAGTCCACGACCCTGCTCAGGGAGCCGACGACGAGCGGCAGCGGCACACAGAACCAGTCGTTGCCGTAGACCGTGGCGAAGGCGATGAGCATCAGCCGGCCCAGGTCGGCGGGGGAGGCGTCGACGGAGCCGAAGTCGATGCGGGCGTCCTCCATCTCCCAGAACCGGGACACGGGCATGCCGCCGTACACCGCCGGGGTGGGGACGATCGTGCGCTGCTCGCGCGTCACCGCGGATGCGTCGACCGGCAGTTGGGCGTCCGGGGTGGCGTCCACGGCCCACCAGTCGAGGTGACCGCCGTGGTATTCCCCGGCGTTGAGTACGAGCCCGGGCAGGCTGGAGGCGCGTGCCTCGAAGGCGTACTCCAGGCGTGCGGGGTTCCATGCCTCGGGCGGCTTCGCGGGCTGGGGCGGCGTGGCGTCCGGGACGTGCGCGTGCCACCAGGACAGCCAGGTGACGGCCGCGTTCGCCAAGGCATCGCGCGCGGCGTCGGTGTCGGGCGCGTCGAATTCCTTGGCGGCCGTCTGGTCGCGTTCGGCGATCCGGGCCAGCCAGGGTGCGAGGGCGACCGGGTCGGGGAGCCGGTCGCGCACGGCGGCGGACAGGCCGGTGGGGGCCAGCGGACCGTCGGTGGCGAAGGGGCAGACCCGGGCGAAGGCAGGCAGCAGGGCGACGAGTCCGGCGGCGGTCAGCGCGCGCCGCCAGCGCATCGCGCCGGCCATCGCCAGCCGGGCGTCGAGGCCGTTGCCGGGTTCTCGTTCGACGAGGGCCTCCAGGACCATCGAGTCCGGCTCGTAGGGCTGCCAGTCGGCGTCGGCGCGGGTGCGCCAGCCGTCCAGCCGGTGGGCCTCCTGGGCGAGGGAGACCGTGACGGGGGAGGCGGCGTCGTCGCCCCGGAACTCTCCGAACGCGTACTGCCGGGCGAGGAACCAGGCGGCGTCGGCGGTCCGGGCGGCGAGTGCCTCGTCCATGCCGGTGTCACGTGGGACGGGTTCATACCGGAACATGGTCATAGCGGTCCCCATCCGTGTGCCGGCATCGTCCACTGCATGGGCAGCAGGCCGCGCAGCTCGAAGAAGTCGGTGAGGTCCATGCCGCGCAGCCGGGTGAGCGCGAAGGTCTCCTCGACCACGGCGTGGACGTCCTCCATCCGCCAGCCGCGTGTGCGGTCGGGCGGCAGCGCCAGGAGCAGAGCCTGCGGGGCGCGGGCGTCGGGCTGGTTGTAGTGGAAGGCGAGCCCGCCCAGTTCCTCCGGCGGGTGCTCGCCCACGCCGGGCTCGGGCACGGACTCGGTCCAGGAGTCCACGAGCAGTCCGGCGGTCCTCCCGGCGTCGGGCGCACCGTCGGCGCGCAGCACCGCGCAGTGGTGCGGGAAGGGATGACTGCGCGACGCCACGGGCGCCCGGCCGCGGGCGATCCAGGGCTGCCCGGCGGGGAGCTGGGCCACGACGGTGGTGCAGGGGGCCGTGCCGGCCAGCGTCTCGGCGGCCGTCAGCGCGTCACCGAAGGCCCGTGTCTGGGGCCGGAGGCGTTCCATCTCCAGCAGCCAGTCCGCGACCGTGTCCTCGTCGGCCTCCTGCGGGGCGGGCCCGGTCAGCGCGCTCTCCGCGGCGCTGCCGCCCAGGTGAAGGACGGGCAGGACGGGCAGGGTCCAGCCGAGCACCGAAGTGAGCGTCGCGCGCAGCCTGGTCACCCACTCCAGCACCGCCGACGGATCCTGCGGTGGCGGCCCCGGCAGGGAGGGAAGCAGCCCGGCCTCGAAGCGGTTCAGCACCGCGAGGGCCTGCTCGCGCAGCGACTCCACCCGATCGGCGCCCTCCCGGGCCGACGGCCATGCGCCGGACATCCCCAGGTCGGTGAGAGTCTCCAAAACCCGGACGACCTCGTCGACGGTGCCCGGCAACGCCGCCACCTGCTCGCGCAGTGCGGCGAGAGCGAGGGTCACCGTCCGGTGCCAGGCCGTGACGCGGGCTGCCAGTTCCGGCAGGTCGGCGGCCGACCAGTCGTCGCCCGCGCCGGGGTCGAGGTCGGTGACGAGCAGTGGCCGGGCGCTGGCCAGGACACCGGCCAGCGACCGGCACAGCAGCTGCAGTTCGCCGAACCGGGCGGCCCCGGTGTCGGTGACCCGTGCTCCCGCCGGGACACGGCGCAGCAGCCGGTGCGCCAGCACGCTCTCGGCTCCGGTCACGGCGTCGGGCTGGCGGTCGGCGCCGTCCTGGAACAACCCCGCGCCCAGGACGACGTCCAGCGCGCAGACCCCGAGATCGGCGAGGGATACCTGGGCGGGCGCGGCCGGGTCACCGAAGGCGAACGCCCAGCCGGTGGCGTCACCGAGCCGTGTCTGGCACCAGCGCTCCAGGGCGGGTTCCAGCGCGGCGAGGGGCCGGGCGGCCGTCCAGCCGTTCGTGCCGACGGAGGGGGCCAGCAGACCGAGCCGGTGGGTGAGCGCGACGGCCGCGCGGGGGGTGCGCAGGACCTCGAACTCCTCGGGCAGCGTGTCACCGCGCGCGATGCCGTCGGCGGCCACACCGGCCCGCAGCGGATGGCCCGCGACGAGCTGGTGCACGCTTTCGGCGAGCAACAGGTCGCCGACCGCGTCCACGGTGGCCTCCAGGTCGTTCACGAGCGGACCGGCCCGGTCCAGCAGCGGCCGGCTCTCGTCGGTGAGCACCTCGGTGAGCGAGTCGAGGTCCTGGAGCTGACGGCCGTGGGCCGTGTAGTCGGCCACCAGCGCCCGGCCGTCGACGACGTCGCGGGCGGCCGTCGCGGTACGGGCCTCCTGCGCGCCCGGCGCGTCAGGCTCGGCGAGGTGCGGGGTGGGATAGGCGGCGCGGAAGGGGGCGATCAGTCCGTCCAGGTGGGCGTCGTGCAGGGCGCGTTCCAGCCGGTAGCCCAGCAGGGCGCCCAGGGTCTGGCCGGAGCGGACGCCGTCCACCACGGCGAGGGCCTGGCGCACCCGGCGCGCCCGGAGGTCGACGCGGAAGGCCTCTGCGTCGGTGTGGCTGAGCCACCCGGAGCGCAGCACGGCGGCGGTGGTGGCGTGGTGCATGGAGGGAGCCACGAGATAGCCGTCGTGAGTCTCCTTGATCGTTTCCTCGGCGGGCTCGGCCGGAGTCTCGTCGTCGGTCGGAACCTGGGGGTTGTCTTCCGGGTTTCCTACGATCTCCGGGTCCTCGTCGTCCTCCGGGTCGGTCGGCACGGACTCCGCGCCGAAGTCCACGGGACGCAGGTCGGTGACCCAGCCGTACGCCCCGAGGTGGGTGCCGTCGGGGCGGTCGCGGCGCAGCCGGTTCAGTCGGGCGGAGGCGACGGAGGTCATCCAGGCGTCCAGGCGGTGGCTTTGCGTGTCCAGCACCTCGCACAGCAAAAGCTCCAGCCGGGGCAGGTCGCCGTCGGCCATCTCCTCGGCCACGGCGAACTGGTCGATGGCGGTGGCCGCCCAGTCGAAGAACGCGGGGACCGTGCCGGGCGGAACCTTCACCTGGCCATCCGTCAGGTCGATGACGGGGTCCACGGAGCCGCCGGACTGCAGCCGCTGGTCGAGCCGGAAGTAGTACAGGTGGAGGGCCATGATGCCGAGGTGGTACCAGAGCCCGAGCTTGCCGCTGCGGGTTCCCTCGAAGGCGGGGCCCAGGTCGAACAGCCGCTGGGTGACCTCGGGCGGCACCTCCTGCTGGAGGGACTGCAGGTGGGCGAACTCCTGCAGGGCGCCCAGGAGTGTGCGCAGCGGGTGGGCCCGGAGCAGCTCCTGCACCTCCGGAGGGGGCTCGGCGGTAAGGGTGAACTCCAGCGGCTGCGGCAGGAACGCCGGGTCGGGCGGCTGCTGCCAGGCGAAGCCGCTCTTGTACGGGATCGTGCCGGTCGGCGTGTCCGGCGCGGGCTGGAACGGCGCTGTGACCGGCTCCTGTTGGACGAAGCGCAGCCGCCGGGAGGCGGGCAGGCGGTGCAGCAGGTCGTTGATCACCTCGTCGGCGTCACCGCTGCCGACGGTCGGCGAACGCCAGCCCTGGGACTCGGCGAAGGTGCGGAAACTCTGCAGGTGTTCCAGGATCCGCAGGTCGACCTCGGTGCCGTGCCACAGGTCGAGGGAGGTGACCGGCAGGATGCCGTAGGGCTGCCGTCCGATCCGCAGCGTGGGCAGCGTCCCGCGGCCGCGCACGTGCTCGACGAAGTGCTGGACGAGGAAGGTCAGGTCGACCTGGGTGTCGGAGTCGTAGTTCATCCAGTTCGTGGATGCGGCGGCCATGGCACCGAACGCGGCGTGCAGCCGGCGCAGCAGGTCGTGGTCGTCCACGTCGAGCCCGTCGGCGGTCTCGGCCAGCACGCGCCCGGCGGCGGGTCCAAGGGCCCGGGCGGCGCGGGCGGCGGCCTGAGGGCTGCCCGGTGCCAGGTCACCGAGTGCGGCCAGGGCGGCGCGCTGCTCGTCGGCCTTCTCCGGGCTGGGCGGCGGCATCCGGGTGCGCCAGGCCGACCTGGTGGACGCGGTGTTGTTCGTCGGTGTGCCGGTGGGCAGCACCGCCAAGCCGTCGGTGCAGCGGTGGGCGTCCAGCAGGGTGCCGATGAGTTCAGCGGTGTGCTCCGAGGTCCCGCCGCGCACCCCGGCGACGGTGACCAGGCTGAAGTCGGAGCGCATCTCGCCCTCGATGGGCACCTTGACACCCATGCCGACCCGCACGGCCTCCTCGAAGTCGCTGAGCCAGCCGGGCGGCACCGGGCTGTCCGGGCCGAGGCCGACGTCGAGCACCTCGGGGATGGGCGCGCCCTCCTGGCGCCAGAGCAGCCCGATCTGTCCGTCCCCGACCGTCTCGTAGCCGGAGAACACCAGCCGCTCGGGCAGAGCGTACGTGTGCGCCGACCGCGTCCAGCAGCCGTCGCGGCTCTGCGGTTCCACCGCCCAGGGAGCCGGTGAGGGCGCGCTCGCGCCGGGCGGGGTCTCGGTCCGTGGCGGATCCTGCAGGCCGGGCCGAAGCGCCTTCACCGCCCATGCGGCGCGGCCGGGACCGATCGTGGCGACGAGTTGCGCCCAGGCCGCCCTGCGGCGCTCTTCGTTGGGGCCGGCCGCCCAGACTTCGCACCAGTACGCCTCCGCCGCGACACGTTCGGCCGGGGTCAGGGCCGGCTCGTGGGAGTCGACGTGGATGTCGTCCGGGTAGGCGCGGACCCACAGCTCCAACGCCGCCTCCCCGGTGTTGTGGTACACCGTCTCCAGACGCAGCGGCAGGAGCAGCAGCGGGTCGGAGTGGCTGTCGGCCGACCACAGTTCCGGCTCCTCGCAGGCCAGCTCGTGGTAGGTGTCGCGGGCGGCTTGGTAGCGGGTCTGGTTGGTGGCCGCCTCCTGCCCCTGGGCGAGATGTTCGGCCTCCAGGCCACTCTCCCCGGACTCGATGCGCTTGTTGTACATGGCGAGTCCGGCGCGGGACCAGTCGAGCGCGATCCGGGCGTCGGCGACGGCCCGGCGGGCCTTGGCCAGTTCCAGGTTGACGGTCACCGTGGATCTCCGATCAGTTCGCGGGCCGACATGACAACCCGGAAAGGCCGCTGCAGACTCACCATGGCCACGGTGGCGGCGTTCCACCGGTCCGGCCGGGGTTCCTTTTCCGGCACGGCGGGCATCCCCGAAAGGTCGGCGAATCTGCCCTCCGGGACCTGCCAGCTCAGGTCCGACCAGTGCCGGTACGGCGGCGCCGGATGCACCGGGTTGTCGAAGCCGAACCGCATCCGGTAGCTGTTCTCGGCGAGTACGAACCACCAGTCGTGGATGTCCCCGCGCAGCACGAACGCGTACGCGCAGGTCCGCTCGTCCAGGGTGAGCACCATCTTCGGATGCTCCCAGGTGCTCTGCCCGAGGTCGGCCGCGCCCACGGACTGGGCGGGGACGGCGGCCACGACCAACTGGGGGTACCGGCGCACGAGCCGGCCTCGGATGAGCAGCACGTCCAGCTCGCCCGCGCCCAGGGTGAGCTGGGCGCTGAGCGTGCCGTCGGGGTCCCAGGCGTGCACGGGCGGCACGTCAGGCTCGCCGTCGGGGCGCGGCCAGAAGTGCGTGAAGGGGCTGCCGCGCAGGTCGGTGGGGTATTCGCGCCAGCGCATCTCGCCGTTCATCTCGTCGTTGACGCCGACCATGAACGAGGCGATGAACGGCGCGTTGGCCTGGAGCAGCACGGCCCGGTCGTCGGGGATCGTCCCGGAGCCCGGGAGGAACCAGTCGCCGGCGGTGTCCTGGAGCGCCAGAGCCATGGGCGCGGGGAAGTCCGGGGCGGTCATGACCGGATCGCCGGGCGCGGCGGGCACGGCGAGCGCCTCCTCGGACAGGATGGTGACGGTGCTGTCGAGCCGGGCCGCCAGCAGAGGACCGGGGTCGAAGGCCTGGGCGAGGCGCTCGCGCATCCCCTGCGCGTCGATGGGCACCCCGAACTGCAGGATGTGCGCCCCCGGATCGTCGGCCATGGACGCGTCCGGCGCCAGGGCGGTGCCGGGCTCCGCCAACGTCATCACGGCGTCCGGCGACTGCTCGGCGAACGCGGGAGACAGGTCGCCGGCCGGCTCGGACAGCTCCCGTGCGGACAGCGCCTGGAACATCCGCAGCGCGTCGGCCGGCCCCGTCGTCCCCTCGGCGGGCGCCCTGCCCTCCGCCGGGCGCGCCACGAGCGCGGTGAGCGCACCTGCCTGGGTGTCGAAGCCGTTGGCCCACGCCGACGGCGCCATGGCCGACAGCAGCCTGAGCGTCCGGGCGCCCCGCGCCGCCGCGGTCGCCCGCAGGGCCGTGCCCACCTTGGCGTTGAGCTCGACCGTGTCCTCCCCCGCCAGCTGCCCGGCCTCCACCGGCCGGGTCAACATTGCCATCGGCAGCGGCGGCAACAGCTCGCCGCTGAGCGTGCGCCGGACGTAGGACTCCCCGTCGAGGCCGGCGCGACGGGCGACCGGCCCCCGGCGCCGCAGCAGCCGCCGCAGAGCCGGGGTGACCAGCTCGTCCGGGGCCGGGCTGACCACGACCTCGGTCCGCAGCGGCAGTTCGCTCCCGGTGCGAACTCGGTCGCCCACCGCAGCGGCGAGCCCGAGTGTCTCGCCGGGGCTGAGGGTCTGCACGCTGCGCCGGTAGAGGGAGTCGGCGACCGCGGTGCAGAAGGCGGCACGGCTGCGGAGCCGGTTGGCCTCCCGGACGTCACCGACGTGGTCCCAGGCCCGGGCCATCAGCCACTCCTGGTTCTCGCGCACCCAGCCCGCGCCGAGGGAGGCCGCGATCCGATTCTCCGGATTCAGGTTGAGCTCGGCCAGCCACCCGGACTCACCGTCCTCGACCTCGTCGCGTACCACGGGACGGCCGCCGTACAGCGGCGGGGCGACGGCGTCCTCGGTGCCCCGGCTGATGTGCCGGGCGACGCGGAAGGCGAAGTCGGCGAGGGCGGTGGCGGCCTGTTCGGCGGGAGAGTCGACGAGCTGGAGCACGCCCTGCACGGTGATGGTCTGCCGGGCGCCGGGCGGCTGCTCGGCACAGGCCAGCGGGGGGCCGTGCAGCCACGGTTGGGTGATGTCGACGGTCCGGCCGGACAGCGGGCCGCGTTCCTCGGCGGACAACGGGACGATCGCGGCGGCCAGTTCCTCGAAGTCGCCCGGGGCGCCGGTGCGGAACTGCCAGCTGTAGTAGACCGGCAGCCGGACGCCGCCCTGGTCCTGGCGCCAGGCGTCGCCGTGCTGGTCGACCTCGGTGAGACCGCCGGACAGTCCCGCGGCGACCCCGCCCTGGAAGGCCGGCACGACACAGGCCGTGTAGCCGGTGTCCGATCTCAGGTGCAGTGGGCACAGCAGCCGTGAGATCAGCGGACCCGACTGGCCCGCGGGGCGCTGGACGTGGGCCCACTGCCACGACTGGTCCAGCGGCGGCAGGGCCGTGGCGTCGACGTCCACGAAGGGCAGTGGCCCGCCGCCCCGCAGCGGGTGCCCGGCGGTCTCGATGGCGACCAGCACCAGCCAGGGCCGCAGCATGCCCTCGGCGGGCCGGGCGGGCGTGAACAGCCACGGCAGTTGGGGCGCGTCGAACTCCACGCAGGCCAGGTAGTTCGGCTCGGCGTCCTGGATACCGGCCGGCGGATCGACCCGCAGGACGTGCCCGGCGTCGATACCGATGACGGCCTCGGGGCCGAGCATCCGCAGCGCATCACCGGGCGGCCTGACCGGGATCTCACCGCCCGGCCCGATCAGGGTCAGCCCCGGATCCAACAGCGCGGGCCCGTTGGGTGCCGTGCTGCGGATCGCTCCGCCGACAGGGCTCTGCAGGTACGGGGCGAACTGCAGGTCCTCGGACATCGGGGTCACACCTCCCAGGCCTCGACCGGCCGCACCCCGGCCAGACCGGCGTACAGCAGGCGCAGCTCCCCGTTCGTCGCCGACGGCGAGGCCGGCAGGGAGGCCGCGGTCATCGACCAGGTCGACGCGGCCACGACGGGCGGCTCGTGGGACACGAGCAGTCTCACCTCGGCCGGCCACCAGATCGGGTCCCGCAGGGAGACGCCGGCCGCGATCCTCTCGGCACGTACGAGCGCCTCCAGCCCCAGGAACCTCAGAAGGTCGAGCACCCGCGTCGGGTTCGGGTCGGGCACGACCTTCGTCTCCCAGTCGAGCGAGGCCGTGATGAACGCGTCCTCGTCCGGCTCACAGGTGTCGGCGACGAAGCGGACACCCGACCGGTACCTGTCGTACGCGGGCGCGGCCAACTGCTCGTCGTCGGTGAGCCTGCGGAACTGGCCGAGGGCGAAGTTGTCCGTGGTCGCTCCCGCGTCGGCCTCCTCGCCGCCCAGCGAGGCCGAGGCGATGTCCCACTGCTCGGCCGGTTCGACGAGCGAGGGTCCCAGGCGCTCGATGTCCACCCCGAAGGGCAGGACGCGCTGCTGTGCGACGACGCCGCCATGCGGGTGGACGCGGCGCCCCTCGCCGATCTGCCGGTTGGCGGCGGGGGACAGCAGCACCGGAATCCGGTCGCCGCCCACAGGGGGCAGCGCGCTCCACGCCTCCGGGCGGGCGAAGGCCTCTTCCAGCCTGCGCCGCAGGTCCGCGGGCGGGGCCGGCAGGGCGGGAGGCGGGTTGCCCCAGCGTTCGTCGAAGTCGAAGGAGGCGCTGAACAGGAACAGGTCGATGCTGCCGCGCCCGACCGCGTGCCAGGGGGCGGGCCCTTCCAGGGTGAGGTCGAAGGCGACGCCCACCAGGGACTCGCCGAACACCTCCACCGACAGCGAGCCCCGCATCCGCGCGCTGAACGACAGGCTCGGCTCACGGTGGACCAGGACGTCGAGCCCGAACTGGCCGCGCAGCCCGCAGCCGGCGATCTCCGCGACCAAAGAGAGCTGGGCACCGAACTGCAGGGTGTTGGTGGTGACCGCGAAGTACGCCTGGCAGCGCAATTGGATCCACGGCACCGGGGAGAGGTTCATCGACAGCCGGCGCAGCGCCGGCACACCCCGCGGGACCGCGAAGGCCGGGTGGAAACCGCCCGCGCTGAGCACGAATGTCGGATCGGGTCCGCCCCGGCTCAGCATCAGCACGTCCCCGTCGAGCGGCACCCCGGCCATGTGCGAACCGCTCAGGCTCGCCATCAGGAACGCGCTGGGCTCTGCGCTGTCGTACTGTCCGGCGAAGGTGGCCTTGAGCTGGATCAGCGGCACCTCCGGATCCGGCACCGCGACCCGCAGGATGCCGAGCAGGGACAGCCGTACCGGGTCGGGGACCTCGGCCACGACGGCCGCCGACAGGGAGACCATGCGGCCGCCCCACGAGATCTCGAACATCGGCCCGACGACGGTGCGCCCCGGCACGGTCGGGAACAGGGCCGGCAGCCGGGGGACGACCCGTTTCGCCGCCGCCACCGGGTCGGGTGGAAACAGCAGTTCCCCGGCGGTGCCGTCGGCGATGGCGGCGATCAGGGCGTCCCGGTTCACCGCCTTGTTGACGCCCACGACACCGCCGACGCCGCTCAGTGCGAAGCCGAGGCCCAGCTGGATGCCCGGCTCGGGAAAGGTGGCCCCGAGCAGCGCGACGAACGCCGGACCGCCCGGCGCCGCCAGATCCAGCTGCCCGAAGGCGGTCACCGTCGTGGCGGGCACGGTCGCGCTCAGCACGCCCGAGAACGAGCGGAACTGCTGGCGCTCCAGCCTGCCCCGCAGCCGCACCGGGGGCAGCGGGGAGTCGATCTCCACCGTCGCCGGGAGCCGGTCGTCGGCCAGCCGTTCCAGATCGAGTCCGAAGATGCCGCCCATCACTCACCTCACGGTCAGAACCGTCCGGCCCGCAGGCCGTCCAGGGGGAACACTGCTGGGGAAGGCGCCCTTCTCCGGATCTCCGTCACGGAACACCGCGTGGTACTCGCCGCAGTACCCCCGGTCCCGCACGGCATGGGACCGCTCCCCTCAGTCCACGTGGTAGGAGACGTAGTAGCAGGACTTCTCCTCCTCGGAGAAAGCGATCTTCGACAGGTCGCCCTGTCCCTGCTCACTCTCGTCGATGGTGACGGAGCCCAGCCTGTCGTCGTTGGCAAAGGGGCTGCTGTCCTTCTCCCACAGGAAGACCGTGGTGGCGCCCTCCACGGGCAAGGCGAGTCCGACGGGGATCCGCGCTCCCGCAGCGGCCTCGAACGGGTCGCCCGGCGGCCACACCCTGTTGTCCATACCGGGCGAGTCGGTGGTCGTGGCATACAGGTCGTCCGGTGCCTCGTTCGCGGCGTCACTGATGAGCCGGCCGATGTCGACGTTCCCGGTGAGCCGGTCGATGAGCTGGGCACCCGGCAACTCGTAGACCGGGGCAAGCAAAGTGTTGATCACCGCCCCGAGGTCGAAGTCGGTCGACGTCGCCGGCCGCACGCAGATGAACTCCTCGATGGTCGCCGTCGCTGTCATGGCGTCCTCCTGCTCGGTCCTGGGGCCCGGCTGCTGGTCATCCCCCGCACTCGCCTCTCCTGCGCCGCGTCCGACGCTACGGACGCGGCGTCAGCGCGACGTCAGCGCGGCGTCACCCCGTCGTCAATGACAGTCCCTCCGGGCCCGGTTGCAGGGGGTGAGCAGGAGTCTGAAAATGAGAAAGCGGTACGCGTCGTCGATCCGTGCGACGTTCCCAGGGTCGCGGTCGAGACGGTGGACGCGACCGTGCGCCCTCGATGCGGCAGAGGTCCGCGCGAGGCGCGCCCACGCGAAACTGTGCGCGCGAGGCGATCAATGTGGCGTCCTGTCTTCGGCTGAGGCTTCTCGGCCAATTCCGCCTGGAACTGGGCACCGAGCATGTCGACCTCTCGGGCAACGCCCAGCGGCTCCTGGCCTTCATGGGACTGCGGGGGAAGGTGTGCCGTACGGTCCTCGCCGGCACGTTGTGGCCCGACGTCACCGAAGGCCACGCCAGGGGCAGCCTGCGCACCACTCTGTGGAAGCTGCCTCGCGCCGAACCGCCGCTGGTCAGCTGTTGCGGCGACGTCCTGCGGGTCACCCCCGCCCTGCGGGTGGACGTCCACGCCCTCACCCGGACAGCGCTCGGTGTCGTACAGGGCAACGACCCTGCGCCGTACGCCCTCTCGTCGCTGGACTTGCTGACCGTCGAGGACCTGCTGCCCGGCTGGGACGAGGACTGGGTACTGCTGGAGCGTGAGCATCTGCGGCAGCTGCGCCTGCACGCGCTCGACGAGCTGGCCGAGGCCCTGACAAGGCAGGGCAGACCGGCCCTCGCGATCGAGGCGGGCTGGGCCAGCGTGCGGGCGGAACCGCTGCGGGAGAGCGCGCACCGGGCGGTCGTGTCAGCCCACCTCGCGGAGGGCAACGTCGGCGAGGCGGTGCGCCATTACGACAAGTTCCGCCGCCTGTTGGAGGAGGAACTCGGCGTCGCACCCTCGCCCCGGTTCGCCCGGATGCTGCCCGAGCGAGCCGGAGCCGGAAGAAGGAAGGCAGCACCATGCACCAGAGCGTCCGCGACTACTGGATCACCTTCAACGACCCGCTGGAAGGACGCGTCAACTTCATGTACCTGGACGTGAAAGGCTATGTGAGCACCGGCATAGGAAACAAGATCGACGAGACGGCACGGGACAATTCCGCGCCCACCGCCCAGGAGCGGGCCGATTCACTGGCCGCCGCGAACAGACTTCGTTGGCTCGTCAACGACGTGGACACGGAGGCGGCAGCCGAAGAGGTCGCCCAGGATTGGGACACCGTGAAGTCCCACCTCGAACTGGCTCCCTTCGGCCACAACAGCTTCCGACCGCCCCTGACCCGCCTGCATGTGGACGACGACGAAATCGACCGACATGTGTTCGACAAGCTCGACGAGATGGCGGGAGTGCTCATCGGCCGTGACGGCTTCGGTGACTTCGACTCCTGGCCGGCCAACGCCCAACTCGCCGCACTGAGCATGTGCTGGGCGATGGGTCCGAAGTTCAGATTCCCGAAGTTCCAGGGGCACGTGAAAATGCGGAACTGGGCGGGCGCGGCGGACGAATGCCACTTCACCCCGGACGTCGGCACGATCAGGATCCGCAACAAACTGGACCGGGCGCACTTCCTGCTCGCCCTCGACGCGGAATCCCAAGGCTTGCCGCTGGAGCAGATTGTGCTGGACCTGTCGGACGTGTTCGGCGTCCAGGGAGCCCTTCTCGCCCTGCACCTCACACCGCTGACCCAGGACGGCGTTAACGGCCCGCTCACCCAGGGCAAGGTCAAGGAGTTCCAGACGGCCAACGGCCTGGACGGAAACGGGGCGTTCGACGACCCCGACACCCTGTCCGCGCTCGCCTCCCAGCTTTCCGCACACGGCTTCATCGTGTCTGGCGCCTGACCTGAGCGCCGACAGCGAAGAGATGGGAGAAGGGACAGATCTTCCGGCGAACAGACGGAGAGTAGGGCATCATGACCGCGTTCACCCTCGACATGTCCGGCCCGTTCCAGCCGGGAACCGGCGCCACCGACCTCGGCGGACCTAACGTCGGCGGTCACCAGCCACCGCACTGGTACGAGCAGTACGGCATGGACTTCGGCGCCGCCGAAGGCACCCTGGTCCGCGCGGCCTTCGACGCGCACGTCACCCGGTACAACCCGCACGACCCGGCCGCCGATACACCCAGGGTGTATGGCGCCCAGCTCTTCATGCGGGCCCCCAACGACATGCTGGGCGTCTACTACACCCACATCGCCGATGTACCGCCCGCGATCACCGCCGGCTCCTCGGTCGCCAGAGGCGATCCGCTGGGCACCGTCTGCCGCAGCGGCCCGACCACAACCCACCTCCACTGGGCCCTCGTCGAGATCATCGGCGGCGCGCCGGCCGGCCAGTACCAGGGGGTCGACCTCCACGAGTTCTTCCTGGGCATCACCGGCACGGACACGGTGGCCTCGGTGACCTTCCCGCAGGACGGCTCACCGCCGACGCCCGGCGGCGCCGGCCGCCCCAGGGCCTTCCATCTGGCAAACGTCCGCGGTATCCAGGAAGCCCTGACCGCGCTCGGCTACGACCCTGGCCCCATCGACGGCATCGACGGCCCGCGCACCCAGGCTGCGGTGAGCGCCTTCCAGCAGGATCAAGGGCTGGCGGCGGACGGGCAGTGGGGACAGGACACGCATGCCGCGATGGTGGAAGCTCTGCACGCCAAGGGATTCCTGGTGGATGGGGACTGACTAGCTTCAACAACGGGCCCAAAGCGGACCCAGCCCGGTCGACCGCGCGCCCGGGCAGCAGCACCACATCATCACCGACGGCCAGAGACACCCCGCTCGCGGTGTCTCTGCCGGCGGAAGCCGCAACGACGTCACCCAACTCCCGCTCGTGCCAGGTAAAATCCCGCCGGTTGCGGGAGTCGTCGGCCGGCCGCGCAGGCGGCCCGACATGTTCTTCGCGGACCGCGGCTAACGGCACGACAACTACCGACGGCTCTTGCGGCAGCCCGGGTAGCGCCCGGTGATCGCCGAGCGTGGCCAGCTGCGCGGGACCCGAACTGGGCACCTTCCGCTGGGTCGTTGACCGGACGATCTCGTGGTTGCGTGGCTTCCGCCGCTTACGGATCCGCTGGGAACGCCGCGACGACATCCACGACGCCTACCTCGGACTTGCCGTCTGCCTGATCACCCACCGGCAGGTGCAGAGGCTTTGTTGGGCCATGTAGTTTTCTGGGACTGCGCGCCTCACCGGCCGACGTGGCCGGCCGCCGGCGCGGACGCGGCCGGCGGCATCGTCGGCAGGCCGGCCGCGAGGTCCGACAGCGGGACTGTCTCCAGCCGGGCCTCTTCTTGGTCATTCTGGTCAGTGAGATACCGCCTGAGCTCCGGCGGCCGGTATCCGGCGTCGCGCTCGTAGCGTTCCTTGGCCGGGACGGCCAGGAACTCGTTCCCGTCCGGCTCGTACCTGTCGTTCATCGCGCTGCCCAGCGGCCGGTGGTAGGCCTTGGCCAGCCGGTACATGCGCGTACGCGACTCGTGTAGCTGGCCCGAACCGTCCGGCTCCACCCGGAAGCCCACACCGTTCTGCGGACTCATCTCCTGCGACCTCGCCGCCCTGAGCTGCTCGTCGTCGAACTCCAGCCCGTAGCGCCGGGCCTGGTGCATCATCCACAACAAGGCGATGTCGGACAGCCCAGCCTCCATGTACCCACCACCGACATCACAGTGCACCCCGGCGAACCAGACCTGCTTCAACTCCTGCCCGTGACGGGCGGCCTCGGGCTGCTGGTGCCACAGCGCCGGCCGGAACGCCGAACGCTTCTCGTCGATGGCCATTGCGTGAAAGGCCCCCTTGACCCAGCTGCTCAGCTCGGTGTCGTGGAATGCCCAGCGATGGTTGAACCCGTTCACCGCCCACTGCAGCGCAGCGGCATTCGGCATAGGTATGCCCAGCGCGCCCACGGTGTCCCACACCCCGATGAAGCGGATCCCCGTCTCGCGGGCGTACGAACGGCGGAACAACGTGGATGCCGCGCCGCTCGGATGCTCGTTGCGGTCACGGTAGAGGGACCACGCCGCCTGCGCGCGGTCGGCGTGTTCGCGCCGCAGGATGCCGCAGTTGCGCACCAGTCCCGCAAGGCTGCGGGCCGTGAACGCCCCCCGACTGAAGCCGAAGAGGAACAAGTCGTCATCGGGCTCGTACGTCTCGACGAGGAACCGGTAGGCCTCGGCGACATTCCGCGAGAGTCCCACGCCGAAGGCCCCGCCTCGCAGCCGCTCCCACCGCTCGGTACCGACGCCGCCGTGATAGTAGACCCGCTGGTCCTTCCCGGCAGCGGACCCCTGGCGCACGGACAAAGCGACCTTGGCAACATTCGTCTTGCTTGGCTGGTCGGCGTAGTTCCATGTGCCGTCACAGCAGACGACCAGACGCTTGGCCATGACCATCCCTCCTCGCGAGAGCGTGGAGCGGCGTATACACCACCTCCATATTTCCACCACCCGTCGGGCCGCGCCATCCGTGAGCCGCGCGTCCCCTTTCCTCGATGTCGGACTGCCTGTCGGGCGAAGTCAGGCGCCCGGCCTATTTCTCGCAGCTGCGAAGCCGAGGCCGCGCTGCCGAAGCGGCAGCAGTGAACCGCCACCATGGCATCTGAGAAGGAACAGGTTCGGGGCGCAGCTGGAGGAGCGCTGGGCATGCTTCCGCGACGAACGCCGACGACACCCTGGCGCTGCTCTGGCTTGGCGGCGCCTCAGCCTCCTACCGCGGCTCACAGCCGCAGCCAGACCGAGAGATGCGTTCGGGGCAGTAACTCGCCGGAGCAAGAGCAAAGCGGTTCATCAGTACACCGCCCCAATATCACGCAACTGAGGGCTGCTGTTAGGTGAAAGTGCTCCCAGTGACGGGAAAGTTGAAACACCGACGTCCAGGATCAGAAATCACTCATGATTCATTCCCGGTAGCGGAACGGATCAGATCTGAGGCGCGGCAGGTACCGTGCACCCGAACGGGCTTCAGTCGATCCTGACGCAGTAGACGAATGGGACGCTGACCGTTCTGCGACCCGACGTCAGATCGACCGCGTAGACATGCGAGTTCGGGTTTCCGGGTGCGCACCGTTCGGTGAAGCCTGGGACGAAGCCGAAGCTCCCGCCGGGGTGCCCGGCGTGCCTGGTGGCCGTGACCTTCCAGGACTTGTTGACCGCGCCGGAGAACACGATGCGGACCGGGCCGTTCACGTTGAAGTGGTTGCCGCTGACTTTGAGCTTGCCGTCCGCCGAATTGATCCACAGCCGCACCGCCAGCCGCCGGTCGTCGGCCTGACGGTTGTCGTACCGCGCTCGCGCGCGGGTCTGCGGGGTCACGCAGGTGAGGTCGTCGGATCCCCACGCCTCACGCCAGACATAGCCCTGCTCGCAGTAGCCGTTCGCGAGGGTCCGGCCGGGGGCCAGAGCATTGTCGTTGGCGGTGTTGATACGTGTCTGCGGTGTCACGCACACGAGATCGCTGGCACGCGCGAGCCGCCAGACATATCCCTCTCTGCAGGTGTTGGGCCCTTGATCCTGGGCGCTTGCGGCAGACGGCGCGATCAAGCCGCCGCCGATTCCGGCGGCAATCGCCATCGCCGAGGCCATAAGTCGCCTGAACATAGTCACACCTCCACATTCACGAGATCGCTATCGTTGAATCGTCCGCTTATGTCGAGAGATCATCACACTCGGCTGAGTGACAGTGCTTCACGCCTCACCGTGCGACGCCGCCGCCCGACTCGGCTGTCTGCGAGACCGCCAAGTCCGCAATTACAGCTGAGCGCCGTGGCGCCCCGGACGGCTTGTCGGTCAGGAACCGAGCTGCACGCGATGGAGTCGCACGACGGGACCGTGGATGAACCCGCGCGCGAACGCCGCGGGCGTGGAACGGTGCAGATCCCGCCGAACAGGACCGACACCGCGCGCCATGCGGCAGGCGTCCGGGTCGTCGAAACAGCGACCTCAGCGCCCGCCCGCGCGTTCGTCCGCGTGTGACGCCTGAAGCCAACAGGAGTTCTCAGTTCTCACCGAGTGTTGAGGTAGAGCTGCGGAGACCAGGCGGTGCACTTCGAACCTGAGAAAGTCCCGCGGTTGCACGCCTGGATCATGAGGTTGTAGTCGCCGTGGCGGGCAGGCCACTTCCACAATCCCTTGCTTGCGGACAGCTCGCTCTGCTCCCAGGGACCACCCGGCGCGGCCCAGCGGACGTTGTAGTGCGTGGCGCGGTACCCGCCGTAGATGACATAGACGTACCCGTTGCACCGGTTGTATCGCGCGCCGATGTAAGGAGAGTTGCTCCACTGGTACCTGTTCGGAGATCCGCCGATGTTGGTGCCGCCACCAGGTGGATAGGCATCCACGTAGCACCCTCGCGCAGCGGCATCACCAACCCCCGTCGGTGCCATCATGCCTCCTGCGGCGACGGCGCAGGAGGCGAGCGCCACCGCCGTCCGGCGCATCATCAATGCAGCCATTCTTCCCACCGTCCTACCAGCAAGCGGAGATTGCCGGCCGCCGCGCCCGCCCGTGATGGAGCGATCCCACATCGGTGTCGGGTGCAGATCCCGCCGTTGCACGCCTCGAAGGGGCCTGCGGATGACTTGGTTTCAACAGCCTGTTTCGCGGCTCCAAGCCTAACGAGCCGGACCGCCAAGAGAGGGCCCTCATAACCAGAGTCTCACTGCGGTATGTGCGTTGCACCTCGGAGCGCCCGCCAAGGATTGGAGCTGACCAACTTGTGCACCTGGCCGCAGCTCGGCGTCCACACTGTTCGTTGAACCGGCTACGAAGGAGGCGGGGAAAGCGAGTTGATCGCGGCGGGATACCAAATCATCGTGCAGTGGTCCGGCTCCGGCGGAGCGGCCCGAATCGGCATCCGGGCCGGGGGGTGCGGTCAACAGCCGCCGGAGAAGCGGCCACTTCGCCCAGGGGCTGACCGGTGGTTCACGCTCGCCGTCGGTTGTCCGTGTGAGTGGATGGGTGGGACAAGCCCTGGGGCAACCGGCGAGGAAGAGAGCACCGCCGGTGTTCCTCGCCGCGACGCCGGGCCAGGCGCGGGCACCGGACGGACGAGCCGGGCATGTCCGGGATCAGCCGACCTGCACTCAGCGGCGCCGGTTCCGTCCATGTGTGAGAACAGGGCCTCCCCGAGGGCCGTCCGCCGTCGTGCCGGGGCGCCCACTTCGCCATCGGGGATCACCGGCCTGTGCAGTGCTGTCCACGATCTCTCCTCCGCCGTCTCTCGTCTCGCCCTTTACTGCATCCCCACCCTGCACAGGGGATGCAGGCGGCGGGCAAGCGCGCCGCCGTTCAGCGGGGCCGGTGAGGGCGGTCGTACCGGGGCCGGCCGGGCTGACTGGAGCCGACCGCCCAGCCGGCGAGACGCTTGAGTCGGTCTTCGTCGAGGCATCCCCCACGCCGACGGCACGCTCGTCGCCGCAGAGGCCAATCCCGGCAAGACCGTCGCGGTCGTTGGCCTGTACGGGACTCAAGATCGCACCACGCTTGACGCCGCAACCAGCTGAACCAACCACGCACGGCGCTATGGCAGGCATTGGCCTCCCTCTTCGTGCCTGGCTTTGCGATCGCGGGGACACCCGCCCACGTGGGTCCCGCGCTCGATGACCCACTGGTGGCTACTCCTGGACGCCCAGTCGATGTCGGCAGCACGAGGAGCCAAGCCGGGGCCAAGCCGGTCAGGAGAAGGAGGTGTTGCCTGTCCGGCTGGAGCGGGGAGAGGCTGCTTGCGAGCCGAGAGCAGGTGCGCCTGTGACAGCAGCCGGACCGGGACACGTCGGCTGGCCCGAGCCCGGCCGACCTGCCTGTACGCCGCCGCGAACGCCAATGGAAGTCCGCAACAACCTCCATGTGTCGCACTCCACTTGGGGCGAGAGGAAGTGGCGCACGTACCACCCCGCGGACGTCGCCCGGGTGGCCGGGGCGATCGCCGACGGTACCGCGGAGCTCCAGCCGCACTGGCGGAACGACACCCCCGGAGCCAAGCTGCTCGATCAACGCCTCCGCAGGAAGAATTTGCCCGGTGCCATCGGGTGCGCCCTGCTCGTTGCCGTCCCATTGGCGATCTTGATCGTTCTGCTGATCATGTCCTGGAACGGCTCCGGATCGTCTTCGCCCGCCTACTGGCACTGACCCGCAAAGCGTCCGCTCCGTCGAGTTCCACTTCGCCGCCCTCCACGAGCAGCTCCGAGTGCGCCTGTGCGAGCAGCCCGCACCATGCGGGAAACCGCGCACGGGCGGAGGGCAGCCGCGGGGAACGTGTGTCAGGAACGGGAGGCGCCGGCGAGCACGGCCTGGTGTACGGCGCGTGCCAGGCGGGCGCCCCAGGTCGAACGAGGGCCGGCGAAGCCGTGGACCTCGGAGGCGGGACCTGGGACCCGGGCAGCGACGCAGACGGCATCGGTGGGGGTGCCCGAGCAGTCGTGACCGGCGTCGAGCAGAGCCTGCACCTTGGCCTCGGTGGCGGTGGCCACGGCGTTGACGAGGGCCGCGTCGCTCAGTGCCACGGGCAGCGCGACGACGATGTTGATCGTGCCGGGCGCGGCGGGCGCCGCGCTGCCGTCCTGCGGGGAAGCGGCCCACCCCCGCACCCCGAGCCCCACGGTGGCGAGGGCGTCCACCCCGCTGTCCCGGGCACGCCCGCACGCCCGGACGTCCGCGGCCGTCATCAGCCCCACGCCCGGCCCGTCCGCTCCGGCGTCACGGGCCAGGCCGGCGAGGTGCCGGTCCGGGTCGACGCGTCGGTAGCCGTGCGCGACCTGGGCGTTGAGGACCCAGGACCGTTCCCCGATGCCTCCGCCGAGCACGGAGCTGGCGATCATCCGCCAGTCGGCTCCCGCGCGCCACAGCAGGGCGTGCAAGCGCTCGCCGTCCTCGGCGCGCGTGAGGTGCTCCACCGCCAGCAGATTGGTGGTGGTGCAGGAGGGCGGGACGACGGTGGTCACCGGGCAGTACTCCTTGCGGGGCGGGAACCGGTCGATCCTACGCGGCGGACCCGGAGCTGGAGGCCCGGGCCTCGGCAGGCCCGCGGATCTGCGCGCTGCGATCCTCTCTTCGGACCCGCCGCAAGCACGTCCAGTACGAGGCTTTACGCCCGGCACTCCCCCCAGCCTCCGATCAGGAGGACCCCCAGAGCACGCACCCGACGCCGAGCCGCCCTATGGGCGACGTCGGGAATGGTCAGGCAGGCCCTGGTTCCCGTGCGCCGGGGTTAACCGGGGCATTACAGGCCCGCGGTGCGCTCCACTGCCTCCCGGGCGATGTCGGCGTAGTGGCGGAAGAGGACGGGGCGGGCCTCGTCGCCTTCGCGTCTCCCCAACTCCGCCCAGCACCTGGCCACCAGCTCGCGGGCCTGGGTGCCGGGCCAGGAGCGGGGCAGGAGCTGGGGCGGCAACAGCGGGTCGCGCTCCATGGCACGGGTGAGTTCGGCGGCCAGCTCGACGGCGATCGTCAGGACCGCGGCGGGGGAGAGGCCGACCCCATGGGTGAGCCGGGCGAGGCGGGGGTGGGTGACACGGCTCAGACGGTGGTAGCGCTCGGCGATGTCCCGCAGGGGCCACAGGCTGCGGGCGAGCTCGGCCGGTTCGCGGACGTCCCCCCTGCGCAGGTCCGTCGTGGTGAGGAGGGTGAGCGCGTCGTGGGCGCCGAGGCGGTGGGCCGCCTCCTCGACGTACGGCTCCCAGTGGTTGGCACTCACGTACAGCCCGCCCTGGAGGGGAGCGCCGCCGAGGTGGAGGAGCGTCTCGCGCAGCGAGTCGCGAGCCGTGCGCGCCGACTCCGGCACAGCGAAGGCGGCCAGGTGCCAGACACCGTCCCATGGCGCGAGTCCGGCATCCTGCCGGAACGCGTGGCGCAGGAAGTCCGCGTTGGGGGAGAGGGCGCGCGTGGTGTCCGCCGTCGCCCGCAGCTCGGCCT
Organism: Streptomyces sp. NPDC054842; assembly: GCF_053611025.1. NCBI lineage: Bacteria > Bacillati > Actinomycetota > Actinomycetes > Kitasatosporales > Streptomycetaceae > Streptomyces > Streptomyces sp. NPDC054842. Next base: position 212,978 of record NZ_JBSGZN010000007.1, read on the forward strand.
TGCGGCCCCGGCCCTCGTGGGTGAACCGGCCCTCGGCCACGAGGCGTTTCACGCAGAGCCGGACCTGCTGGTCGCTCATGCCGAGGGTGCCGGCGACCGTGTACAGCTCGTCCGCGCCGACCGTGCCGTCCTCGCGGATCAACGCGTGGACGAGCATGCGCGTGGGCACCTCCACGCGGTCCGTCTCCTCGCTCACAGTTGTGCCGCTCCTCTCGTCCCAGCAGCGCGACGCATCGCGGTCACCGCGCCGAACCCCATCAACTTTCGCAGGTAGGGCGTGTGCTCGGTGCGCACGGGCGTGAAGCCGCGCCGTTCATACAGCGCTCTGGCCCGTGGGTTGGTGTCGATGACGTCCAGTCTGATCTCGCGGCAGTTCTGCTCGGCCGCGACGGCGGCGACTTCCTCCAGGAGCAGGGTGCCGACCCCGCGTCCGCGGGTCCGCGTGTCCACGGCGATGCCGTCCATGACGAGTTGCCCGGGGGCGGGTCGACGCTCGAACAGGGCGAGGAGCAGCAGCCGGTGAATCCCCCGCACGTGTCCATACGCGCGCAGCACGGCGGCGGCCGACCCGCCGGTGAGGCCACGGCCGCCGAGCTGGTAGCCGGCGAGGCCGACGAGCTGTCCGTCGAGGAGGGCGCAGACCGCGCGATCGGCGTTCAGGTGGGCGGCGAGGAAGGGTATCGCCTTGTCCGCCGGGCCGAGCGTGGGTCCGAGCTTGCGGCCGAAGGCGTCCCAGTACAGCTCGGCCGCGCGCCGTTTTGCGCCGGCCGGAATGTTCCGCCGGACCGTCACCGCTCCCGCATCGCCGCCCGCTGCATCCGTTTCCATGCCGCTCTCCTCGCTCGCTTCACGACCCCAGTGCAAAACTCCGGTGCAAAACTATCACCACGCCTACGATCGTGGAGCGAGTGATAGTTTTCGGGGTCATGAACCCACTAGAGGTGGTCACTGTCATGACTTCGGGGACCGGGCCGCGGCGTCGCCGCGGCCTCCGCGCGGCCGTGTGGTCGCTCGTCACAATCCTGGTCGTGGCAGCCGGCCTCACCGGCGTGGCGCTGTGGCAGAACTCCTACGCAATGGACGAACGCCGGGTCTCCATCCGCCACGGCGACCACACCCTCAACGGCGTGCTGAGCACTCCCCGCGACGGCCGCGCACGCCACGGCCTGGTCGTGTACGTCCACGGCGACGGACCTCTCGACGCCACGCACGAGGGCGGCTACCGCCCTTTGTGGGAAGCGAACGCCCAAGCCGGGTACGCCTCCCTGTCCTGGGACAAGCCCGGCGTCGCGGGCGCGCCCGGCGACTGGCTCGACCAGTCCATGGACGATCGCGCCGACGAGACCGCCGCCGCCATCGCCTGGGCGCGCACCCGGCCGGACATCGACGGTGACCGGATCGGGCTTTGGGGCGCCAGCCAGGCCGGCTGGGTCCTGCCGAAGGTTGCCGCCAGGACGTCGGTGCGTTTCGTCATCGCGGTCTCGCCCGCGATCAACTGGCTTCGACAGGGCCGCTACAACCTGCTCGCCGAACTGCGGGCCGACGGTGCGTCCGCCTCCCGCACCAAGGCCGAGATCGCCCGCAGCGACATTATTCGCCGCCTGCTTCGGCGGCATGCGACGTTCGAGGAGTACCTCCGTGCGATGCGCGGCGACGCGGACGGGATGACGGCCCGCCGGTGGCGCTTCGTCACGAGGAACCACACCGCGGACGCCACCCGGGATCTGCGGGCCCTGCACGGCGTGCCGGTGCTGCTGACGCTGGCGGGCCACGACGTCAACGTGGACACCGCCGAGACGGAACGCGTTTACTGGAAGGTGCTGGACGCGGGCGGCGCACTGACGGTCAGGCACTACCCGGACGCGACCCATTCCCTGGTGAAGCGGTCCGTCGAACGGTCGGACCTCATGTTGACGCTCACCGCCGTGTTCGCCCCGCGCTCGCTCTTCGCGGACGGATTCCTCAACGACCAGCGGCACTTCCTCAAGGAAGCCGGTCCCGGCGGGAATGCCGAGGGACGGCATGGATCGCGAGGCGGAACCCGGCACGGCGCGTTCGTCGGAGACCGCCAGGGCGAACCGGCGCGAGTGGCCGCCGACTTCGGGACTGCGCCTGCGCCACGTGTCGCGGATGTCTGCGGTGACGACATGGGTGCCGAGCTCCTCGCCGCAGACTCAGATGGAGCCGGCTGATGGCGGCCGCCGTGTGGTGGCCGTCAGCCGTGGTTTGAGCCCTGGGAGCCCGCCGCGCCCGCCGGGTTGTGGGCTACGGTCCGTCAGAAGCCGTGCCCCATGGGCCGGGCATGGGCGAGGCGCTCTTGCGGAGTGGTCCTACGCTGGAGGCATGGCCACCGATCCCTTGCTGAGGCAAGGCTCCGACTCGACGGATCTGGTCCTGCGCGTCGGCCCGGCCGGGCGGGCGTGGAACGTGCTGGCCTCGGCGTGGCCGGCGCTGTTCACTCCGCTCGCTCTGGGCGTGCCGACCCTGCTCGTCGCCTTCTGGATGGTGCTGGCCGGGGCGCGGGCCTCGACCGTGTTCGTGGTGGTGGGGGTGATCGCCGGGCTGGAGTTCCTGATCGGCTGGCTGGCGCTGGTCTTTTCCCGGGCCCGGGACGTCCTGCGGGTGGAGTTCGCGCCGGCCGGGGTGCCCGCGTCTTTGCGGTTGGTCCGGGCCGCCGGGCCGGACGACTGGCTGCCCGTCAAGGCCCTGAGCGAGGTGCGGCTGACGCACACGGTGGTGGAGCCGTACCAGGGGGACTGCAAGCCGGCCGTCTCCACCCTCGGGCTGGAACTCGTCCTGCGGGGCGTCCGGGAGCGGCTCACACTCCCGTTCGGCGGCGACCCGCAGCGGCTCGCCGACGCGCTGACGGCCCTGCTCGGCCCGGCTGAGGTCGTGGTGGAGCTGCGCACCGAGCGCAGCACGCGCGATCGGCCGCAGCCCAACTCCAACTGGGTCTCTGGCGGTTCGGCCTCGGCCGGCTCGGGTGGCGGCTGACCCCGAACTTCCCGTGGCGCTCACCGGCTGGGCGTTGTTCGCGGGCGACGTCCGTTACGCGCCGAACGGAGTCGACCAAGACGGTCCACTCCAGGTGGCCCACCGCCTCGTCGTTGACCTGGATGTGTTCGAGCAGGCGGGCCCAGGTGCCGTCTGATTCCCGTCGGCGGAACCGCTTGTACGGCGTCTGCCCGGGACCCCGTATCGCTCAGGCAGGTCACGCCATGGAGCCCGGGGCCGCAGACGCGACAGCACGTCATTGACCACCTGACGGTGGTCGCGCCACGGACGGCCGCGCTGTGTCCACCTGCGGCAACAGGGGCGGTGTCCGCTCCCGCGCCGCGTCCGTCGATTCGCTTCGACCCGCCACAAGATCAATTGTTCGGCGCTTTAGGGTGTGCGGGTGGCCCCTTCTGACGCTGCATCGAAGACACGTTTTCTGGTCCTGCACGACTACGGTATGGGCGGCATCTGGTGGTGGGTCCACGCCCGGTCCGAACAGGAGGTGCTGGAGACCTTCGCCGGCGTGGAAGTCGTACACAGCGAGGCCACCCGCGCGCAGGCCAAGACGTGGGGTCTTGACGAGGCCGACGTCGACGCAGCGGCCACACCACCCGGCTTGGCCGAAGCGCGAGCCGAACGAGAGACTCAGCGTGGCACGCCGGGCTTCGGAGTCCTGGCCGGCCGGCACCTGCTGTACCTGAGCCGCCGGTGGGACGAGGACGACGACCCGATGGTCTACCTGATGGAGGTCGGCCCCGACGGTCGTCGGCTCCGCCAGGTCGAGCTGGCCGAGGACGGAACAGCCTTCAAGAGCACTCCGCAGGACTGGCCCTTCAACCCGCCGTTGGTGGACCGCTACGACCCCGCGTGGGTGCCGTTCGTGATCGGCCCAGAAGAGTTCGAGGCCCAGTGGGCCCGGGCCGTCCGCAGTCCGCGCCGCTGGGATGAGGGCCCTGCTTGACAACTGCCCCCGGGGCTGGCCGGTTTGGCT
>NZ_JBSGZN010000008.1:0-204357 GCF_053611025.1 Streptomyces sp. NPDC054842
CGGCCGTCATCGCGTTCCTGCGCGAGTACAAGGACGACCTCGTGCTGTGCGTGCACAACTTCTCCCGCTTCGCACAGCCGACCGAGCTGGACCTGAGCGCGTTCAGCGGACGGCACCCGGTCGAGCTGATCGGCGGGGTCCGCTTCCCCGCCATCGGCGAACTGCCCTACCTGCTGACCCTCGCGGGCCACGGCTTCTACTGGTTCCGGCTCCGCAAGGACACCGCGTAGAAGCGGACGGAAGGCGCGCAGATCCCGGTCGGGCCGGTTTCCACCGGCCCGACCGGGGCACGCATCAGTAACACCCCGCCCCGACCTCCCGGGGAAAGGACGCGACGCCATGTCGGAAGCCGCAATCCATCCAGTCACGGCCCCGGTCGCCCGCCCTGATCTGCTCGCGTCCCTCGATCCACTGCTGCGGGAATGGCTGCCGCGGCAGCGCTGGTTCGCGGGCAAAGGGCGCCCGGTGACCGGATTCACCCTGGTGGCGGCCACCGAGCTGCTGCCGCCCGGTTCCACGACGGGCCTGTTCCACCTCCTCGTACGCGCGCACCAGCCGCTCACCCCGGCACCGGGCGCCCCCGCCCACCCCGGGGACTGCTACCAGCTGCTGATAGGCGTGCGCGAGGCGCTGCCGCCCCGGCTGGCGCCCGCGCTGATCGGCCATCTCGACGAGGGTCCGCTGGCCGGACGGACGGCGTACGAGGCCCTGTACGACCCCCGCTCCGCCGACGTGCTGCTGGAAGCGCTGCGGACGCAGGCCCGCGTCGGGGACCTGCGGTTCGAGCGCGACCGGCGCCAGGACATCCGGGAGGACCTGGTGCCGCGCGTGGTGACGGCGGAGCAGTCCAACTCCTCCATCGTCTATGGAGATACGTTCATCCTGAAGCTGTTGCGCCGGATCGTGCCCGGGGTCAACCCCGATCTGGAGCTGCCGCTGATGCTGGCCCGCGAGGGCTGCCCGCGGGTTCCCGCCCCCACGGCGTGGATGCTCGCGGACCTGGCCGGCGAGACGTACGTCCTCGGCGTCATGCAGCCCTTCGTGCAGGGCGCCGCCGACGGCTGGGAGCTCGCGCTGCGCGAGCTGGCCAAGGGCGAGGACTTCGCCGCCGAGGCCCGGTCGCTCGGCCGGGCCACGGCCGAGGTGCACACCGCGCTCGCCCGCGCGCTGCCCACGGTCACCGTCGGCCCGCCCCAGCTGCAGCTGATCGTCGACGGCATGACCGAGCGGCTGGAGGCCGCAGCGCAGGCGGTGCCCGCGCTGCGGCCGTACGCCCCCGGTCTGCGCTCCGCGTTCCAGGCCCTGTCCGACCTGGCCGGCGAGGGGCACACCTGGACCGCCCAGCGCATCCACGGCGACCTGCACCTCGGGCAGTGCCTGCGGTCCGCGTCCGGCGAGTGGTCGCTGATCGACTTCGAGGGCGAACCGTCGAAGCCGCTCGCGGAACGCCGGATGCCGCAGCCGGCCGTGCGGGACATCGCGGGGATGCTGCGCTCCTTCGACTACGCGGCCCACTCCGCCGAGTCCCGGGCGGCAGGCTGGGCCGACGCCTGCCGGGCGGCGTACTGCAACGGGTACGCGGAGGTCACCGGGCGCGACCCGCGCACCGATCCGGTCCTGTTGCGCGCCTACGAGACGGACAAGGCGATATACGAAGTCCTGTACGAGGCCCGGCACCGGCCCGACTGGCTGCCGGTGCCGATGGCCGCGGTCCGTCGGCTCGCCGCGGACGACGGCTCGCCGTGACCCGTGCCCCGAACCGCCCCACCTCACCCCTGCCGAGGAGGCCCTGCCCGTGACCCCCCGTCCCCCGTCCGAGGACAGTCCGAAGAAGACCGGCGCGAGCGCGAGGAAGCCGGCCGCCGCCGAGAAGGCGGCCGACGGCAAGAGGACGGCCGCCGCGAAGAAGGCGGCCGGGAAGAAGACGACGGCGGCCGCGAAACGCTCCGCCGAGGAGAAGACGGCGGTCAAGAAGGCCGCCGAGGGCGCACCGGCGGCGAAGAAGGCGACGGGGAAGAAGGCCGCCGCCAGGAAGTCGGCGGTGGTGAAGGCCGCGGCGACGAAGACCACGGCCGCGAAGACGACGGCCGCGCGGACACCGGCCGGGAAGGCGACCGCGAAGAAGACCGCCGACAAGAAGGTGCCCGCCCAGAAGCGGGCCGGCGGTACGGCCGCCGGGCCGCGGAGCGGTCGGGCGGGCGTCTCGGTGGCCGCGCCCCGGACGCCCGAACCGGCGGCCGCGCCCGCCCAGGTGCCCGCGCCCGCCGGGCCGCCGGAGCCGCCCGGGCCGCCCGCCTTCGCCGGTGTCGAGCCGGGCGACCGGGAACGGCTGCTGAACGGCACGCACCACGACCCGCACGGGGTGCTGGGCGCGCACGTCGTGCCCGGAGGCGTGGCCTTCCGCGCGCTGCGCCCGTACGCCCTGGGGGTGTCCGTCGACGTCGACGGGACGCGGACCGAGCTGCGGGACGACGGCGACGGCTTCTTCTCGGGACTGCTGCCGCTGCCCGAGGTCCCGTCGCACTACCGGCTGGTCGTGACGTACGAGTCGGCGGTGCAGGAGACCGAGGACGCGTACGGGTTCCTGCCCGCGATCGGCGACTTCGACCTGCACCTGCTCGGCGAGGGCCGCCACGAACAGCTCTGGAAGGCGCTCGGCGCGCAGCCGATGGTGCACCAGGGCGTGACCGGCACCCGGTTCACGGTGTGGGCGCCGAACGCGCGCGGGGTGCGGGTGGCCGGCACCTTCAACTACTGGGACGCCACCGGGTACCCGATGCGCTCGCTCGGCTCGTCCGGGGTGTGGGAGCTGTTCGTGCCCGCGATCGGCGAGGGCGAGCTGTACAAGTTCGAGATCACCAGGGCCGACGGTTCGAAGACACTGCGGGCCGACCCGATGGCCCGGCGCACCGAGGTGCCGCCCTGCACCTCCTCGATCATCGAGGCCTCGCACCACGAGTGGCGGGACGAGGAGTGGATGTCCCGGCGCGCGCAGCGGCCCGCGCACGAGGCGCCGTTCTCCGTGTACGAGATCCATCTGCCGTCCTGGCGACCGGGACTGACGTACCGCCAGCTCGCCGAGGTGCTGCCCGCGTACGTGGCCGACCTCGGTTTCACGCACGTCGAGCTGATGCCGGTGGCGGAGCACCCGTTCGGCGGCTCGTGGGGCTACCAGGTCACCGGGTTCTACGCGCCGACGGCCCGGCTCGGCACCCCGGACGACTTCAAGTACCTTGTCGACGCCCTGCACCGGGCCGGGATCGGGGTGCTCATGGACTGGGTGCCGGCGCACTTCCCGCGCGACGCCTGGGCGCTGGCCGAGTTCGACGGGCGTCCGCTGTACGAGCCCGCGGACCCGCTGCGGGCCGCCCATCCCGACTGGGGCACGCTGGAGTTCGACTACGGGCGCCGCGAGGTGCGCAACTTCCTCGTCGCCAACGCCGTGTACTGGTGCGAGGAGTTCCACATCGACGGCCTGCGCGTCGACGCCGTCGCCTCGATGCTCTACCTCGACTACTCCCGTGAGCCCGGCCAGTGGACGCCGAACGAGCACGGCGGCCGGGAGAACCTGGACGCGGTCGCCTTCCTCCAGGAGATGAACGCCACCGTCTACCGGCGGAACCCGGGCGTGGTCACCATCGCGGAGGAGTCGACCGCCTGGGACGGCGTCACCCGGGCCACCCACCACACCGGGCCCGGCGGCTTCGGCGGCCTGGGCTTCGGGCTGAAGTGGAACATGGGCTGGATGCACGACTCCCTCGACTACGTGCAGCACGAACCGGTCCACCGCAAGTACCACCACAACGAGATGACGTTCTCGATGGTGTACGCGTACAGCGAGAACTACGTGCTGCCGATCTCCCACGACGAGGTCGTGCACGGCAAGCGGTCGCTGGTGTCGAAGATGCCCGGCGACTGGTGGCAGCAGCGGGCCACCACCCGCGCCTACCTCGGCTTCATGTGGGCCCACCCGGGCAAGCAACTCCTCTTCATGGGACAGGAGTTCGCCCAGGGCGCCGAATGGTCCGAGGCGCGCGGGCCCGACTGGTGGCTGCTCGACCCGGCGTACGGCGCGGAGGCCGACCACCGCGGCGTCCGCGACCTGGTCCGCGATCTCAACACCGTCTATCAGGGCGAACCGGCCCTGTGGGAGCGGGACACCCAGCCCTCCGGGTTCGCCTGGATCGCCGGGGACGCCGCGGAGGACAACGTCCTCGCCTTCCTGCGGTACGACGCGGACGGCTCCCCGCTGCTCGCCGTCTCCCACTTCGCGCCGGTGGTCCGGCACGACTACCGGCTCGGGGTGCCGGACGACGTGCCCGCGTGGCACGAGGTCCTCAACACCGACCTCGCCCGGTACGGCGGCAGCGACGTCACCAACCCGCACCCGGTGAAGCCGGAGCCGCAGGGCGCCCACGGCCGTCCGGCGAGCATCCGGCTGACCCTGCCACCCCTGTCGACGGTGTGGCTGCGCCCGGCCTGACCCCGTAGCCCGCCCACCGGCGCCGCGGGGGCCGAATCCTCCTCCGGGCAGGGATTCGGCCCCCGCGGCGTCAGGCCGCCTTCAGGGCCTCGGGCACGTCCCCGGTGTGCAGCACGCCCAGCGCCTGGGTGGCGCGGGTCAGGGCGACGTACAGATCGCTCCTCCCGTACCGCCCCGGCTCGACCACCAGGACGGAGTCGAATTCGAGCCCCTTGGCCTGCCGGGGGTCGAGCAGCACGACGGTGCTGGTCAGGTCGGGCTCCTCCCCCGCGGTCACCCCGTCGAGCCGGGCGGCCAGCACCCGGTGCAGGTCCCGGGGCGCGATCACGGCGAGCCGCCCCTCGGCCGGGGTGAGTTCGGCGACGGCCCCGGCCACCGCGCCGGGCAGGTCGTCGGTGGCGCGCACCCAGGGCCGTACACCTGTGGAGCGCACCGAGCTCGGCGGCTCGAAGTCCGGGTTCCCGGCGCGCACGACGGCCGCCGCGAGGTCCATGATCTCGGACGGGGTGCGGTAGTTGACGGCCAGGCGGGTGTGCTCCCAGCGGTCCTCGACGTACGGGGCGAGGATGTCCGACCAGGAGCCGACGCCGCCCGCCTCGGAGGTCTGCGCGGGATCGCCGACCAGCGTCATCGAGCGGGTCGGGCTGCGCCGCATCAGCAGCCGCCAGGCCATCGGGGACAGCTCCTGCGCCTCGTCGACGATGATGTGCCCGAAGGCCCAGGTGCGGTCGGCCGCGGCACGTTCGGCGGCGCTGCGGTGGTCGTCCTCCTCGTGCCGCTCGGCGAACCGTTCCGCGTCGATGATGTCGTGCGCGGACAGGATCTCGGAGTCCTCCTCGTCCTTGTCCTCGAACTCGTAGGTCCGGGAGGCGTAGGAGACGTCCAGCACGCCCTGGGCGTAGGCGACCTGCGCGTTGCGCTCCCTTTCGGCGACGGCCCGCGCCACGCGGTCGTCCTCGCCGAGGAGTTCCGCCGCCTCGTCCAGGAGCGGGACGTCCGCGACGGTCCACGCCCGGGTGACCGGGCGGCGGACCGCGGCGGCGTCCTCGTCCGGGAGGTGTCCCTCCGGGGCCGCCAGGAAGTCGGCGACCAGGCGCTGCGGGGTCAGCCGGGGCCACAACTGGTCGATCGCGGACCAGACTTCGGGGTTCTCGGCGAGTTCGTCGCGGATCTGGGTGATGTCGCCGGGGTCGAGCAGGTTCGAGCCGTCGAAGGGGTCGGTGCCGATCCGCTCGGCGAGCATGTCGGTGAGGGTGTTGAGGATGTGGCCCTCGAAGTGCTCGCGCGCCGCGTTGTGCGGCAGCTTCGCCTCGCGGGTGCGTTCGCGGGCCACCCGTACGAGGCCCTCGTCGAGCATCAGTATGTCCCGGTCGTGCTCGATGGCGATGACCGGATCGGGCAGCGCCTGCCGGTCGCGTACGACGGCGGCGAGGACGTCGGCCATGTCCGCGCGGCCCTTGACGGCGGCCGCCTCGGGGGTGTCGGCGGCGGTCGCCCGCACCCCGGGGAACAGCTCGCCGACGGTGGCGAGCAGCACGCCCGTCTCGCCGAGTGAGGGCAGCACCTCGCCGATGTAGCCGAGGAAGGCCGGGTTCGGGCCGACGATGAGGACGGCCCGCTTGGCGAGCAGCTCGCGGTGTTCGTAGAGGAGGAACGCGGCCCGGTGCAGCGCGACGGCGGTCTTGCCGGTGCCGGGGCCGCCCTCGACGACCATGACGCCCCGGTGCGGGGCGCGGATGATGCGGTCCTGCTCGGCCTGGATGGTCTGCACGATGTCGCTCATCCGGCCGGTGCGGGCCGAGTTGAGGGCGGCGAGCAGCACGGCGTCGCCCGCCGGGTCCTCGTGGCCGGTGCGCTCCCGCTCGCCGAGGTCGAGGAGTTCGTCGTGCAGGGCGGTGACCCGGCGGCCGTCGGTGGTGATGTGCCGGCGGCGGCGCAGGTCCATCGGCGTGTGGCCGGTGGCGAGGTAGAAGGGGCGGGCGACCGGGGCCCGCCAGTCGATCAGGATCGGGGTGAGTTCGGCGTCGTCGGCGCGGACGCCGATCCGGCCGATGTGGTGGCTGACGCCCGTGGTGAGGTCGATGCGGCCGAAGCAGAGGGAGCCGTCCACCGCGTTCAGGGCGGCCAGCAGCCCGGAGCGCTCGGCGACGAGGACGTCCCTCTCCAGTCTGGCCTGCATCGGTGTGTTGCCCTGGCCGAGCGCGTCGACGACGGACGCCTCCGTGGCGCCGCGCAGTGCGTCCACGCGGGCGTACAGGGCGTCGATGAATTCCTGCTCGTGCCGCAATTCATCGTCTGGAAATTCGGTGTTTGACAATTCCGCTCCCGGCCGGATATACTGTGCGCAGTGAACCTCATTCGCGACCCGAATTGCAGGTCGCGAATCATTGAATATACGCAGAGAAATCCCCCGAGCGCAATTGCTCGAGGGATTTTTTCGTTCCCGGCACCCGCAGAATCGTTTCTCAGCCGCTCCGGATTTCAGAGCACGTCGGACAGCTCCTCCAGCAGCCGCCGCTTCGGCCGGGCGCCGACCATGGACCGCACCGGCTCACCTCCCCGGAACACCATGAAGGTGGGCATCGACAGCACCCCGTAGGCGAGCGCGGTCTGCGGATTGGTGTCCACGTCGAGCTGCACCACCTTGAGCCGGCCGTCCTCCTCGGCGGCGACGGCGCTGAGCACCGGGCCCATCTGCCGGCACGGCGGGCACCAGTCGGCGGTGAACTCCACCAGCACCGGCAGTTCCGCCCCGATCACCTCCGCCGCGAAGTCCGCGTCCGTCACCTCGGCCACTCCTGCCGCTCGGATCACTGCGTCCGTCCTCCCAGTTCGCACACCGGTTCCGGGCCGCCCGGAACCTCCGCACCGGCCGCCAGCTCGTCGCGCGCCCGCTCGGCCCTCGCCAGCTGGGCGCCGACATGGGCCCGCACCGCCTGCAACTCGCCGATCAGCACGTCGAGTTCGCCGAGCTTGCGGCGGTACACGACGAGCGAGGCGGGGCAGGAGTCGCCCTCGGGGTGCCCGGCCCGCAGACACTCCACGAAGGGCCGGGTCTCCTCCAGGTCGAACCCGAAGTCCTGGAGGGTCCTGATCTGCCGCAGCAGGGTCAGGTCGTCCTCGTCGTAGGTCCGGTACCCGTTCTCGCCCCGCCGCGCTGGCAGCAGTCCCCGCGTCTCGTAGTAGCGCAGGGTCCGCGTGGTCGTCCCGGCCCGCGCCGCCAGCTCGCCGATTCGCATGTCCACGACGGTAGACCTTGACGCCGACGTCAGGGCAAGCGGTTCACCGCGGCGGGGGCGGGAGCAGCGGTTTCCGTTCCACCGGGGACGACAGGACGATCGACGTGGTGGTCCGGCCGAGGGCGGAGGTCTGCGCCAGGATCTCCTCCAGATGGACGGTGTCCCGCACCGCCACCTTGAGGATCCAGCAGTCCTCGCCGACGACGTGGTGGACCTCCACGACCTCGGGCCGGGCGAGGAGTTCCCGGGTCCTCGGGTGCCCGAGGGTGTAGCCGCCGTGCGGGTTCACGCGGACGAACGCCTGGATGCCGTAGCCGAGGCGGGCGGGGGCGACGTGGGCGCCGTACCCGGTGACGGCCCCGGCGGACTCCAGCCGCCGGACGCGCTCGGCGACCGCCGCCGGGCTCAGTCTGACCCGGCGGCCCAGCTCGCTGAGCCTGATCCGGCCGTCGGTCTGGAGCAGTTCGAGGATGTGCCGGTCCAGCTCGTCGAAGGCCGCCGACGTTTCGTCGGCGACGCCGCGCTGGGACCGTGGTTCCTTCGGTACGACGGCCTGATCTCCCATGAGTCCCCCTTCAGTGCCGCGGTCCGCGACGGGAGAATTATCACCGCACGGGCGACGGCCGCCGGGTGCGGACCTGGGGAATTCGGGAGGGCGTCGTGCGCGACGTGTGTGTCATCGGCGGGAACCGCTATTTCGGAAAGCGGCTCATCGCCCGGCTGCTGGCCGCCGGCGACCGCGTCACGGTCGTCAACCGCGGCTCCTCGCCGCCGCCCGACGGCGCGCTCCACGTGATCGCCGACCGCGGGGACGAGCGGGCGCTGACGGCCGCGCTCGGCTCCCGCACCTTCGACGTCGTCGTCGACCAGGTCTGCTACTCACCCCGGCAGGCGGCCGTCGCGCGCCGCGTCTTCACCGGCCGCACCCGCCGGTACGTGATGACCTCCACGGTCGAGGTGTACGAGGACGAGGACTCGTCGGTGCCGGTGCGCGAGGACGCCGTCGACCCGGGGACGGTCGCGGTGGACCCCGGCCTCCCCTGGGACGACCCCGCGTTCCTCGACGCCCACTACGGCGAGGGCAAGCGGCAGGCCGAGGCGGTGTTCGCCGGGGCCCCGGACTTCCCTTACGTCTCCGTCCGCGTCGCCCATGTGCTGGGCGGGGACGACGACTTCACGGGACGGCTGGACCACTACGTCCGGCGCATCGAGGCGGGCGAGCCGATCGCCGTACCGCCGGTGAACCGTCCGGCGACGTACATCCACGTCGAGGAGATCGCCGACTTCCTCATGTGGGTCACCCGCGGGGACTTCACGGGGCCGGTGAACGCCGCCTCCCACGGGGTGCTGACCACCGAGGAGTTGTGCCGCGCGGTGGCCGCGCACGTCCCCGGCGGCAGGACCGTGTTCCGGACCGTCGACGTCGGCGAGGTCTCGCCGTTCTCGTTCACCCGCTCGTACGGGATGGACAACTCCCGGGCCACCGCGCTCGGTTACTCCTTCGGGCAGGCACGGGAGTGGCTGCCGCGGGCGGTCGCCGAGACGGTCGGCGAGACGCCCGTGGCCACGACTCGCGGTGCCGTGCCGCACGGGGAGAACGACTGACGTACGGGTGCACCCCCACGAGCGGCCCGGTGACGGCCCGGGAGTGCCGAACAGGCTCAGGTGACCAAGCAGACGGCCGGATTCCTGGTCGACCGGCTGGAGCGGGCGGGGTACGTGCGGCGGGTGCCGGACCCGACCGACCGGCGTGCCCGGCTGGTGTGCGTCGCCGAGCGCGGGCTCGCGGCCGCTCCCGTCGCCGCCACCGTGGCCGAGGTGGAGGCGGAGTGGGCCGCGCACCTCGGCCGGCGCCGGATGACCCAGCTGAGGGAAGCGCTGACGCTGCTGCGGGAGATCACCGACCCCTACGCGTGAGACGCGGCAAGGGCCGGAGCCCGGGAAGCCCCCCGACTCCCCGGACCCCGGCCCTGGTCTGGCGGGACCGGTCCACGCGGTCCGGTGCGTCCGTACGGACGTCGGCCCGGTCCACGCCGTTCGGGCGCCACACTCGGACGCCGGCCCGGCCCGTACAGGCGGTGCCTCACGTACGGACCCGGCCCGGGTCCGTACGGTCGGCGCGTCACGAACGGTCGCGCCCGCCCACGGTCTCGGACTTCTCGTCGGCGGCCTCCGCGTCGCCGCCGGAGCCGGTGCCGGCCGGGGTCGCGTCACCCCGCGAGATTCCGTCGGTGTCCGGCGTCTGCGACTCGTCGGTGTCCGTGGCCTGTACGGTCTCCGGCTCCGGTTCCGGCCGCGTCGTACGCCCCTTGCGCGGCAGCATGACCGCCACCAGCACCGTGCCGACGCCGAGGACCACCGCGCCGATCAGGCTGGTGTGGGCGACCGCGTCGGAGAAGGACGCGCCGACCGCGTCCGCCATGTGCCGAGCGCCTTCCGCGAGTTGGTCGGCCTGCGACTTCAACTGGGCGGCCTGCTCGGCGTTCTGCGCGTGGGCCGCCTGCTCTCCCGCCTGCCGGGCCTTGTCGCCGATGCCCTGGGCGACCGCGTAGCCCGCACCCACCGAGTCCTGCGCGGTGGAGAGGGCGCTCGCCGGGAGACCCTGGCCCGCGGTGGCGTCGGAGAGGTGGGAGGAGTACGAACTCGCCAGCACCGAACCGAGGATGGCGATGCCGAGGGAGCCGCCCAGTTCCAGCGAAGTGTCGTTGACCGCGCCGCCGACGCCCAGTTCGGACTCGGGGAACGCGCCCATGATGGCGTCCGTGCAGGGCGACAGCGCGAGCCCGATCGCGAGGCCGAGGACGACCAGCGGCAGGACGAAGTCGCCGTACGAGGACGAGGCGTCGATCCGGGTGAGCAGCGCGAGGGCCGCCGTACCGCCGACCATGCCCGCGGTGACGGTGATCCGCATGCCGACGCGCGGGGTCAGGTACCCGGTGAGCGCGGAGCCGACGAACACGGCCCCGGCGAGCGGCAGCATGCGCACTCCGGTGTCCAGAGCGTCGTAGCCGAGGACGAACTGGAGGTGCTGGGTGAGGAAGTAGAAGGCGCCGAACACGGCCAGGAAGAACAGCGCGACCGCGAGGTTGGAGCCGGCGAACCCGCGGTTGGCGAAGCGGCGCACGTCGATGACCGGGTGCGGGTGGTGCAGCTCCCACAGCACGAAGAGGACGAGACCGAGACCGGCGACGACCGCGGCGGTCACGGCCTTCACGCCCCAGCCGAAGTGCGGCCCCTCGATGATCATGTAGACGAGCGCGCCGATCCAGACCACGGAGAGCAGCCCGCCGACGTAATCGACCCGGTTGTGGTGCGCGGCAGCGGACGGCGGTACGAGGACGAGGGCGCCGACGATCGCGACGGCGGCGACGGGCACGTTGATCAGGAAGGTCGAGGACCAGCCGTGGTGCTCCAGGAGGGCGCCGGCGACGAGCGGCCCGGCCGCGATGGCGAGTCCGGCGGTGGCGGTCCACAGCGTGATCGCCTTGGCGCGCTCGGCGCGCGGGAAGGTCGCGGCGAGCAGCGAGAGCGTGGCCGGCATGATCAGCGCCGCGCCCACGCCCATGACGGCACGGGCCGCGATGACGCCGGTGGAGCTGCCGACCAGCGAACCGGCGACGGCCCCGCCGCCGAAGACGACGAGCCCGAGGACGAGGGCGCCGCGCCGGCTGTACTTGTCACCGATCGCGCCGAGCAGCAGCATCAGCGCGGCGTACGGGACGGTGTAGCCGTCGATGACCCACTGCAGGTCGGCGCTGGACAGACCGAGGTCCTGGGTCATGTCCGGGGCGGCGACCGTCAGCGCGGTGTTCGCCATCACGATGATCAGCAGGCTCAGGCAGAGCACCAGCAGGGCCCACCAGCGCCGGGCGTAGGGCCGGTCCATCCTCTCGACCGGTTGGTTCATGACGAGACGCATGGGTACGGGTCGCCCTTCCTGTGTCGACTCGCGCGGGAACGGACGCTCGGCCCGCGCCGCGATGGACCTGCGCGGCGGCCGTCTCACCCGACCACTTGCACAGCACCGTGCAATTGCACGACACTGTGCAACGTACGTCATTGCACAGGGCTGTGCAAATCGCGGCGGTGGTGACCGGGTGGACGCGACGACCGCCGAGGACGAAGGGCAGGCAGAATGACAGCCATGACCACGGGTAACGCCAGCCGCGCCGACGTGAACCGCCGACGCATCCTCGATGTCGCGCTGGCCGAGCTGCTGCGCGACCCCGATGCCTCCATGGACCAGATCGCGCGGGCCGCGGGCGTCGTCCGGCGCACGGTGTACGGGCACTTCCCGAGCCGCGAGGCGTTGATCGGCACGCTCTTCGAGGGTGCGGTCGAGGCGGTGGAGGCGGCGCACGCGGCGGGGCGCGCGGGCGCCGAGGACCCCGCGGAGTCGCTGGTCCGCTCGACGCTCGCGGTCTGGGAGATCGCCGACCGCTACCGGCTGCTGGTCGCGCTCGCCCAGCGCAGCGTCACCGTGCAGGGCATCCGCGACCGCCTCACGCCCGTCCGGGAGGCCTGCGCCGAGCTGCTCGGACGCGGTCTGGAGCAGGGCGTCTTCGAGTCCCCGCTGCCCCCGCGGGCCCTGGCCTATGTGCACGAGCAGATGCTGTTCGCGCTGATGGAGGCCGTGAACGACGGCCTGCTGGCAGCGGAGGAGGCGGGCCGCTCCGCCGCGGTCACGATGCTGACCACGGCGGGCGTACCCGCCTCTCGGGCCACCGGCCTGGTGGCGAAGCTGAGCGCCTAGTTCCGGCTGGGCCTTGTCTGGGGCTCACCTGGGCCTTGTCTATGGCTCACCTGGGCCTCGTCCGGGCCTTGCCTGGCCCTCATATGGGCCTTGCCTGGCCCTCATGTGGGCCTCGTCCGGTCCGCGCCGGGCCTTGCCAGGCCCACGTATGAGCCTCGTCCGGTCCGCCCCGGGCCTTGCCTGTGCCTCGTCCGGTCCGCGCCTGAGCCTTACCGGGCCTCGTCCGGGCCTTGTTCCCGGACGGGACCGGCGTCGCGGGGCCGGCTTGGTTCGGCGGGGACGGGGACGGGGACGGCCGTCGGCCAGAGTCGGGCCTTGGCCGGTGACAGGCACGGAGAGCGGCTCCGCGCGATGTCCGTACCGCACCGGGCGGCCGGGCCAACGGGGGGTGGCCCGGCCGCCCGGCGTTCTCGGGGCACCCGGGTGCCGTCGGCGCCCGGGCGCGGTTCCGCCGGGCCCCCATCAGGGAGGGGCCCGGCGAAGCTCTACGCCTTGACCAGCTCCTTCTCGCCGCCCTGCTCGGGCAGCCCCGCCGGGGAGGCGTCCTCGTCGTGGTCGAGCAGCGTCTCCTCGTCGAAGGGGAGCTGTCCGGCGAGCACCTGGTCGACCCGCTCGCGGTCGATCTCCTTCGTCCAGGTGCCGATCAGGACCGTGGCGACCGCGTTGCCCGCGAAGTTGGTGAGGGCGCGTGCCTCGCTCATGAAGCGGTCGATGCCGACGATCAGACCGACGCCGTCCACCAGCGCGGGCTTGTGCGACTGCAGTCCGCCGGCCAGCGTGGCCAGACCGGCGCCGCTGACACCCGCGGCGCCCTTGGATGCCACCAGCAGGAAGAGCAGCAGCGGGATCTGCTCCCCGACGGACATCGGCTTGCCGAGGGCGTCGGCGATGTAGAGGGACGCCATCGTCATGTAGATCATCGTGCCGTCGAGGTTGAAGGAGTAGCCGGTCGGGACGGTGATGCCGACCACCGGCTTGCTCACGCCCAGGTGCTCCATCTTCGCGATGAGCCGCGGCAGCGCGGACTCGGAGGAGGAGGTGGACAGGATCAGCAGGAACTCACGGCCGAGGTACTTGAAGAACGTGAGGATGTTGAGGCCCGCGACGATCCGCAGCAGCGCGCCGAGCACGATGAAGACGAACAGGAAGCAGGTGACGTAGAAGCCCAGCATCAGCACGGCCAGGCTCTTGAGGGCGTCCAGGCCCGCGGAACCGGTGACCGCGGCGATCGCGCCGAAGGCGCCGAGGGGCGCCGCCCACATCACCATGGCGAGGATGCGGAAGACGAGCCGCTGGATGTGCTCGATGCCGCGGAGCACCGGCTGGCCCGCCGAGCCCATCGCCTGGAGCGCGAAGCCGGCCAGCAGCGCGACCAGCAGGGTCTGCAGGACCTGGCCCTCGGTGAACGCCGACACCATCGTGGTCGGGATGATCGACAGCACGAACTCCACCGGCGGCAGCGCCTCGGCGGACACCTGGCCCTGTCCGGCCTCCTTGACCGACTCGGTCACGGCGAGCCCGGTGCCCGGCTCCAGGATGTTGCCCACCACCAGGCCGATGGCGAGCGCGACCAGCGACATGACCAGGAAGTAGCCGAGCGCGATACCGCCGACGGCGCCGACCTTGGCCGCCTTGCGCACGGAACCGATGCCCAGCACGATCGTGCAGAAGATGATCGGCGAGATCATCATCTTGATCAGGTTCACGAAGCCGGTGCCGATGGGCTTCAGCTCGACCGCGAAATCGGGGGCGATCAGGCCCACGGCGATGCCGAGGATCACGGCGACGATCACGGCGATGTACAGATAGTGCGTGCGGTCCCGCTTGGCGGCGGGTGCGGCAGGTGCCGTTCCGGGTGTGCTGGTCACGGCTGCCCTCCTTGACGACGTCGTCGGCATCATCCGGCGTGCGGCTCACGTCCGGGCGGAACCGGGAGCGGGGAGCTCCCGGGCGTATGGCCGGGAGTGGGGACTCCCGGACAGACCGGGGGTGGGGACTCCCGAGCGGTGGTGCCGGGAGCGGGGACTCCCGGACGGTGGTGCCGGGAGCGGGGACTCCCGAGCGGTGGTGCCGGGAGGGGGACTCCCGATGAGGCCGGGAGGGGAAGCTCCCGGTGGGGACGGCGGACGCGGCCCCGGCGTGACCGGGAAACCGACTCCCCGGTGCGGTGACTATCTCCCGGCCTGTGAGGGCGGTCACCCTTCCGTTCATTTAGTTCACGCTCACCGCGCGAGGCAGACTGACTGGCATGCGCCTCCCCCGCGTCCCGACCCCCCGCAGCCTGGCCGGCCAGCTCTTCGCCATGCAGGCCGTGCTGATCGCGGTCCTGGTCGCCGGATACGCGCTGTTCACCTACATCAGCGACCGCAGCCAGGCCGAGGAGGCCGCGGGCCGCCAGGCCATGGCGGTCGCCCGCTCGGTCGCCGACGCCCCCTCCGTACGCGCGGCCATCCGCACCCCGGACCCGACGAGGAGCCTGCAGCCGTACGCGACGCGGGTGCAGCGGCACACCGGCGTGGACTTCGTGACGATCATGAACCCGCGCGGAATCCGCTGGACCCACCCGGACGAGGACCTCATAGGGCGGCACTTCCTCGGCCACACGGCCCGCGCCCTGGACGGCCAGTCCTTCACGGAGACGTACACCGGCACCCTCGGCCCGTCCGTGCGCGCGGTCACACCCATCAGCGACGGCGGCCGCATCGTCGGCCTGGTCAGCGCCGGCATCAAGGTCGAGGCCATCACCGCCCGGGTCCAGGACCAGGTCACCGCTCTGCTCGGGGCCGCGGCCGGAGCGCTCGCCCTGGGCGCGGTCGGCACGTACGTGATCAACGCCCGGCTGCGCCGCCACACCCACGGCATGAACGCGGCCGAGCTGAGCCGCATGCACGACTACCACCAGGCCGCCCTGCACGCCGTACGCGAGGGGCTGCTCATGCTGGACGGGCAGTACCGGGTGGCGCTGATCAACGACGGCGGCCGGGAGCTGCTGGGTGTCAGCGGCGAGGTCGTCGGCCTCTCGGTCGCCCGGCTCGGCCTGCCCGCACCGCTCACGGGGGCGCTCCTGTCCTCCGAGCCCCGGATGGACGAGGTGCATCTGACGGACACCCGGGTGCTGGCCGTCAACACCTCGCCGGTGTCGGGCGGCGAGCGCCGGGGCACGGTGGTGACCCTGCGCGACGTCACCGAACTGCAGTCCCTGATGGGCGAGCTGGACTCCGAGCGCGGCTTCACGCAGGCGCTGCGCTCGCAGGCGCACGAGGCCGCGAACCGTCTGCACACGGTGGTGTCCCTGATCGAGCTGGAACGCGCCGAGGAGGCCGTCGACTTCGCCACGGCGGAACTGGAGCTGGCGCAGGCGCTGACGGACCAGGTGGTGGCCGCCGTCAGCGAGCCGGTGCTGGCCGCGCTGCTGCTCGGCAAGGCCGCGCAGGCCAACGAGCGGGGCGTGGAGCTGGTGGTGTCGGAGGACAGCGGCCTCGACGACGGCCTGCTCCCTCCCTCGCTGCCCGCCCGGGACCTCGTGACGATCCTCGGCAACCTCATCGACAACGCGGTGGACGCGGCGCAGGGTTCGGCGGGGGCGCGGGTCACGGTGACGGCCTGCACGGACCGGGAGGGGCTGGTCCTGCGCGTCGCGGACACCGGCGCGGGGGTGGCCCCGGCCCACGCGGAGGCCGTCTTCGAGCGCGGCTGGTCGACGAAGCCGGCGGGACCCGGCGGCCGGGGGCTCGGACTCGCGCTCGTGCGCCAGGCAGTGAGCCGTCACGAGGGCACACTGACGGTGACGGAGGCGGCCGGGGGCGGGGCGGAGTTCGAGGTGCGGATGCCGTTGCCTACGGTGGGCTCCGCCACGGACCCGGCGGGCCCCGCCGGGGCGGGGCCCGCGGCGGCCGTCCTGCTCGCGGACCGGGTGCCCGGCCCCGCAGGGCCCGCCCGCACCGCCCTGCCGGACCGGGTGCCCGGACCCGCAGGGCCCGCCCGCACCGCCCTGCCTGGAGGCGACGCATGACCGAGCCCATCCGCGTACTCGTGGTCGAGGACGACCCGGTCGCCGCCGACGCCCACGTCATGTACGTCGGCCGCGTACCCGGCTTCACCGCGGTCGGCAAGGCCCGCACGGGCGCGGAGGCGCGGCGCGCGCTGGACCGCACCCCGGTGGACCTGCTGCTGCTCGACCTGCACCTGCCGGACGTGCACGGCCTGCAGCTCGCCCGCTCCCTGCGCGCCGCCGGCTACCAGGCGGACGTCATAGCCGTGACCTCGGCACGGGACCTCGCCGTGGTGCGCGAGGGCGTCTCCCTCGGAGTCGTGCAGTACGTGCTGAAGCCCTTCACCTTCGCCACCCTGCGGGACCGGCTGGTGCGCTACGCCGAGTTCCACGCGGCGGCGGGCGAGGCCAGCGGGCAGGACGAGGTCGACCGGGCGCTCGCCACCCTGCGCGCACCGGGTCCCGCCGCGCTGCCGAAGGGGCTCAGCGCGCCCACACTGGAGCGGGTGACGCGGACGCTGCGGGACTGCGGCGAGGGCCTGACCGCGGCGGGCGTCGGCGAGGCGGTCGGCATCTCCCGGATCACGGCCCGTCGGTACCTGGAGCACCTGGTGGACGCGGGGTGGGCCGGGCGGAGCCCGCTGTACGGGCAGGTGGGGCGGCCGGAGCTGGTGTATCGGTGGGTGGAGGCGGCCAAGTAGTCGGCCTCGCGTGCGGGGGGCGGGTAAGGGCACGCGTAAACGCTTACGTAAGCCTTTGCGTAAACGCTTACGTAAGCGTTTACGCAAGCGGTTTGCGGGCGGTGGACGGCGAAGGTCGGCGGGAAGGGCCTTCGGTGCGGTGCGGTGCGCGGAACTCGCGGGCGGTGCTTGTGCGGGGTTCCGCAAGCGCGTCCGTGTCGGGACTTGTGAGAGGACGCGCACGTAAACGCTAACGCGTATGTAAACGCTTACGCGAACGTTTACGTAAGCGTTTACGCCCACGGCCCCGGCGCCGTGAGGTCCACAGCCGGCAGGCGCACCCGCAAGCACCCAGATCCGCACCCACGCCCGCACCTCGCCCACGTCAGCCCACAGGCGCGCCGTAAACGCTTACGCAAACGCTTACGCAAACGTTTACCCCACCCCATCGACGATCACCCCTGTCGACCACCACCCACCCTCGAACTCCCCCCACCCCACTCCCCACCCACCCCACAAGTCACCCAGCCACCTCCCCGCACCCCCTCCCCTTCCTCCCAACCACCGCCCCCTGCAAGGTCATTGACCTGACTAGACCATTCCTCTTACGTTCACGGGGCAGACAGACTCGGCCGACGAAGGCCCGTAGGAGGTCGTGCCCGTGCGTCCCATCGCCGCCCGCCCCCGTATCAGCGCCCCGCTCCCCGCCGCTCGCCCCCGTATCAGCGCCCCGTTCCAAGCCCCCCGCTCCCGTACCAGCGCCCCGTTCCTCGCCGCCCTGCTCGTCCTCTCCGCCGCCGGAACGCTGACCGCCTGTGGCGGCGGATCCGGGAGTGATCCGGACACGGTGAAGGTGTCCTTCAAGCAGTCCACGGACAACTCCGTCAAGGTGATGGACACCTATCTGGCGGACGTCAAGAAGCAGTTCGAGAAGGCGAACCCGGGCAAGAAGGTCGAGCTCGTCCCGATCAAGGCCCCGGACTCCGAGTACTACACGAAGCTCCAGCAGATGCTGCGCTCGCCGAAGACGGCGCCGGACCTGGTCTACGAGGACACCTTCCTCATCAACTCCGACATCACCAGCGGGTACTTGAAGCCGCTCGACGGCTACCTCGCCAAGTGGGACGACTGGGACCGGTTCGTCGACACGGCGAAGAGCGCGGCCAAGGCGCAGGACGGCAAGACGTACGGCGTCCCGGACGGCACGGACACCCGCGGGCTCTGGTACGACAAGGGCGTCTTCGCCAAGGCGGGGCTGCCCGCCGACTGGAAGCCCAGGACCTGGGAGGACGTTCTCGACGCCGCCCGCACGATCAAGAAGAAGGTCCCCGGCGTCACGCCCCTCAACGTCTACACCGGCAAGCCCGCGGGCGAGGCCGCCACGATGCAGGGCTTCGAGATGCTGCTGTACGGGACGAACGACGGGACGTCGGACCCGCTGTACGACACGGCCGCCAAGAAGTGGATCACTGGCAGCCAGGGGTTCGAGGACGCTCTCACCTTCGTGGAGACGGTCTACCGGGAGAAGCTCGGCCCTGACGTCTCCGACGCCCTCGATCCGAACTTCGGCACCGCGGTGCGTGGTGAACTGCTGCCGGAGGGCAAGCTCGGGATCGACCTGGACGGCAGCTGGCTGCCGCAGGACTGGGGCAAGGGCGCCGGCCACGAGTGGCCCGAGTGGTCGCAGAAGCTCGGCCTCGCCGCGATGCCGACCCAGCACGGCCAGGCGCCCGGCAAGGTGAGCATGTCCGGCGGCTGGACGTGGTCGATCCCGGCCAAGGCGGCCAACCCGGACCTGGCCTTCGCATTCATCAAGACGATGCAGACGAAGGCGAACGCGCAGAAGTGGTACATCGCCAACTCCGGTATCGCCGTGCGTGAGGACGTCGCGGCCGACCCCGCGTACGTGAAGGCGCAGCCCGGCATCAAGTTCTTCACGGACCTGGTCGCGAGCACCCACTACCGGCCCGCGTACCCGGCGTATCCGAAGGTCTCCACCGCGATCCAGGAGGCGATGGAGGGGGTGACGACGGGTGACAGTTCGGTCGAGGAGGCGGCGCGCGGCTACGACGAGGAGCTGGAGTCCGCCACCGACGGACAAGTGACCACGAAGTGAGCGTCGGTACGCGGACGGACCGGCAGCCGGGGCCCGGCAGGCGTCCGCGCCGCGCCCCGGCGCCCGCCAAGACGGCCGGCCCGCCGGGGTCCGCGGTGCCGCGCCGCGGCGGCGGAGGCCGCGCCCTGGTCCGGGTGCTCCCGCTCTCCCCCGCCGTCGTCCTGCTGCTGCTGTTCCTCGCGGGACCGATCGCGTACTGCGCCTGGATCGCCTTCACCGACCTCCAGCTCACCGGCCAGGCCCGGTCGTCCTTCGTCGGCGTCGACAACTTCCGTGCCGCGTTCCGGGACGAGGCGTTCCTGAACGCGGTCTGGCTCACCCTCGTCTTCACGGTGCTGTCGTCCCTGGTCGGCCAGAACACGCTGGGCCTGGCCCTCGCCTCGCTCATGCGGCGCGCGTCGAAGCCGGTGCGCACGCTCGTCGGCGGCGTCGTGATCACGGCGTGGGTGCTGCCGGAAGTGGTGGCGGGCTTCCTGCTCTACGCGTTCTTCCGCCGCGAGGGCACGCTGAACGCCATCCTGGACTGGCTCGGACTGCCGTCCCAGAACTGGCTGTTCACGCTGCCGATCCTGGCGGTGTCCTTCGCGAACGTGTGGCGGGGCACGGCGTTCTCGATGCTGGTGTACTCGGCGGCGCTGAACGAGATCCCGAAGGAGATCACTGAGGCAGCGGAGGTGGACGGGGCCGGCGGCTGGCGGCGGATGTGGCACATCACGCTGCCGATGATCCGCCGTTCCATCGGCACGAACCTGATGCTCAACACCCTGCAGACGCTGTCGGTGTTCGGGCTCATCTGGGTCATGACGCGAGGCGGTCCGGGTGACCGGAGCCAGACGCTGCCGCTGTTCATGTACGAACAGGCCTTCCAGAAGAGCATGATCGGTTACGGGACGGCGGTGGCCCTGCTGCTCCTGGTGGTCGGTTCCCTGTTCTCACTGGTGTACATGCGCCTGCTGCGGACGGAGGTCTGAGATGGCGTTGTCGGCCCGGTCCGCCAGGCTCGGCCTGCGGTCCCGCCGTACGGCCCGGCGGCTGGCGGCGGACGCGGGGCTCCTCGCGGTGGCGGCGGCGTTCGCGCTGCCGCTGGCCTGGGTGATGCTGTCCGCGCTGGACGCGCACGCGGACCTGCGGGTGAAGGCTCCGGACGGTGTCACCCTGGACAACTTCGACGCGGTGCTGACGCGGGACATCGTCTTCACCCCGCTGCTCAACAGCCTGATCCTGTGCGGTGGCGGCACGCTGCTGACGGTGGTGTGCGCGGCGCTGGCCGCGTATCCGCTGTCGCGCTTCCGGTCCCGCCTCAACCGCCCGTTCCTGCTGACGATCCTGTTCGCGACGAGCCTGCCGATCACGGCGATCATGGTCCCGGTGTACGCGCTGTTCGTCCAGGTGAACCTGATCGACACCGTGCACGGCACGGTGTTCTTCTTCGCCGCCTCCCAACTCCCTTTCGCCATCTGGCTGATGAAGAACTTCATGGACGGCGTGCCGAAGGAGCTGGAGGAGGCGGCCTGGACGGACGGGGCATCGTCGTTCCAGTCGCTGCTGCGCATCGTGCTTCCGCTGATGGGGCCGGGCGTCGCGGTGGTGACGGTCTTCTCGTTCGTGATGATGTGGGGGAACTTCTTCGTCCCGTTCATGCTGCTGCTGACGCCGGACCAGATGCCGGCGTCGGTGAGCATCAACGAGTTCTTCGGCAACCGGGGGATGGTGGTGTACGGGCAGCTGGCGGCGTTCTCGGTGGTCTACTCGACGCCCGTGCTGCTGCTGTACATCCTGGTGGCCCGGCGGCTCGGCGGTGGGTTCGCGCTGGGCGGGGCCGTGAAGGGGTGAGGCGCGATCGCGCCGCCCGGTTCCGCTCCCCGGCCGGGACCGCGGACGTCCCGGACGGGGAAACGGGCGCGCGCCGGGCCGGCCCTCGGGGACGTCGGCCCCGTGTTCCCCGGCGGCCCCGCGCCGCCGGACAGCGGAGGTCAGGAGCCCGGTCACGGGCGCGCATATGCCCCGCCACCTTGCCGTTCGCCGCGCCGCGGCCTCCGCGGAAACGCTGCCGCGGACAACCTGCCGGTCCCGGCAGGCCCGCTCGGCCGGCGGTCCGCGATCTTCGGCCATAGCAACGGAACGGCCGAAACCGTATGTTCCTACAATCTGTGATTGTGGCCGAACAGACCGTAGTCATCCCGGCCACGCCCCCATAGCTTGTGCGCGTGCACCAGCAGCCGGCCCCCCAGCCCACCCCGCCCTTCAACGCCCTCGCCGCCCGCCGACTGCGCGCCGGGCTCGGCATGGGACCCGAACACGTCGCGTACGGCATGCGCGTCTCGTACGGGCTGCCCTACGTCACGCCCGATCTCGTCGTCGCCTGGGAGCGGGGCATCACCGCACCGAGCAGCCCCGAACTCACCGCGCTGGCCGCCGTGCTGTGGTGTTCCCCGGGTGAACTCATCGGCGCCCCGCGCACCTTGCGGGAGCACCGCGTCGCACGGGGCGTCGCCCCCGAGGACGTCGCGCGCGCCGTCGGCCTGGAACTCCTCGTGTACCAGCGGATGGAGGAGACCGACGAGTGGCGGGGCAACGAGCGCCAGTCGGCCGCGCTCGCCGAGCTGCTGGACCTCTCGCTGCCCGACTTCGTCACCGTGACCGGACGCGACGGGAAGCTCGGGGAGCTGCTGCGCAGTGCGGTGACGACCCGCTGGCAGGCGTACGTGCGTCCGCTCGCCAAGACGGTGCCGCTGGACCGGCGGCTCCTGGAGGACGCCCTCCAGGAGCTGCACGCGGACTACCAGGGGCAGATGGCGGCCACGCTCAGCTGGGCCGACGGCGCGGCGGCGGGTGACGCGGGCGACGCCGGGAGGGACTTCATGGACCGGATCGTCGACCACTTCTGGGCGACGGTCCAGCGCAGCACCTACTGAGCGGGCACGAGTCGGTCCGCTCCCGCGCGCGTACGTGCGGCCGGTCCGGCAGACCGGGCAGGCGCCTGGAAGACCGACTCCGCCTCGTCCATGCACGTACTGAGCGGGCGCGAATCGGTCCGCACCCGCTCGTGCACGTGCGGCCAAGTCCGGCAGACCGGACCGGCGCCTAGAAGACCGACTCCGCCTCGTCCATGCGGTCCTTGGGCACGGTCTTCAGCTCGGTGGTCGCGTCCGCGAGGGGGACCATCTCGATCTCGGTGCCCCGCAGCGCCGTCATCCTGCCGAAGTCGCCGCGGTGGGCGGCCTCGACGGCGTGCCAGCCGAAGCGGGTGGCGAGCACCCGGTCGTACGCGGTGGGCGTGCCGCCGCGCTGGATGTGGCCGAGGATGACCGGCTTGGCCTCCTTGCCCAGGCGCCGCTCCAGCTCGTACGCGAGGGCCGCGCCGATGCCCTGGAAGCGCTCGTGGCCGAACTGGTCGATGGCGCCGTGCCCGTAGTCCATGGTGCCCTCGGCGGGGTGGGCGCCCTCGGCGACGCAGATGACGGCGAACTTCTTGCCGCGCGCGAAGCGCTCCTCGACCATGGCGACGAGGTCGGAGGGGTCGAAAGGGCGCTCGGGCAGGCAGATGCCGTGGGCGCCGGCGGCCATGCCGGACTCCAGGGCGATCCAGCCCGCGTGCCGTCCCATGACCTCGACGACCATGACGCGCTGGTGCGACTCGGCGGTGGTCTTGAGGCGGTCCATCGCCTCCGTGGCGACGCCGACCGCGGTGTCGAAGCCGAAGGTGCGGTCGGTGGAGGAGATGTCGTTGTCGATGGTCTTCGGGACGCCGACGACCGGCAGGCCCGCGTCCGACAGCATCCGGGCGGCGGTCAGGGTGCCCTCGCCGCCGATCGGGATGAGCACGTCGATACCGAACTCGCGGGCCATGTCCTGCGCGTTCTCGCAGGCCTCGCGGAGCCGGTCGCGCTGGAGCCGGGAGGAGCCGAGAATGGTGCCGCCGCGGGCGAGGATGCCGCTCACGGCGTTCAGGTCGAGGGCGCGGTAGCGGCCGTCGAGCAGTCCGGCGTAGCCGTCCTCGAAGCCGATGACCTCGTCCCCGAAGTTGGTGACCGCTCGGTGCACGACCGACCGGATCACTGCGTTCAGCCCCGGGCAGTCGCCGCCTGCGGTGAGAACTCCGATGCGCATCGTGCTGTGTCTCCTGCTCGCTGTTGGTACGTGTGAGCCAGTCCGATTGTTTCACGCCCCACAGGCGGCCGCTGCTGCCGTCCGGCGCGCGTGCGGCGGACGGCACCCCGCCGCCCCGGCCCCCGTGGAACCCTTGTCCCGCCTCACCAGGACCTTCCACCTGGCGGGCGCCTTAGCCAGCCACGGAGGTATTGTCAAGAGGGTTCTGCTCACCATAGCGGGTATTTTTTCCCGAGCCACGAGAAGCACCAAGCCGGCCCAGTGATGAAACGGAGAGCACGCGTGACGCGCAGCGTGTACGTGACCGGGATCGACCGCGGCGACGGCCGCCAGGTCGTCGAGCTGGGAGTCATGGAACTCCTGACCCGCCAGGTGGACCGGGTGGGGGTGTTCCGCCCGCTCGTCCACGACGGCCCGGACCGGCTCTTCGAGTTGCTGCGCGCCCGTTACCGGCTGACGCAGGACCCGGCGACGGTGTACGGCATGGACTACTACGAGGCGTCCGCCCTCCAGGCCGAGCAGGGCACCGACGAGCTGGTGTCGACCCTGGTGGACCGCTTCCACCTGGTCGCCCGCGACTACGACGTCGTCCTCGTCCTCGGCACCGACTTCGCGGACACGCAGTTCCCGGACGAGCTGGCGGTCAACGCCCGGCTGGCCAACGAGTTCGGCGCCTCCGTCATCCCGGTCGTCGGCGGCCGGAAGCAGACGGCGGAGTCGGTGCTCGCCGAGACCCGCAACGCGTACCGGGCGTACGACGGACTCGGCTGCGACGTCCTCGCGATGGTCACGAACCGGGTCGCGCCCGCCGACCGCGCGGAGATCCAGGAGCGCCTCGGCGACCGGCTGCCCGTGCCCTGCTACGTGCTGCCGGACGAGCCCGCGCTGTCCGCGCCGACGGTCGCCCAGATCACCCACGCCCTCGGCGGGACGGTGCTGCTCGGCGACGACTCGGGGCTGGCCCGCGACGCGCTCGACTTCGTCTTCGGCGGTGCGATGCTGCCGAACTTCCTGAACGCGCTGACCCCCGGCTGCCTCGTCGTGACCCCGGGCGACCGCGCCGACCTGGTGGTGGGCTCCCTCGCCGCGCACAGCGCCGGCACGCCGCCGATCGCCGGCGTGCTGCTCACCCTCGACGAGCGGCCCAGCGACGAGGTCCTGACGCTGGCCGCGCGCCTCGCCCCGGGCACCCCGGTGGTCTCGGTGTCCGGCAACAGCTTCCCCACGGCGGCCGAACTCTTCGGTCTGGAGGGCAAGCTGAACGCCGCGACCCCGCGCAAGGCGGAGACGGCACTCGGCCTGTTCGAGCGCCATGTCGACACGAGCGAGCTGCTGAAGCGGGTCTCCGCGCCGAGCAGCGACCGCCTCACGCCGATGATGTTCGAGCACAAGCTGCTGGAGCAGGCCCGCTCGGACAAGCGTCGCGTCGTGCTGCCCGAGGGCACCGAGGCGCGCGTCCTGCACGCCGCGGAGGTGCTGCTGCGCCGGGGCGTGTGCGAGCTGACGCTGCTCGGCCCGGTCGACCAGATCCGCAAGAAGGCCGCCGACCTCGGCATCGACCTCACCGGCGTGCAGCTCATCGACCCGCAGACCTCCGAGCTGCGGGACCGCTTCGCGGAGAAGTACGCCGCCCTGCGCGCCCACAAGGGCGTCTCGGTGGAGCTGGCCTACGACGTGGTCGCGGACGTGAACTACTTCGGCACCCTGATGGTCGAGGAGGGGCTGGCCGACGGCATGGTGTCGGGTTCCGTGCACTCCACGGCGGCCACCATCCGCCCCGCCTTCGAGATCATCAAGACCAAGCCGGACGCGAAGATCGTCTCCTCGGTGTTCTTCATGTGCCTCGCCGACAAGGTGCTGGTCTACGGCGACTGCGCGGTGAACCCCGACCCGAACGCGCAGCAGCTCGCCGACATCGCCGTCCAGTCGGCGGCGACGGCCCGGCAGTTCGGCGTGGAGCCGAGGATCGCGATGCTGTCGTACTCGACGGGCACCTCCGGCTCGGGCGCGGACGTCGACAAGGTGCGGGAGGCCACCGAGCTGGTGCGGGCGCGCCGGACGGACCTGAGCGTCGAGGGGCCGATCCAGTACGACGCCGCTGTGGAGCCGTCCGTCGCGGCCACCAAGCTGCCCGGTTCGAAGGTCGCGGGACAGGCGTCCGTGCTGATCTTCCCGGACCTCAACACGGGCAACAACACCTACAAGGCCGTGCAGCGCTCGGCCGGCGCGATCGCGGTCGGTCCGGTCCTGCAGGGCCTGCGCAAGCCGGTCAACGACCTGTCCCGCGGCGCTCTCGTCCAGGACATCGTCAACACCGTCGCCATCACGGCGATCCAGTCCCAGACCCCGAGCGAGAAGGCCACCTCCCAGTGAGTTCCCATCCGTCGCCCGCCGGCGCGCTGCCCGAGGAGCGGCGCAAGGCCGCCCCTTCCCGCGTCCTCGTCCTCAACTCCGGTTCGTCGTCGGTGAAGTACCAGTTGCTCGACATGCGGGACCACAGCCGTCTGGCGATGGGCCTGGTGGAGCGCATCGGCGAGCGGACGAGCCGGCTGAAGCACACCCCGCTCACCGGCGACGGCGCCGGGACCCGGGAGACGACGGGGCCGATCGCCGACCACGAGGCGGCGCTGAAGGCCGTGGCGCGGGAGCTGGCCGAGGACGGTCTCGGCCTGGACTCCCCCGAACTGGCGGCCATCGGCCACCGGGTGGTGCACGGCGGCCTGCAGTTCACGCGGCCCACCGTCGTCGACGACTCCGTGCTCGCGGAGATCCAGCGGCTGATCCCGGTGGCCCCGCTGCACAACCCGGCCAACCTGACCGGCATCCGCACGGCCCGCGCGCTGCGCCCGGACCTGCCGCAGGTCGCCGTCTTCGACACGGCGTTCCACACGACGATGCCGGAGTCGGCGGCGCGCTACGCGATCGACGTGAAGACCGCCGACGAGCACCGCGTCCGCCGCTACGGCTTCCACGGCACCTCGCACGCCTTCGTGTCGCGGGCGACGGCGAAGCTGCTCGGCAAGGACCCGTCGGAGGTGAACGTGATCGTGCTGCACCTGGGCAACGGCGCGTCGGCGTCCGCGGTGCGGCAGGGCCGGTGCGTGGACACCTCCATGGGGCTGACGCCCTTGGAGGGGCTCGTGATGGGTACGCGCTCCGGTGACATGGACCCGGCCGTCATCTTCCATTTGATGCGTGTAGGCGGGATGTCCACGGACGAGATCGACACTCTTCTCAACAAGAAGAGCGGGCTGATCGGTCTGTGCGGCGACAACGACATGCGGGAGATCCGGCGCCGGGTGGACGAGGGCGACGAGCAGGCGCGGCTGGCCTTCGACATCTACATCCACCGCCTGAAGAAGTACATCGGCGCCTACTACGCGGTGCTCGGCCGGGTGGACGCGGTGGCCTTCACTGCCGGGGTCGGCGAGAACGCCGCGCCGGTCCGGGAGGCCGCGGTGGCCGGTCTCGAGGGGCTCGGCCTGGCGGTCGACGGCGAGCTGAACGCCGTACGGTCGGACGAGCCGCGGCTCATCTCCCCCGGGCACGCGCGGGTCGCGGTGGCCGTCGTACCGACCGACGAGGAACTGGAGATCGCCACGCAGACGTACGCCCTCGTGAGCGGGTCCGCCGAGCGGTCGGACGACCTCACCTGAGCGGCCTCCCGCCCCTTTGTATCTTCCGCCAGACGGAATATTCCGCAGCGAAACAAACCGATAGGATCGCCCTATGCGCCGTTCGAAAATCGTCTGTACTCTCGGCCCCGCGGTCGACTCCCACGAGCAGCTCGTCGCGCTGATCCAGGCCGGCATGAACGTTGCCCGTTTCAACTTCAGCCACGGCTCGCACGCCGAGCACCAGGGCCGGTACGACCGTGTCCGGGCGGCCGCCGCCGAGACCGGCCGCGCCATCGGCGTACTCGCCGACCTCCAGGGCCCGAAGATCCGCCTGGAGACCTTCGCCGAGGGTCCCGTCGAGCTGGTGCGCGGTGACGAGTTCACCATCACCACCGAGGACGTCCCGGGCGACAAGACGATCTGCGGCACGACCTACAAGGGTCTGCCCGGCGACGTCTCCAAGGGCGACCAGGTCCTCATCAACGACGGCAACGTCGAGCTGCGGGTCGTCGAGATCGAGGGCCCCCGGGTCAAGACGGTCGTCATCGAGGGCGGTGTCATCTCCGACCACAAGGGCATCAACCTGCCCGGCGCGGCCGTGAACGTGCCCGCCCTGTCGGAGAAGGACATCGAGGACCTGCGCTTCGCCCTGAAGATGGGCTGCGACCTGGTCGCGCTCTCCTTCGTGCGGGACGCCCACGACGTGAACGACGTCCACAAGATCATGGACGAGGAGGGCCGCCGGGTCCCCGTCATCGCCAAGGTGGAGAAGCCGCAGGCGGTGGAGAACATGGAGGCCGTCGTGGCGGCCTTCGACGGTGTCATGGTCGCCCGTGGCGACCTGGCCGTCGAGTACCCGCTGGAGAAGGTCCCGATGGTGCAGAAGCGCCTGGTGGAGATGTGCCGGCGCAACGCCAAGCCGGTGATCGTCGCGACCCAGATGATGGAGTCGATGATCACCAACTCGCGTCCGACGCGCGCCGAGGCCTCCGACGTCGCCAACGCGATCCTGGACGGCGCGGACGCGGTCATGCTGTCGGCGGAGTCGAGCGTGGGCGCGTACCCGATCGAGACCGTGAAGACGATGTCGAAGATCGTCACCGCGGCCGAGCAGGAGCTGCTCTCCAAGGGCCTCCAGCCGCTCGTCCCCGGCAAGAAGCCGCGCACGCAGGGCGGTTCGGTGGCCCGTGCCGCCGCCGAGATCGCCGACTTCCTCGGCGGCAAGGGCCTGGTGGCCTTCACCGAGTCCGGTGACACGGCCCGCCGGCTGTCCCGCTACCGCGCCGCGCAGCCGATCCTGGCGTTCACCACGGACGAGGGCACCCGCAACCAGCTCGCGCTGAGCTGGGGCGTCGAGTCCTACGTCGTGCCGTTCGTGCACAGCACCGATGAGATGGTCGAGCTGGTCGACTCCGAGCTGCAGAAGCTGAACCGCTTCGACCAGGGCGACGTCGTCGTGATGACCGCCGGCTCGCCCCCCGGCGTCCCGGGCACCACCAACATGGTCCGGGTGCACCACCTGGGCCGGACCGGCCGCGACTGACCGGTCCCCGTACGCCGCCGAGGGCGCCCCCGTGCCGAGGGGGCGCCCTCGGCGCGTTCCCGGACGGTGTACGGCCGGGGCGGGCCCGCCCCTCGGGCGCGAAAAGACCGCGACCCGGCCCTCGCGGTGGCGAGGAACCGGGTCGCGGCCCTGTTGCGCGGCTCCCGAACGGGTCCTTGGGCCGGCCTCGGCCGGCGGGTGCGGCGGTCAGCCGGTGGTGTACTGGTGCAGCCCCGGCACGGTCAGGTCTCCGCCGAACTGGCCGGCCTGCACGACCTTCACCTTGGTGAAGTAGATCAGCGGGATGTTCAGCGGCGGCGGGTTGTCCGGGTCGAAGGTGACCGGGATCAGACCGAGCAGGTTGCCGGAGATGCTCTCCGTGTACATGACGGTCTTGCCGTTGCGGATGGTGGACGTCGAGCCCTTGGCCGCCTGCACGTGGTACGTCTTGCCGGCCTGCTTGTCGTCGACCGTCTGGTGCAGGTCGCCGATGTCGGTGCCGTCGGAGATGACGTACTTCAGGACCTTCTTGACGGTGCCGTTGGCGGTGCGCACCTTCACGACGCCCTGGTAGTCGGCGCCCTTCAGCAGCAGCGAGCTGGCGTTGAGGTACCACGGGTCGTCGGGCAGCGAGACGATCTTCTCGACGCCGCCCTCGTCGTCGGTGGCCGTCGGGCAGCCCTCGGCCGGGTCCGCGCTCTCGCTCGCGGAGGGGCTGGGGGACGCGGTGGCGTCGCCGGCCGCCTCCTTCGCCTTCTCCGCGGTGTCCTTCACGGTCCCGGACGCCGCGTCCGCGGTGTCCTTCGTGTCCTTGGCGGTGTCCTCCACCGTCCCCGTGACCTTGTCCGCCGTGTCCTCGACCGGGTCGGAGGTCTCCTTGCCCGGGCTCGCCGTGGCGGAGGCGGACGGCGTCGGGGTGGGGCTCGCCTCCTCCTTCTCGTCGGGCGTGAGGACGTCCTTGATGGCGTCGCCGATGCCCAGCGGGTCCAGCGGGTTGCTGGTGCTCTGGGACGGCGAGGGGGTCGGGGTGGCCGTGTCGCCGCCGCCGCTCTGAGCCGTCTTGCTCGGGGCGGGCGCCGGCGCGGAGTCGGCCTCGTCGTCGGAACCTGAATCCGGCGAAGGGGTCTTGTCCGGGGACGCCGTGGCCGTGGGAGCGGGCTCGGTCGCGGTGGCGCTCGCCGAGGCGGAGGCGGAGGGCGACGGCGAGGCCGACGCCTCCTCGGAGCCGTCCAGTGCCTCGACGCACTTCTGGTACTCGTCCGCGGTGAGGCTCTTGGACGAGGGGTGGTCCTCCGCCTGCGCGAGCGTGGGCGTCAGTCCCATGCCCATCAGGACGGCCGTCGGCATGGCCGCCAGGGCTATCGCCTTGCCGGCCGGTACGTGGAACCTGGTGAACAACGGCTTCCTGGGCGCCGCGTGACGCGGCCCGGTTCTCACACGGGACTCGTCCACATCCGTCCCGTGGGTCACCTCGTCAGCCGGCACTGTGCCTCCCGTTCGCCCCGTTCGTCGGGCTCGTTCCTGACAGATCGTTCGGCTCGTTCGGCTCGTTCGGCTCGACGGGCTTGCTCAGCCCGGGCACGGGCTGGGCGGGCACACTCCCGGCGGGGGCCGCGCTCTCGGGGACCTCGCTCTTGCGGGCCACCCCGGCGGGCTCCGTCTCCCGCACACCGGGCGCCCAGGAGACCGCCATCGCCCCGCCGATCAGGGCGAACAGAAAACCGATCAGGAAGCCGCCCAGGTTGGACACCGGGATGGACACCAGGGCCAGCAGGATCGCCGCGACACCCGCGAAGGTGCGCACGTGCTTCTGGAACCAGAGGCTGAGCCCCAGCACCACGAGCAGCACGCCGATGATCAGGGACCCCGCGCCGGCGGTGGTCGCCATCGCCAGGGTCAGATGGCCGATCTGCAGGTTCGCGTACGGGAAGTAGGCGATGGGCAGTCCGCTGAGCAGGACGAACAGGCCGGCCCAGAACGGCCGGTCACCCCTCCAGGCGCGGAACCGCGACCTCTGGTGGCTGAACTGGCCGGGCGCGGCAGGAGTCTCGGCGCTCATGGAAAACAGCTCCCTGGAACGGCTTTGCTGTGAGAAGTACGCGTACTGCGGAAGGGATGGGGTGGACGCGGCAGCCGACGGCTCCCCCGTCCACCCCACGGAGTGCCTAGTAGCACTCCTTGACGCCCTTGGACAGCGACATCTTCAGGCCGCTGAGCTTGAACGTTCCGGCAGTGGTCGCCCACGCCGTCTGCTTCACGTCGGTCAGCGTGGCCGAGTCGGCCTGCTGCGCGAAACCGTAGGGGTTCGCCTGGTCGCCCTTGGCGATACCCGGACCCTTGCTGGCGTCCTTGGCCGCAACACCGATGTCGATGTTGCGGAACGTCGCGTCGGCCTGAAGGTCCTCGACGTCGATGTACAGGTTCTCTGCCTTGACCGCGGTGTCGCCACCGCCGGCCTTCAGCATGAGACTCACGGAACCGAAGATGGGCACGTCCGGGGTGACAACGGACTGGCACATGTTCTTGATCGAGGCGGACTTGAACGCCGAGACGGCGACGGGGTGAGCCGTCTTCTTGCCGTCCAGGGTGTAGCCCGCGTCAATGGCTCCGTACTGCGAGAAGCCCGTACCGTCGAGCCGGTCCGCCGTCACCTTGAACGACTGACCGGAAACGCTGAACGACGCGGCGAGAGCGCCCTGCGCGAGGGCGACACCTATCGCTGCCGTGGCGGCCACGCTGGGCACCATCACGACGGCGAACCGCTTCCATCTGGTTCCGCCACGCACCTGGGACTCCATATTTCCTCCTTCTCGGACGTACATCTCCTGGCCCTGACTGCCCCATGACGGCGGCTCAGCCGGGCAGGGATGGGAGAAGTGCTACGTCCTCGGGAAGGAGAGCGCCCGTTCTCGACAGCGCGAACTGCGCCCGATTCACCGGCGATCACCCCCGAGCGACAACCACTGGTCGCGCCTGACACACATCACGCACAACCTGCTGGACAGGCTCCGCCGTAGAGCGGAGACCCCCCTGCCCAAGAACCGGCGCCACTGCCGCCGGCCCTACTCGGTGGGGACCCAGAGAACCCGGTGGCCCGATTGGCTGTCGGGTACGGAAATGGACCGAGCGTCGCCGATCGTGGTGCATTCTCGCCGCCGACACAAGGGGGTTCGTTACTCGCTAGTAACGGGCGGATAACCGAACAACGACCCGGTGGTCTCGGTCGACGACTCAACGTGGTGTCAAGCGAGGGGGCAAAATACTTGATTCACGGACGGAATCCGACAGAACAACGCCCCTGACTTACTCCAAGTAACAGCGGCCGCGTTTACCAAGTTTTGGTAAAGCGCGGCCGCTTGGTCACTCAGGAGGCGATCCCTTCACCCGGGCAACACACGTCCGGGCGTTTAGGGACTGGTCAGAACAGGGCCCGCGCCAGCGCCCTGCGCGCCGCGGTCACGCGGGGGTCGTCGGCCCCGACGACCTCGAACAGTTCGAGCAACCGGAGCCGCGCCGCGTCCCGGTCGTCACCGGCCGCGCGCCGCACGGCCTCGATGAGCCGCCCGAACGCGTCCTCGACGTGTCCGCCCACCAGGTCCAGGTCGGCGGCGGCGATCTGCGCCGGCACGTCACCGGGCCTCTCGGCGGCGTCCTTGCGGACCTGCTGCGGGTCCGCGTCCTGCACCCGCTGGAGCAGCTCGGCCTGGGCCAGGCCGAGTTTGGCCTCGCTGTTGGCCGGGTCGTCGCTCAGCACGTTCTTGTACGCCTGGACGGCACCGGCCAGATCACCGGCGTCCAGGGCCCGTACGGCGGCTTCGAGGAGGGCGTCGTAGGGGCCGGCCGGGATCTCCGGGGCGGCCGGGGCGGCGTCCGGACCGGCGCCGTCGGGGGCGACGGTCAGACCGGTGAGCCCGAAGCGCTCCTCCGCCACCTGGACGAGCTGGTCCAGCGTGCCGCGGATCTGCGCCTCGCCCGCGGCCCCCTGGAAGAGCGGCAGCGCCTGGCCGGCGACCACCGCGAAGACGGCCGGAATCCCCTGGATCCCGAACTGCTGCATCAGCATCTGGTTGGCGTCGACGTCGATCTTGGCGAGGACGAAGCGCCCGTTGTACTCGACCGCCAGCCGCTCCAGGACCGGGCTGAGCTGCTTGCAGGGCTCACACCACTCGGCCCAGAAGTCGATGACGACCGGTACCTCGGTGGAGCGCTGCAGGACGTCGCGCTCGAATCCGGCCTCGTCTACGTCGATGACGAGACCTGCGGGGGACACGGCCCCGCCCCCGCCGCCCTGCCTGGCCGCTTCGGCGCGCGCCTGCTCCGCCTTCGCCTTGGCCTCCTGGGCCGCCTTCACCGCGGCGAGGTCGACGACTCCGCTCATGGACATGTTCCGTGGCTGCATGAGTACATCCTCCCCCTTCCGCGTGCACGTGTGAAAAGCGTGCCCCGAGCCGGGACCCCGGCATGGTCGAAACCGGGCCCGTGATGTGCTGTTCGGCGCCGGGTCCCCACCTGGCGCCAGTGGTTGTCGCCTGTGCGGCACGGCCGCACACGCTTTCGCTACGAGTCGTAGCGTAACTCCCCGGGGGCGCCCCCGTACGCCCGGCCCCGGTGATCTCCCTCACGGCTTCGCACAACAGCCGGATATCGTCCCCCGCATGCCCGGATATGGTCGCTGACATGCAGAGTCGCACTCCGGCCCCCCGCACGGGCCGACCACGCAGCGCCGCCGCGGACGCCGCGATCCTGGAGGCGACACGCGCGGCGCTGGTCGAACTGGGCTGGTCCAAGCTGACGTTGGGGGACGTCGCGACGCGCGCCGGGGTCGCCAAGACGACGCTCTACCGCCGCTGGGCGGGCAAGAACGAACTCGTCGTCGACGCCGTGGCTGTCCTCTTCGACGAACTGGAACTCCCCGACCGGGGCAGCCTCGCCGCCGACATCGAGGGCGTGGTCCTGCAGTTCGCGGCGATCCTCGGGCGCCCCGAGGCGAAGACCGCGCTGATGGCGGTCGTCGCGGAGTCGACCCGCGACGAGCCCCTGCGCGAGCGCATCCGCACGTCGATCGTCGACCGCCAGAAGCGTCTCGTCCTGGAGGGCCGCGCCCGTGCCCAGGAACGCGGCGAGCTGCCCCCGGAGGAGGACCCGGAGTCCGCCGCCCGCACGGTGGACCTGATCTTCGACGTGGTCGCGGGCGCGGTGGTGCACCGCACCCTGGTCAGCGCGGAGCCCGCGGACGAGGAGTGGGTGCGCAGCTTCACCCGCGTCCTGCTGCTGGGCCTGACGGGCGCGGCGACGGAAGCCTGAACGCACCTGGCTGTGCCTCAGCCCGTCCGGCGCGCGAGGACGAGCACGCTGGCGCTGCGACGGCACCACGGAGAGACGCGAGCCCCCGGAGCGCCCCGACGGCACCACCGAGACGCGCCGGCACGCGGACGGATGCAAACCCGTCAGCCCGTCCGTCACGTGAGGACGCACCGCGCCGCACGACACGGAAGCCCCCGGGGGCGGCGCCCCCGGGGACCGGTCCGGCTTCCGCGGGGGTCTAGAACCCCGCCGGCTCCGTGTACACCCCCCACTCGTCGCGCAGCACCCCGCAGATCTCGCCCAGCGTCGCCTCGGCCCGCACCGCGTCGAGCATGGGCCCGATCATGTTCGAGCCGTCCCGCGCGGCGGCGAGCATGGCCTCCAGCGAACGCCGTACGGCCGCGTCGTCGCGCGCCTCCTTGCGGGACCCCAGCGCCCGCACCTGCTCCCGCTCGACCTCGTGGCTGACCCGCAGGATCTCCAGGTCGCCGGTGACGGAGCCGTGGTGCACGTTGACGCCGACGACCCGCTTGTCGCCCTTCTCCAGGGACTGCTGGTACTGGAAGGCGGACTCGGCGATCTCGCCGGTGAACCAGCCGTCCTCGATGCCCCGCAGGATGCCGGAGGTGATCGGCCCGATCGGGTGCCGCCCGTCGGGGTGCGCCCGGAGCCCGCGCTCCCTGATCTGCTCGAAGATCTTCTCCGCCTCGGCCTCGATGCGGTCGGTGAGCTGTTCGACGTACCAGGAACCGCCCAGCGGGTCCGCGACGTTGGCGACGCCGGTCTCCTCCATCAGCACCTGCTGGGTGCGCAGGGCGATCTCGGCGGCCTGCTCCGAGGGCAGCGCGAGGGTCTCGTCCAGGGCGTTGGTGTGCAGGGAGTTGGTGCCGCCGAGCACGGCGGCCAGCGCCTCCACCGCGGTCCGCACCACGTTGTTGTACGGCTGCTGCGCGGTGAGCGAGACACCGGCGGTCTGCGTGTGGAAGCGCAGCCACTGCGCCTTCTCGGAGGTGGCGCCGTAGACGTCGCGCATCCAGCGGGCCCAGATCCGGCGGGCCGCGCGGAACTTGGCGATCTCCTCGAAGAAGTCGACGTGCGCGTCGAAGAAGAAGGAGAGCCCGGGCGCGAACACGTCCACGTCCAGCCCGCGGCTCATCCCCAGCTCGACGTAACCGAAGCCGTCCGCGAGCGTGTACGCCAGCTCCTGGGCGGCCGTGGAACCGGCCTCCCGGATGTGGTAGCCGGAGACGGACAGCGGCTTGTACGCGGGGATGCCCGCCGCGCAGTGCTCCATCAGGTCGCCGATGAGGCGCAGGTGCGGCTCGGGCTGGAAGAGCCACTCCTTCTGCGCGATGTACTCCTTGAAGATGTCCGTCTGGAGGGTGCCGTTGAGCACGGACGGGTCGACGCCCTGGCGCTCGGCGGCGACCAGGTACATGCAGAAGACCGGGACGGCCGGTCCACTGATCGTCATCGACGTCGTGACGTCACCGAGCGGGATGTCCTTGAACAGGACCTCCATGTCGGCCGCCGAGTCGATGGCCACCCCGCAGTGCCCGACCTCGCCCAGCGAGCGGGGGTCGTCGGAGTCGCGTCCCATCAGCGTCGGCATGTCGAAGGCCACGGAGAGGCCGCCGCCGCCGTTGGCGAGGATCTTCTTGTAGCGCTCGTTCGTCTGCTCGGCGTTCCCGAACCCGGCGAACTGCCGGATGGTCCACGTCCGCCCCCGGTAGCCGGTCGCGTAGAGCCCGCGGGTGAACGGGTACTCCCCCGGCCAGCCGATCCGGTCGAAGCCCTCGTAGGTGTCCCCGGGCCGCGGCCCGTACACCGGCTCCACGGGATCGCCGGAGAGCGTGGTGAAATCGGCCTCGCGCTTGCGCGAAGCGTCGTACCGGGCCTGCCAGCGACGGCGGCCCTCCTCGATGGCGTCAGCGTCCATACCCTCGAATTTACTAGGACGTCCTAGTAAATGTCGATGGCTCACCGCCGTACACGCCGTACGACGGTGCCGTGGGCCCGGCCGGACCCCGCCACGGGGGCCGTGCGGCCGGGCTCGGAGGAGACGATTCAGGCCTTGGCGACGACGGGCGAGTCGTCCGCGATCCGCGGTTCGAGCTCCCGGCTGACCTTGCGCTCCACGAAGAAGGCGGCCGTCGGGACGGTGCCCGCGGCGAGCACCCACAGCTGCTTGCCGACCGGCCACTTCGCCTTGGAGCCCAGGTCGAAGGCGAAGACCAGGTAGACGACGTAGAGCCAGCCGTGCGCGATGCCGACCAGCTTGGTGAAGTCCTCGGCGCCGTCCATGTGCAGGAGGTACTTGGCGATCACGCCGAGGGTCAGCAGGACCAGCAGCACGCCGGTGACGTAGGCCATGACGCGGTAGCGGGTCAGCACGCTCTTTTTCATGCGTACGAGCGTAACCGCCGGTTCGAGGCGATCTTCGAGGGCCCCCGCGGCCGTACGCGGGCCCGCTACTCCTCGTCGAAATCGTGTGCCGCGATCCGCAGCGGGCGGAGCATCGCGAAGATCTCCGCGCACTCCTCGGCGTCGTACACGCCGAGGCCGAAGTCCATCGCCATCAGGTCGCGGGTGGCCGCGTCGACCACTTCGCGGCCCTTGTCCGTGATGGACGCGAGGGTGCCGCGGCCGTCGTTGGGGTTGGGGCGCTTGCCGACCAGGCCGGACCTGACCAGGCGGTCCACGGTGTTCGTGACGGACGTCGGGTGCACCATGAGCCGCTCGCCGATCTTGGACATCGGCAGCTCGCCCTCCTTGGAGAAGGTGAGCAGCACCAGTGCCTCGTACCGTGCGAAGGTCAGCCCGTACGGCTTGACGACCGCGTCGACCTCGGCGAGCAGGATCTGGTGCGCGCGCATGATCGAGGTGATCGCCGCCATGGACGGCACGGCACCCCAGCGCCGCTTCCAGAGTTCGTCGGCGCGGGCGATGGGATCGAAGGCGAGACTGAGGGGCTTCGGCACGGCAAAGACCCTACCGGCCGGTCATATCGTGGTCAGCCCCGTCTCGCGTTTCGGTCTCCGCGGCCGTTTCCGCCGGGTTCCTGCCCGGAACGGGGCGCCCGTGGGCCGGTTTCGCACCCGGCCCGGAGGGCTGCCCGCGCTCCGGACCGGCCTCCGTCCGCCGCGCCTCCGCGGCGAGCCAGAGGCAGCACACCGTGCCCAGCACCCCGGCGCCCGCGACGGTGGCGACCACTCCGGCGAATTCGGCGGCGACGCCCGCCAGCGCCATCCCGACCCCCTGGACGGTCATCAGCCCGGCCGTGTTCAGGGCCATCGCCCGCCCGCGCAGTTCCTCCGGCACCGCCCGCACGAACCACTGGTCGAGCCCGAGGGTGTACGCGGATCCGGCGCCGGCGAGGACCAGCAGGACCAGGGACCAGCCGAGCCCGGGGCGCAGGGCGAAGCCGAGGTAGGGCAGCAGGGTGAGGCAGACCAGCGGCAGGGTGATCCGGCTCCGGGTCGCCGGCCGCAGCCGTGACCCGGCGTACAGCTCTCCCAGGACGGTGCCGACGGGCAGGGCGCACATCAGCAGCCCGAGCCCGGCCGGACCGGCGCCGAGCCCGTCGGCGTAGGGGGCGGCCAGCGCCTCGGGGGCGACGATGAACATCGGCGGCACCCAGAACAGCAGGAGCAGTACCCGGGTGCGCCGGTCGGCGAGCACCTGCCGGGCCCCGCGCAGGGAGTCCTTCACGAGGGCCGCCCCGGTGCCCGCCCGGGCCGGGCGCCTGACGGTGCCCAGGCGCAGCAGCGCCGCCGAGGCGAGGAAGGTGCACACGGTGATCACGAGCGCCCCGCGCGGCGCCACGGCGCTCAGCAGCAGCCCGCCGAGCCCGAACCCCGCGAGCAGCGCGCTCTGCGAGACGATCCTCAGCAGCGAGCGGCCGAGGACGAACAGGTCGCCGTCGCCGAGGACGTCCGCCAGGGTGGCCATGCGCGCGCCCTGGAAGACGGGCGAGACGACGGCCAGCGCGCAGCGCATCGCGAGCAGCACGGCGATGTGAGTCCCGGGCACCACCATGACGGCCACGCAGCCCGCGCACACGAGGTCGCACACGACCAGGACCCGCCGGGCGGGGAACCGGTCGGCGACCCCGGCGAGCAGGGTCCCGCCGATCAGGTGGGGGAGGAAGCCCAGCGCGAAGGTCAGGGCGCTCAGCAGGGGCGAGCCGGTCAGGTCGTAGACGAGGACCGACAGGGAGATCTCGCTGACGACGAGGCCGAGCAGCGAGAAGGCGTGGGCGGCGAAGACGGCACGGAACTCGCGTACGGCGAAGACGCGCAGGTATCCGGTGGCGGGTTCGGGCGGGGCGGGCACGGTCGACGTGCCCTCGGACTCGTTCGGCATGGACAGCAGCGTGCCCGTCGGGGTCCGCCCGGCCGTAGAGTTTCGGCGTCAGCCGAATGTCCGCGGCGATCCGGGGGGTGCGATGCCGTTCCGTCTGCACTTCGGCGAGGACGACCTGCTGCGCTGCCGGTTCGCGGTGTCCGCGCTGTGGGAGACGCAGGAGGCGGTCCGCACGCTCGACCGGCCCGAGCGGCACGGCTATCACGCGCCCTGGCTGCGCCGGATCCACGCGGCGGCCGCCGGTCTCGATCTCGCGCCCCTGCTGCTGCTCATGCCCCGGCGCGGGCACACCCCGGACTGGCTCGGCCCGCCGCCGATCGGTCCGGCCGCGACCTTCGAGGAGGAGATCGCCGCGGTCCGCGCCGCCGACCCCGAGGCCGCCCTCGACGACACGGCGCGGGCGCTGGCGGACACCCCGGGGGCCCTCGGCTCCCCTCGTGGCCGCGCCCTTCTGGCGGACCCGGTCCGCATGATCGAGGAACTCGCGGACCTGCTGGAGGCGGCCTGGCGCGCGCTGGTGGAACCGGACTGGCCGCGGCTGAGGGCGCTGCTGGAGGCGGACGTGGCGTTCCACTCGCGCCGGCTGGCCGAGGTGGGCCTCGGCGGACTGCTGCCGGAGCTGGACCGGCGGTTCGCCTGGAGCCCGGGGACGCTGACGGTGGACGCGCGCGGCTCGCACGAGCGGGAGCTGCGCGGCCAGGGCCTGGTCCTGATGCCGAGCGTGTTCGCCTGGCCCGACGTGGTGAGCGGCTTCGATCCGCCCTGGCAGCCGACCCTGGTCTATCCGGCCCGGGGCATCGGCGGCCTGTGGGCCGAGCCGGGCGGGCAGGCGCCCGACGCGCTGGTACGGCTGCTCGGGCGGGGCCGGGCCGCGGTGCTCGCCGCGCTGGACGAACCCGCCGGCACGACGGCTCTGGCCCACCGCCTGCGGCTCGCGCCGTCGTCCGTGTCCGGCCATCTGTCGGCGCTGCGCGGGGCGGGTCTGCTCACCTCGCGCCGGTACGGGCACCAGGTGCTCTACGAGCGGACGCCGCTGGGCATGGCGCTCGCGTCGGGCGGGGTCTGAGGCACCCGCGACGGCACGCGGCCCGTGGCGTACCCATGTCGGTTCCCCTCCGACGGTGACGGTTATGTCACGATTGCTGACGAATCATCACAAAAATCACTTCGCCCAAGGGGGCAGGATGTCCCGGCTGATCCGTACCTTCGCGGTCCTCGCGACGCTCGGGCTCGCGGCGGGCTGTTCGTCCGCGCCCGACGCCGACCGGGCCACCGTCGCCCCGGGCGCGTCCCGGGACGCGGAGTCCGTCGCGCGGTCCCCGTTCTGGGTCGACCCCGCGAGCCCGGCCGCCCGGCAGATCCGGCTGTGGCGGCGGGAGGGCCGCACGCACGACGCCGACCTGCTGAAGCGGATCGCCCGGCAGCCGGCCGCGCTGTGGCCCGCCGGCGACGACCCGGGCCCGGTGATCAGGGCCGCCACGTCCGCGGCGACGCGGGAAGGGCGTACGGCGCTGTTCGTCGCGTACAACATCCCGCACCGCGACTGCGGTCAGCACTCGGCGGGCGGGGCGGCGGACGCGGACGCCTACCGGCAGTGGATCGGGCGGTTCGCGGAGGCGCTCGGCGACAGCAAGGCGCTGGTGGTGCTGGAGCCGGACGCGGTCGCGCACGTCGCGGACGGCTGCACGCCCGCCGAGTACCACGCCGAGCGCGAGCAGCTGCTGTCCGAGGCGATCGTCCGGCTCAAGCAGCAGCCCGGCACCAAGGTGTACC
Source organism: Streptomyces sp. NPDC054842 (assembly GCF_053611025.1). Lineage (NCBI taxonomy): Bacteria > Bacillati > Actinomycetota > Actinomycetes > Kitasatosporales > Streptomycetaceae > Streptomyces > Streptomyces sp. NPDC054842. The sequence continues at coordinate 39,975 of NZ_JBSGZN010000008.1, forward strand.
TGGACTCCGGCAACCCCGCCTGGATCGACGACCCCGCCCAGCTGGTCGAGCCGCTCCGGCGGGCGGGCGTCGAGCGCGCCGACGGCTTCTCCCTGAACGTCTCCAACTTCGAGACCGACGGCACGACGACGGAGTACGGCGTCCGCCTCTCCAGGAGCCTCGGCGGCAAGCACTTCGTGATCGACACCAGCCGCAACGGCAACGGCCCGCTGCGCGGCGACCGCGGCGACGCCTGGTGCAACCCGCCCGGCCGGGCCCTCGGCACCAGCCCGACGACCGAGACCTCGGAGCCCGCCCTCGACGCCTACCTGTGGATCAAGCGGCCCGGCGAGTCGGACGGGCAGTGCCGGGGCGGACCGGCGGCCGGCCAGTGGTGGCCCGACTACGCCCTGGGGCTGGCGCGCAACTCCGGGGCGTAGCCGGCCGTCCGGCTACCGGACCTGGATCCACTTCGCCTCGGACGGGGTGCCGTCCGCGTCCGTCACGAACAGCATGTACCAGCCGGGCGGCACCAGGCCCGGGTCCTTCGGCACCTGCACGGTCACCGACGAGGTGTCCTTGTCGACCTTCAGGTCGATGGAGCGCTGCTCGACGTCCGTCGTGTGGGTGACCGCGCTGGGACGCATCAGACGGGCTCTGGCGACGCGTTCCGGGTGGTCGGTGGCGAAGGTCGCGCGGCGCTGCCGGTCGAGTTCCTCGGGCCCGTCGCCGAGCACCGGGCGGTTCTTGCCGTTCTTGTGCAGGGCCGGCGGGGTGAACACCTCCATGCGCTGCTCGAAGTGGCCCAGCTTGGTGTTCTGCTGGTCGTCGAAGAGCGGGTCGGAGCCGAAGGTGGCGACCCGGCCGTCGGGCAGCAGCAGCGCCTCGGAGTGGTAGTTGCGTCCCACCCTCGGTGCGGCGGCGGCGCGGAAGGTGTTGGACTTCGGGTCGTAGAACTGCGCCTTGAGGATGTTGCTTGCGCTGCGGCCCCGGTAGTCCTTCGCCCCGTTGGTGGTGAACACCGAGTCGTCCGGCATGATCACGCTGTTCAGGTAGCGGGTGCCCTGCGGCAGATCCGGTCCGTCCTCGAAGGCGGGGTTGTCCTTCTTGAGGTCGACCACCGCCGTGCGCCGCGTCGACTTCCTGGACTCGCCGACGCCTCCCCCGCCGAGGATCATCACCTTCTGGTCCTGGGCCGGCGGCAGGAGCAGCGAGGCGGACGTCTCGGTCGCGTCGGCGTCCCGCAGCCCCGGCACCTTCTCGAACGTGTTGGACTCCAGGTCCCACAGGCCCGCCTCACGGCCCTTGTCCGCGGGGCCGTACCCGGCGTTGGACGCCGGGTAGAACAGCTTGCCGCCCTTGGTGAGGAACAGCGCGGGGTACGTCGGGAAGTACCGCTTGGGGCCCGCCGTCCACTGCTTGGTCTCCGGGTCGTAGATCTCGTTGTCGCCCGGGTCGATCACCCCGACGTCGTCGAGACCGGAGACGGCCAGCACCCGGCCGTCGTCGAGACCGACGAGCGTCGGGTACCAGCGGGCCTTGGCCATCGGGTCGACGGGGATGTACTTCTCCGCCTTCGGGTCGAACTCGTAGGCCGCCCTGATCCCCTGGAAGTCCTGCTTGTCCATGGTGATCTTCTCGGAGATCCCGTACGTGTTGGCCCCGTCCTTGCCCTTCAGGCCGACGATCTCGTACTGGGCCTGCTTGTCGGTCACCGACAGCGGGCCCTTCTCGGCGGCCTCCACGAAGACGCGGGCCTCGCTCGCGGTGACCTTGGTCTTCCAGGGCTGCATGACGCCCGCCCGGTTGTAGGTGATCTCCTGCGTGCGCTTGGCGCGCGGGATCGTCACCTCGAACCTGCTGACGTACTCGACGCCGGCCGGCGAGCGGAAGCGGGTCCCCTTCTTGAGGACCATCGCCTTGTCGGGGTCCTCGTTCTTCACCCGCATGCCGCCGCCGGCCCGCTCCACCTCGCCGTCGAGCCGCTCGTAGCGGGCGGTGCCGCCGGCCACCAGGAGCCTGCCGTCGGGGAGCTGGGCGTGCCCGGAGCAGAAGAAGTCGTCGGGGGTCGGGATCTTCTTGTAGGTGTTCTTGCGGGGGTCCCACAGGACGGTGTCGAAGGAGCCCTTGTCGAACTTCTTGATCTCGTTCCCCGAGCCCGCCACGATCAGCACCTTGCCGGTGTGCAGCAGGGCGGCGTGGATGGCGTTGGTACGGAACTCCCTGGGGATGTCGAGCTGCGACCAGGAGCCGTACCGGGCCTTGTAGGCGGGCTGGGCGATCTTGTACTCGTAGTACTGCTCCTCGGCGAAGCCGAGCGCGGCCGGGGCGTTGAGCCCGGCGAGCACGGCGATGCCGCCGATGCTCAGCACGGTCTTCTTGGTCTTCTTCGAGGGCCGGTAGGCCATGGCCTAGTTGCCTCCTGTCGTGGAACCGGAGACCGGGGTCGGGGTGCCGCCGGTGGCGAGCGCGGGCTCCTTGGCTTCGGGGATCCGGGCCGCGGCCGGCCGCGGCAGCGCACCGGCCCTGCGGTCCTTGAGCTGGGTGGAGAGCCACACCCCGACCGGCGCCAGACAGATCCCCATGGCGAGGACGGCCCAGGTGCGCATGGCCGCGTGGGTGTGGTCCAGGACGAACGACGCGAGCAGCGAGAACGCCAGCAGCGCCGCCCAGGAGAGGTGGATGCGGAAGGTCGCCAGCCGGTCGGGGCTGGCGCCGCCGCCCTTCGGCGTGACCACGAACCCGCTGGGGCTGCGCTTGAGGGCGGCGCTCAGCGACTTGAGGTAGATCGGCGCGGAGAGCGCCGACATCGCCATCCCGGCGAGACCGCCGGAGCCCTCCGGTTCGTGCGGGGAGACGTTGTGCCGCCGGTTCCAGAGGTACAGCCCGATCTGGAGCGCCGCGGCGTCGCTGTAGAGCATCAGCCAGACGGAGGCGGCGACCTGCGTGCCCGAGGCGCCGAACCACAGGAACAGGACGCAGCTGAGGATGCCCAGGAACCAGTTGACGGCCGTCATCGGGTAGTAGAAGAGCATCATCGTGTACGAGAACAGGCGGCCGGGAGGCATCGTGAACGGCGCCTTCCAGTACTGCTTGAACAGGGTCTCGTAGGTTCCGCGGGACCAGCGGAGCTGCTGGGTGAAGAAGTCGGTCCAGGACGCGGGGCCCTCGCCGACGGCGAGCACGTCGGGGGTGTAGACCGAGCGCCAGTGGCCGCCCGTCCTCGGGTTGCGGTGGCGGTGCAGCTCGAACCCGGTCGCCATGTCCTCGGTGATGGAGTCGTACAGGCCGCCGATCTGGCGGAGCGCGGCGATCCGCACGACGTTGTTGGTGCCGACGAACATGGGGGCGCGGTAGCGGTTCCCGGCGCGCTGGATGAGCGCGTGGAAGAGGAACTGCTGCGACTCGGCGGCCTTGGTGACGGGGCTGTCGTAGTTGCCGTAGACCTGCGGGCCGACGACGAACGCGACGTCCGGGTCGCGGAAGTACCCCATCATCCGCTCCAGGAAGCCGGGGAGCGGGACGTGGTCGGTGTCCACGGAGGCGAAGAACTCGTACTCGCCGCCGTGCATCGCGATCCACGCGTTGTAGTTGCCGTGCTTGGTGCGGGCCTTGTGGACGCCCTTCTCCCGGTTCCACTCGGGGACGCCGGACCGGGTGAAGTGCCGTACGCCGAGTTCCGCGCACAGGGCCTTGGCCTGCTCGTCGTCGCCCTCGTCGAGGAGCCAGACGTCGAGGGGGCCGGTGTGGGTGACCTTGACCGCGCCCTCAAGGGTGGCGCGGACCATGGAGAGGGGTTCCTTGCCGGGCACGTACGTGGTGAGAAAGGCGACGCGGGTACCGGGCTGCGGGACGACGGGGACCGGGTCGCGGGCGACCATCGTGGCGTGGGCGATGGAGACCACGTTGACGACCATGAACAGCTCGATCAGGCCGATCGATATGAGCATGGTGACGTCGAGGCCGATCAGCCAGCGGGCGCCGCCCTCGCGCTCGACCCAGTGGGTGGGCCACACCAGGTAGACGAGGAGCAGGCAGGTGAGGAGGGGCGCCAGCGTCATCAGGAGGACGGCTCGTATTCGACGCGGCTCTCGCGAGAGGAGCTTGGTGTACTGCACCCGGTAGGCCGAGGTGGACGGCTGCGTGAGCGGTCCCGCCAGTCGGCTGTAGGTGTCGTAGTCGTAGCCCTCGGGCCGCACAGCGCCCTCCAGTGATTGAAACGGGGTGATCGAACGAGCCGATACCCACACACAAGTGGAGTTTCTGTGGCGTGTCGAACTGGACGGGTCAGAAGGAGTACGGCCACACGCGGCAGCGTGTCGCCCGGAGCGGCCGAGCGGGGAGCCGTCGGCACGGGCGTCGACGCACGGGCGCCGGCGGGGCGTCGACGGGTGGGCGCGGGCGTCTCGGTGCGGCGGGCACGGAAGAACCCCGGTCCGCCGGACCGGGGTTCACGGGAGATCTCTGGTGGCTACGCGGACAGGTGACGCTCCACCGTCGCGACCTTGGACGTCAGGCCGTCGGTGACCGAGGGCCGGATGTCGGCCTTCAGGACGAGGGAGACCCGGGGCGCCCGCCGCTCCACCGCGGCGACCGCGCGCTTCACCACGTCCATGACCTCGTCCCACTCGCCCTCGACCGAGGTGAACATCGCGTCGGTGCGGTTCGGCAGGCCCGACTCGCGGACCACCCGGACGGCGTCGGCGACGTACTCGCCCACGTCCTCGCCCACTCCCAGCGGCGTCACGGAGAAGGCGACGATCATGACGCCTTCACCACGCCCTCGCGGCGCGCGCGGGACGCGATGACCGCGTCCTCCGCCTCGCGCCGCAGCTTGCGCTCGGCGAAGAAGCCGCCGGTGGGCAGGACGGAGAGCACGAAGTAGAGCGCGGCGGTCCCGAACGGCCACTTCGCGCGGTTCCAGGCGTCGGCCCAGAAGATCACGTAGAGGATGAAGAGCACACCGTGGACCGCGCCCATGACGGGCACCGCGTTGAAGTCCGTGGTGCGCTTGAGCACCGAGCAGACCAGCAGCAGCAGGAAGGACACGGCCTCGGGCGCCGAGACCAGGCGCAGGCGGCGGAGGGCGGTGGCGGTCTTCAGGTCCACGGGTCACCTTCGGGGGATTCGCTGTCGGCGGGCAGGGGCGCTTTGTGAACGCACGCACAAGCGTCCCCTCATTGTGGCATCCGGGCCGGAGCGCCCCGGTCCGGGGGTGACGGCCGCCCCGTAAGGGTGCGGTCGGGGTCGTTCTCCACCCTGAGGCCCTGTCGGCGGCCACCTCCGGCGGCTACCTTCACACCGTGGCGATGTTCCGACTCCAAGGCAGCAAGGTGCTGGCCGTAGACATGACCGGCGACGCCGTGAAGGCGAAGAACGGCTCGATGGTCGCGTACGACGGGCAGATGGCCTTCAAGAAGCTCAGCGGTGGCGGTGAGGGGATACGGGGGATGGTGACCCGGCGCCTCACCGGCGAGCAGATGATCATGATGGAGGTGAAAGGGCAGGGGACCTGCTATTTCGCCGACCGGGCCTCCGAGATCAATCTCGTGAACCTCCAGGGGGACAAGCTGTACGTCGAGTCCAGCAACCTGCTCGCGACGGACGCCGGCCTGCGGACGGGCACGTCCTTCACCGGCCTGCGCGGCGCCTCCCAGGGCAACGGCCTGTTCACGACGACCGTCGAGGGCCACGGCCAGGCGGCGATCATGTCCGACGGCCCCGCGGTGGTCCTGCGGGTCAGCTCCCAGTACCCGCTGACCGTCGACCCGGGCGCGTACATCGCGCACCAGGGCGACGTACGGCAGTCCTTCCAGTCCGGTGTGACGTTCCGCACGTTCATGGGCGAGGGCGGCGGCGAGGCCTTCCAGATCCGCTTCGAGGGCGACGGCCTGGTCTACGTCCAGCCCAGCGAGCGCAACACGATCGCGGGGGATGTGTGACATGCCCTTCCGTGAGATCAACTCGAAGATGATCGAGGCGACGGTCCTGCCGGGCCAGCGGCTGTTCAGTCAGCGGGGCGCGATGCTCGCCTACAAGGGCGAGGTCTCCTTCACTCCCAACATGCAGGGCGGCCAGGGCGGCGTGATGTCCATGATCGGCCGCCGACTGGCGAACGAGGCCACCCCCCTGATGACCGTCGAGGGCTCCGGCACGGTGTTCTTCGGGCACGGCGGCCACCACATCGAGGTCATCACCCTCACCGGCGACACCCTGTACGTGGAGGCGGACCGGCTGCTCGCCTTCGACGGCACGCTGGAGCAGGGCACGATGTTCATGGGCTCGCAGGGCGGGGTGATGGGCATGGTGCGCGGCCAGGTGACGGGCCAGGGCCTGTTCACCACGACCCTGAAGGGCCACGGCGCGGTCGCGGTCATGGCGCACGGCGGCGTGGTCCAGGTCCCGATCACCCCGCAGCGCCCGGTCCACGTCGATCCGCAGGCGTACGTGGCGCACCACGGCGACGTGCGCAACAAGCTGTCGACGGCGCTCGGCTGGCGCGACATGGTGGGCCGCGGCTCGGGCGAGGCGTTCCAGCTGGAGCTGAGTGGCAGCGGTGCGGTGTACGTCCAGGCCTCGGAGGAGAAGCTGTGAGCGCGTACGGGGCCCAGGGCCCGGTGATCTTCGACCCGGCGACCCTGCCGGTCGACGACAACGTGAACAAGTACACCTTCTGCGTGGAGCTCAAGGGGAGCCAGTGGTTCCTGCAGAAGGGCAAGATGATCGCCTACTACGGCTCGATGGAGTTCAACGGCATCGGGCACGGCCGGCTGGACCGTCTGGTGCGTACGTCGTTCCATTCGCCTCTGCACGCGAGCGACTGGGTGGTGGCGGAGGGCTCGGGCAAGATGCTCCTCGCTGACCGGGCCTTCGACGTGAATTCGTACGACCTGGAGCAGGGCAACCTGACCATTCGCTCGGGCAACCTGCTCGCTTTTCAGCCAAGTCTCGCGCTGAAGCAGTCCATCGTCCCGGGCTTCCTGACGCTCATCGGTTCGGGCAAGTTCGTGGCCGCGTCGAACGGCCCCGTGGTGTTCATGGAACCGCCGATCCGGGTGGACCCGCAGGCGCTCGTCGGATGGGCCGACTGCCCCTCCCCCTGCCACCACTACGACCACGGTTACCTGACAGGTGTCATGGGCGGTCTACGTGCGATGACGGGCATCGGCGGGGCCTCGGGCGAGGAGCACCAGTTCGAGTTCGTGGGGGCGGGTACGGTACTGCTCCAGTCGTCCGAGGCGCTGATGGCGGAGCAGGCCACCGGAGCGGTCCCGCAGCAGGCCGGCGTACCGGGCGGCGGCGGGGTGCCGGGTCAGCACGGAGGGCAAGCCGGCGCACCGCGTCTTCCCGGACAGCTGGGGGACCTCCAGCGTCGCTTCGGGCTGTGAGCGGTAGTCTGCGGAGTGTGACGTCGAACGCGTGCGCGTAGTCACACCACCCTCACTAGTTCGCCTTTCAACCTTTTAGGTAGACTTCATTCATGGAGACCGAGACGGCCACGCGCTGGCTGACCGATGCGGAGCAGTGCGCCTGGCGCACCCACCTGGAGGTCAACAGGCTGTTGACGTATCAGCTCGAGAAGGACTTGCAGCCGTTCGGACTGACGATGAACGACTACGAGATCCTGGTGAATCTCTCCGAGTCGGAGGACGTCCGGATGCGGATGAGCGACCTCGCGTCCGCCACCCTCCAGTCCAAGAGCCGCCTCTCGCACCAGATCACCCGCATGGAGAACGCGAACCTGGTACGTCGTGAGAACTGCGAATCCGACCGACGAGGACTGTACGCGGTCCTCACCGACCACGGCCTGGAGACGATGCGGAAGGTCGCCCCGCACCATGTGGCGTCCGTGCGCAGGCACTTCATCGACCTGCTCTCCCCGGAGGCCCTGAACGACCTCCACAAGTCGCTGACCCCGATCGCGGAGCAGCTGCGGGGCCAGCGGGGCCGTCCCTGACCGTCACCCGGCCCCGGCATCCCGTGCCGACCGGCCCACGGGCAGCCTGAGTTCGAAGAGCGCCCCACCTCCGGGCGCCTCGCGGACGGTGAGCGTGCCGCCGTGCCGCAGCGCGACGTCGCGGGCGATGGCGAGGCCCAGACCGGCCCCGCCGTCGTCCCGGCTGCGGGCGTCGTCGAGCCGTACGAACCGCTCGAAGATCCGCTCCCGCTCCGCCGCCGGCACGCCCGCACCGTCGTCCGCGACCCCGAGCACGGCCCACGCGCCCTTCCGGCGCAGGGTGACGGCGACCCGGTCGCGCGCGTGCCGTCCCGCGTTGTCCAGCAGATTGGCCAGCACCCGTGCCAACTGCCCCCGGGAGCCGGTCACCTCGACCGTCTCGGCGTCCGCCGTGACCCCCGTCCGCCCGGCCGCCTCCTCCCGCACGAGCGCGCCCAGGTCGAACCGGGCGTCCCCGGGCCCCTCCCCCGCGTCCAGCCGCGCCAGCAGCAGCAGATCGGCGGCCAGCCGCTGGAGCCGTACGGTGTCCTCGACCGCGCCCGCGACGTCCAGCAGCCCGGGATGGGCCGCGCCCACCTCCAGCTGGGTCCGCAACGAGGCGATGGGGCTGCGCAGTTCGTGCGAGGCGTCCGCGACGAACCGCCGCTGCCGCTCGACGGACTTCTCCAGCGCGGCCAGCGTCTCGTTGGTGGTCCGGGCCAGCCGGGCGACCTCGTCGTGCGTGACGGGCACCGGCACCCGGCGCGCCAGGTCCTCCGAGGCCGTGATCGCGGCCATCTCCCTCCGGATGTCCTCCACCGGGCGCAGCGCCCGCCGGGTGACGAGCCAGGTCACCCCGGCGACCACGGCGAGCAGCAGCGGGAACCCGATCAGCATCACGGTCAACGCGGTGCCCACGGCGCTCTGTTCGGCCGACAGCGGGGAACCGGCGTACACGGTGAGGTCGCCCTGGTCCCCGACGCTCACCTCCACGGCCGCGAAGCGGTAGTCGGCGGTGTCCCCGTCGATGGTGGCGGACCCCTCGCTGTACTCCACCTCGTCGCCGATCTCGCCCGGTTCGAGCGCGTCGTCGTCCCCGGGGTCCTCGCCGCCGTGGTCGTCGCGAGCGGCCTCCGCCGGGGGCACGGGCCGCACGGCGCCGGTCCCGGTGCCGCTGATCCGCTCCAGGTGCTCGCTCACCGCGACCAGCCGCCCGGACCCGTCCACCACCTGCACCGGCTGGTCGTCGTCCAGCGACAGCTCGCCGTAGGGGGTGCGGCCGGCCAGGTCGGCCGCCACCTCCCGGGCGGTGCGCTCGGCCTGCGCACCGGCCTGCACGATCAGGTTGGACCGCAGCGAGAGCAGTACGGCGGTCCCGGCGGCGACCAGCGCGATCGCGACGACGACGGTCGCGCCCAGGGTGGCCTTGGCGCGGACGGAACCGAAGAGGCGCCTCATCGGGCCTCCAGCCGGTACCCGGCGCCGCGCACGGTCCTGATCAGTCCGGCCCCCAGCTTGCGGCGCAGCGTGCTCACGTACACCTCGACGATGTTCGGGTCCCCGTCGTACGCGAAGTCCCAGACGTGCTCCATGATGTCCGCCTTCGAGACGACCTCTCCCGCCCGCACGACGAGCTGCTCCAGCACGGAGAACTCCTTGGTGGTGAGGGCGACTTCGTCCTCGCGCAGGAACACGCGCCGGGCCGCCGCGTCCAGCCTGAGGTCGCCGACCACCCGCACCGGCGAGGCTCCGGACGTGCCGCGCCGGCGCAGCAGGGCCTTCACCCGCGCCACCAGCACCACGTACGAGAACGGTTTCGTCAGGTAGTCGTCGGCGCCCGTGTCGAGACCCTCGGCCTCGTCGTACTCGCCGTCCTTGGCGGTGAGCATCAGGATCGGCACGTCGTGGCCGGCGGCGCGGAGGGCGGCGCAGACGCGGTAGCCGTTCATGCCGGGCAGCATGATGTCGAGGATCACGAGGTCGTACGTCCCCTCACCGGCCTGGTGGAGGCCCTCCCGCCCGTCGTGGACGACGTCCACGGCGAAGCCCTCGGCGGTCAGTCCCCTCGCGAGCGACAGGGCCAGCCGCTTCTCGTCCTCCACGATCAACAGGCGCATGCGCCCAGCGTCCCAAACGGAAGCTGAAGAGGGCTTCAGGCGGCTTCAGGCCGGGTTCAGGTCCGCCGGGCAGATTGTCTTCCGTCGGAACAAGGCATCACCGTGCACACCGGGAGGAACCTCATGAAGCGCAACATCGTCATCGCCACCGTCGCCGCCGCGACCCTGATCGCGGGCGGCTCCGCCACGGCCCTGGCGGTCTCGGGCGACGACGACACGCGGCAGTCGACCGTGCGGGACAAGGACGACGACCGGAACGAGACCCGGGACGACGACTCCCGCGACGGCGAGGACGCCGCCGCGAAGTCCGCGAAGGTGAGCGCGGCGGAGGCCATCGAGGCGGCCCTGGCCCGCACGCCGGGTACGGCCGTCGCCGCGGACCTGGACGACGACGGCGGCGCCGTGGCCTGGGAGGTCGACGTCCTCGGCAAGGGGGACACCGTGCACGGCGTCCGCGTCGACCCCGCCACCGGCAAGGTGCTCGGCTCCCGTGCCGAGACCGAGGACGACGCCGCCGAGCACCGGGCCGCGCTGAAGGGCACGTCCACCTCGGCCGCCGAGGCCGCCCGCGCCGCCGCGGCGAAGGGGACGGTCACCTCCGTAGAGCTGGAGGACGAGGGCGGCAGCGCCTGGGAGGCGGAGACGAGGTCCGCGAACGGCACCGAGCACGACTGGCGCGTGGACCCGCGCACCGCGAACGTGACCGCGGCCACCCCGAACGACGACTGAGTCCCGCCGCAGCCGAGGCGGAGACGGGCGATCCCGCTGCCGACGGGGCCCACAAGTGCCGCCCCAGCGGCACGATCACCCGCGCCCGAGCCGGCAGGGGCTCTCAGCCCGCACCGCGACAACCACGACCCCGCAGCGCGCTGGGGACGACCCCACAGGCAATGGGGACGGCGCCGCACCACCCTGGGGACGCAGCTCAATGGGGACGGCCCCGCACCGCCCCCGGGACGCAGCTCAATGGGAACGACCCCGCACCGCCCCCGGGACGCAGCTCAATGGGAACGAACCGGCAGCCGCCGTACGACGGAAGGGGCCGTGCCGGTACATCAAATGCCCGTTGCGGGCCGGGCGTTGGACTCCGGGTCACCTCTGTGACGGAGCTCGCGCCCGGCCCGCAACGGGCGGATGTACCGGCACGGCCCCGACCCACGTCGCACAGAAGGCGCCCCACGTCCACCGGACGCCGGCCCCGCGTCAGCCCCGGGTCAGCCCCGGGTCAGCCCCGCCACCAGTTCGTCCGCCGCCCCGTACGGGTCCAGCTCCCCCGACACGATCCGCTCCGCCAGCGCGCTCAGCCGGCGGTCGCCGTGCAGGTCGCCGATCCGCTCCCGCAGCGCCGTGACGGCGATCGTCTCGACCTCGCGGGAGGCCCGCGCCAGCCGCCGCTCGGCCAGCACCCCGCGCTCCTCCATCCACGCCCGGTGCTTCTCCAGCGCCTCGACGACCTCGTCGATGCCCTCCCCGCGCGCCGCCACCGTCTTCACGATCGGCGGCCGCCAGTCCCCCGGCCCCCGGGACTCCCCGAGCCCGAGCATGTGGTTCAGCTCGCGGGCCGTCGCGTCGGCCCCGTCCCGGTCGGCCTTGTTCACGACGTACACGTCACCGATCTCCAGGATTCCGGCCTTCGCCGCCTGGATCCCGTCCCCCATGCCGGGGGCGAGCAGCACCACGGACGTGTCGGCCTGCGAGGCGATCTCGACCTCGGACTGCCCGACGCCGACGGTCTCGACGAGGACGACGTCGCAGCCCGCCGCGTCCAGGACACGGATCGCCTGGGGGGCCGCCCAGGCGAGCCCGCCGAGATGCCCGCGGGTCGCCATCGAGCGGATGTACACACCCGGGTCGGACGCGTGCTCGGACATCCGCACACGGTCCCCGAGCAGCGCGCCCCCGGAGAACGGCGACGACGGGTCGACGGCGAGCACCCCGACCCGCCGGCCGAGCCGCCGGTAGGCGGTGACCAGCGCGGAGGTGGACGTCGACTTGCCGACACCCGGCGAGCCGGTCAGCCCGACGACGTAGGCGTTCCCGGCGAGCGGCGCCAGCGCGGCCATGACCTCGCGAAGCTGCTCGGACGCCCCCTCCACCAGGGAGATCAGCCGGGCCACGGCCCGCGGCCGTCCTTCCCTGGCCTGGGCCACCAGTGTGGAGACGTCCTGCATCACAGCTCCGTTCAGTCGGGTCGTACGAGAGGGCGAACAGCGGACCGGCGGGACGCGCACCCGGCGCCGTCCCCGTCGGGACGGGCCACCCGGTGTCGTCCCACCGGCGGGACGAACCCGGTGTCAGGCCTTGGGTACCCGCACGATCAGCGCGTCACCCTGGCCACCGCCACCGCACAGCGCCGCCGCGCCCACGCCGCCGCCGCGCCGCTTCAGCTCCAGCGCGAGGTGGAGGACGAGCCGCGCACCGGACATCCCGATCGGGTGACCGAGCGCGATGGCACCGCCGTTGACGTTCACCTTGTCCGAAGTGACGCCGAGGTCCTTCATCGACTGCACGGCGACCGCGGCGAACGCCTCGTTGATCTCGATCAGGTCAAGATCGCCGACGTCCAGGCCATCCTTCTTCAGGGCGTGCTGGATGGCGTTGGACGGCTGCGACTGCAACGAGTTGTCCGGCCCGGCCACGTTCCCGTGGGCGCCGATCTCGGCGATCCACTCCAGGCCCAGTTCCTGCGCCTTGGCCTTGCTCATCACGACCACGGCGGCGGCGCCGTCCGAGATCTGCGACGAGGTGCCGGCGGTGATGGTGCCGTCCTTGGTGAAGGCGGGGCGCAGCTTGCCGAGCGACTCGGCGGTGGTGTCGCCGCGGATGCCCTCGTCCTGGCTGAAGACGACAGGCTCGCCCTTGCGCTGCGGGATCTCGACCGGCGTGATCTCCGCCTCGAAGACGCCGTTCTTCTGGGCGGCGGCGGCCCTCTGGTGGGACAGCGCCGCGATCTCGTCCTGCTCGGGGCGGGCGATGCCGAGGCGGCTGTTGTGCTTCTCCGTCGACTCGCCCATGGCGATGTTCTCGAAGGCGTCCGTGAGCCCGTCGTACGCCATGGCGTCGAGCATCTGGATGGCACCGTACTTGTAGCCCTCACGAGACTTCGGGAGCAGGTGAGGGGCGTTCGTCATGGACTCCTGGCCGCCGGCGACCACCACGTCGAATTCGCCGGCGCGAATGAGCTGGTCGGCGAGGGCGATGGCGTCGAGGCCCGACAGGCACACCTTGTTGATCGTGAGCGCCGGCACGCTCATCGGGATGCCGGCCTTGACCGCGGCCTGCCGCGCCGGGATCTGCCCCGCCCCGGCCTGCAGGACCTGGCCCATGATCACGTACTGCACCTGGTCGCCGCCGATGCCCGCACGGTCGAGGGCGGCCTTGATCGCGAATCCTCCGAGGTCGGCTCCGGAGAAGGACTTCAGCGAGCCGAGCAGCCGTCCCATCGGGGTGCGGGCACCCGCGACGATCACGGAGGTCGTGCTGTTCGTTCCAGACATGAGGTGCGATCCCCTTACCGGCTTGCACAGCCGAGGAGTGAACGAGGGTTTACTGAGAATGTACTGAGCGGTACGCCACCCGTCATCCGGCCCGCGGTGTGATCGCGCGCACGTTGCGTAACCACGCGAGGAGCGCTGCACTGACTCCATGCTGACGCGAATCGACCACATCGGAATCGCCTGTTTCGACCTCGACAGGACTGTCGAGTTCTACCGGGCGACGTACGGCTTCGAGGTGTTCCACTCCGAGGTCAACGAGGAGCAGGGCGTCCGCGAGGCCATGCTCAAGATCAACGAGACGTCCGACGGCGGCGCCTCCTACCTCCAGCTGCTCGAACCCACCCGCGAGGACTCCGCCGTGGGCAAGTGGCTGGCCAAGAACGGCGAGGGGGTCCACCACATCGCCTTCGGCACGGCGGACGTCGACGGCGACGCGGCCGACATCAAGGACAAGGGCGTACGGGTCCTGTACGACGAGCCCCGGATCGGGTCCATGGGCTCCCGGATCACCTTCCTCCACCCCAAGGATTGTCATGGCGTGCTGACAGAACTGGTCACTTCGGCGGCTGTTGAGTCACCTGAGCACTGACCTCCGTATATCTGGGCCGGTAGGGTTGGGGACGGCCGCTGCCTCACCGGGGCGGCCCGGGGCCTGTCGTTGGACACGGCCCCGGGTTCTGTCTGCGACAGGACCGAGGGCCGGGGTCCAGGTTTCGGGGGGCGAGCGTCGGGGCAGCAGCCCATGCTCCGCCGTTGATCTGACACCATTCCCCGGGGGCCCCGTTCGGCGGACGGACGGAGCTCGTTCGGAAAGACTTGCGACCAGGGGACGGATGGGACCGCGCAGTGCGGGGCTACGAACGCCAGGAGCGAGAGCCGGCGGCTGACGTCGACCACCTCTCTCGGTTCGAGGCCGAGATGGAGCGGCTGAAGACCGAGCGGGAGAAGGCCGTCCAGCACGCCGAGGACCTCGGCTATCAGGTCGAGGTGCTGCGCGCCAAGCTGCACGAGGCGCGCCGCAGTCTGGCGACCCGTCCTGCCTACGACGGTGCGGACATCGGCTACCAGGCCGAGCAGCTGCTCCGTAACGCCCAGATCCAGGCCGACCAGCTGCGCGCGGACGCCGAGCGGGAGCTGAGCCAGGCCCGCGCGCAGACGCAGCGCATCCTCCAGGAGCACGCCGAGCAGGCCGCGCGCCTCCAGGCGGAGCTGCACCAGGAGGCGGTGACCCGCCGCCAGCAGCTCGACCAGGAGCTGGCCGAGCGCCGGCAGACCGTCGAGTCGCACGTCAACGAGAACGTGGCATGGGCCGAGCAGCTGCGGGCCCGCACCGAGCAGCAGGCCCGCCGGCTCCTGGAGGAGTCGCGGACCGAGGCCGACCAGGCGCTCGCCGCGGCCCGTGCCGAGGCCGAGCGGATCGCCGCCGAGGCCCGCCAGCGGCTGACGAACGACGCCGAGGCGGCCCGCGCGGAGGCCGAGCAGCTGCTGCGCCGGGCCCGCTCGGACGCCGAGCGGCTGCTGAACGCCGCGTCGTCGCAGGCCCAGGAGGCCACCGAGCACGCCGAGCAGCTGCGCAGCTCCACCGCCACCGAGTCGGACGCCGCGCGCCGCCAGGCCACCGAGCTGAGCCGGACCGCCGAGCAGCGGATGGCGGAGGCCGAGAAGGCCCTGCGCGAGGCGCGTGCCGAGGCCGACAAGCTGGTCGCCGAGGCGAAGGACGCCGCCGCCAGGACGCTGTCCGGCGCGGAGTCGGCCAACGAGCAGCGCACCCGCACCGCGAAGGAGCAGGTCGCCCGGCTGGTCAGCGAGGCCACCAAGGAGGCCGAGACCACCAAGGCGGACGCCGAGCAGCTCGTCGCCGACGCCAAGGCGGCGGCCGAGAAGATCATCGCGGAGGCCGAGGAGAACGCGCGCAGTCTCACCGCCGAGGAGACCGCCTCGCAGCTCGCCAAGGCGGCGCGGACGGCCGAGGAGGTGCTTGACAAGGCGTCGCAGGACGCCAAGAAGACCACCCGGGCGGCGACCGAGGAGGCCGAGCGGATCCGCTCCGAGGCGGAGGCCGAGGCGGACCGGCTGCGTGCCCAGGCGCACGACATCGCCGAGGAGCTCAAGGGCGCGGCGAAGGACGACACCAAGGAGTACCGGGCCAAGACGGTCGAGCTGCAGGAGGAGGCGCGCAGGCTGCGCGGCGAGGCCGAGCAGCTGCGGGCGGACGCGGTCTCCGAGGGCGAGCGGATCCGCGGCGAGGCGCGGCGCGAGGCCGTCCAGCAGATCGAGGAGGCGGCCAGGA
Source organism: Streptomyces sp. NPDC054842 (assembly GCF_053611025.1). Lineage (NCBI taxonomy): Bacteria > Bacillati > Actinomycetota > Actinomycetes > Kitasatosporales > Streptomycetaceae > Streptomyces > Streptomyces sp. NPDC054842. The sequence goes on from NZ_JBSGZN010000008.1 coordinate 55,794, forward strand.
CCGCCGAGGAGCTGCTGGCCAAGGCGAAGGCGGACGCGGACGAGCTGCGGACGACCGCCACGGCGGACAGCGAGCGGGTGCGCACCGAGGCCATCGAGCGGGCGACGACGCTGCGCCGGCAGGCCGAGGAGACACTGGAGCGCACCCGCGCCGAGGCCGAGCGGCACCGCGCGGACGCCGTCGAGCAGTCCGAGGGCATCAAGGCGGACGCCGAGCGGGTCGCGCGCGAGCTGCGCGAGGAGACCGAGCGGGCCGTCGCCGCCCGGCAGGCCGAGGCCGCGGAAGAGCTGGGCCGGCTGCGCACGGAGGCCGAGGAGCGTGTGGTCGCGGCCGAGCAGGCGCTGACCGACGCCCGTGCGGAGGCCGAGCGGATCCGCCGCGAGGCGGCCGAGGAGGCGGAGCGGCTGCGCACGGAGGCCGCCGAGCGGATCCGGACGCTTCAGGCGCAGGCCGAGGCGGAGGCGGACCGGCTGCGCACGGAGGCGGCGGCGGACGCGTCCGCGTCGCGCGCCGAGGGCGAGAACATCGCGGTACGGCTGCGTTCGGAGGCCGCGGCGGAGGCCGAGCGGCTGAAGTCGGAGGCCCAGGACACCGCCGACCGGGTACGCGCGGAGGCGCAGGCCGCGGCGGAGCGGCTGGCGGCCGAGGGCGCGGAGACGCTGGCCGCCGCGCAGGAGGAGGCCGCCCGGCGCCGTCGCGAGGCCGAGGAGGTGCTCGGCTCGGCGCGGCAGGAGGCGGACCAGGAGCGCGAGCGGGCCCGCGAGCAGAGCGAGGAGCTGCTGGCGTCCGCGCGCACCCGGGTGGACGAGGCGCAGGCCGAGGCCGTACGGCTGGTCGAGGAGGCCGACCGGCGCGCGACCGAGATGGTCACCAGCGCCGAGCAGACCGCGCAGCAGGTGCGGGACGCCGTCGCCGGGCTGCACGAGCAGGCTCAGGAGGAGATCGCCGGGCTGCGTTCGGCCGCGGAGCACGCGGCGGACCGTACGCGCACGGAGGCGCAGCAGGAGGCGGACCGGGTCCGCGCCGACGCGTACGCCGAGCGGGAGCGCGCCTCCGAGGACGCGTCGCGGGTCAGGCGGGAGGCGTCCGAGGAGTCGGAGGCCGCGAAGGCGCTCGCGGAGCGGACGGTCGCGGAGGCGATCGCCGAGTCCGAGCGGCTGCGCTCGGACGCCGCGGAGCACGCCCAGCGGGCCCGCACGGAGGCGTCCGACACGATCGCGAACGCCGATCAGGACGCCTCGCGCACCCGCGCCGAGGCCCGGGAGGACGCGAACCGGATCCGTTCGGACGCGGCGACGCAGGCGGACACCCTCATCACCGAGGCGCGGTCCGAGGCGGAGCGCCTGACCGCGGAGACGGCCGCGGAGGCGGAGCGGGTCCGTACGGAGTCCGTCTCGAAGGCCGAGAAGCTCATCTCGGACGCGACGGGCGACGCGGAGCGGCTGCGCGCGGAGGCCGCGGAGACGGTCGGCTCGGCGCAGCAGCACGCGGAGCGGATCCGCACCGAGGCGGAGCGCGTCAAGGCGGAGGCGGCGGCGGAGGCCGAGCGGGTCACGGCGGCCGCGCGGGAGAAGGCCGAGCAGACGCTCGACGAGGCCCGCAAGGAGGCCAACAAGCGGCGCTCCGAGGCGGCCGAGCAGGTCGACACGCTCATCTCGGAGACGGCGGCGGAGGCCGACAAGCTCCTCTCGGAGGCGCAGCAGGCCGCGCAGAAGACCACGGCGGACGCCGAGGGGCAGGCCGACACGATGGTGGGCGCCGCCCGCAACGAGGCCGAGCGCCTGGTGTCCGAGGCGACCGTGGAGGGCAACACCCTGGTGGAGCGGGCCCGTACGGACGCCGACGAGCTGCTGGTCGGCGCGCGCCGGGACGCGACCGCCATAAGGGAGCGCGCGGAGGAGCTGCGGGATCGCATCACCTCGGAGATCGAGGAGCTGCACGACCGGGCCCGCCGGGAGTCCGCGGAGGCGATGCGGACGGCCGGCGAGCGCTGCGACGCGCTGGTGAAGGCCGCCGAGGAGCAGCTCGCGAAGGCCGAGGCGAAGGCGAAGGACCTGGTCGCGGAGGCCAACTCCGAGGCGAGCAAGGTGCGGATCGCCGCCGTGAAGAAGGCGGAGGGGCTGCTCAAGGAGGCCGAGCAGAAGAAGAGTTCACTCGTCGCCGAGGCCACGAAGATCAAGGCGGACGCCGAGCAGGAGGCGCGGCGCATGGTCGAGGAGGGCAAGCGCGAACTCGACGTGCTGGTCCGCCGGCGCGAGGACATCAACGCCGAGATCTCGCGGGTCCAGGACGTCCTGGAGGCGCTGGAGTCCTTCGAGGCGCCGTCCGCGGCCAAGGACGGCGGGGTCAAGGCCGGCGCCGCCGTCGGTGCGCCCCGTTCGGGTGGCAAGACGTCGGAGGGCTAGGGCCTGTCGTTGGATCAGGCCGGCGTCGCGGGGTCCGGCAGGCACAGGTCGGCCGGGACGGAACGTTTGTCACGGCGGGCCCGATCCCCACGACAGAGCCCGGCCCGGGACACCGGTCACGTGCTTGGCCAGGACCTTCCTGACAGCCGCTGGCAAGCTCTCGGACAGCCAGCCACCCGAAAGGAGTGTCATTCTCCAGATCAAACACGTATCCGCTCGATGACACACCGCTTTGGCCCCTAGGATTCCTTCTATCACCTCACCGGTCTCATTCGACAGGAACCCCATGAGCGACACTTCCCCCTACGGCTTCGAGCTTGTGCGGCGTGGGTACGACCGCGCTCAGGTGGACGAACGCATTTCGAAGCTCGTCTCCGACCGTGACAGCGCTCTGGCCCGTATCACTGCTCTCGAGAAGCGCATCGAGGAACTCCACCTCGAGACGCAGAACGCCCAGGCCCAGGTCAGCGACGCCGAGCCGTCGTACGCGGGTCTCGGCGCGCGCGTCGAGAAGATCCTCCGCCTCGCCGAGGAGGAGGCGAAGGACCTGCGCGAGGAGGCCCGTCGCGCGTCCGAGCAGCACCGTGAGCTCGCCGAGTCGGCGGCCCAGCAGGTGCGCAACGACGCAGAATCGTTCGCTGCGGACCGCAAGGCCAAGGCGGAGGACGAGGGCGTCCGGATCGTCGAGAAGGCCAAGAGCGAGGCCTCCCAGCTGCGTTCCGAGGCGCAGAAGGACGCTCAGTCGAAGCGCGAGGAGGCGGACGCCCTCTTCGAGGAGACCCGCGCCAAGGCCGCCCAGGCCGCCGCGGACTTCGAGACGAACCTGGCGAAGCGCCGCGAGCAGTCGGAGCGCGACCTCGCGTCCCGTCAGGCCAAGGCCGAGAAGCGTCTCGCGGAGATCGAGCACCGCGCGGAGCAGCTGCGCCTGGAGGCCGAGAAGCTGCGCACGGACGCCGAGCGCCGCGCCCGTCAGACGGTGGAGACCGCTCAGCGCCAGGCCGAGGACATCGTGGCCGACGCGAACGCCAAGGCGGACCGCATCCGTTCGGAGTCCGAGCGCGAGCTGGCGGCTCTCACCAACCGCCGCGACTCGATCAACGCGCAGCTCACGAACGTCCGCGAGATGCTGGCGACGCTCACGGGCGCCGCGGTGGCCGCGGCCGGCACGCCGGCCGAGGACGAGCCCATCTCGCGTGGGGTCCCGGCGCAGCAGTCCCGCTAGCCGGCGGCGAGGAACAGCGACAGCAGGGCCCGTGCCTCCCAGGCGGAGGTGCGGGCCCTCGTCGTACCCGGCCGCGTCGTCTGCGGTGGCAGGCCCAGGGGGCCCGTTCTACGGTGGCCGCATGATCGAGCTCGAGGGGCTGACCAAGCGGTACGGCGAGAAAGTGGCGGTCAACAACCTCACGTTCGCCGTCCGGCCGGGCATCGTCACCGGCTTCCTCGGTCCCAACGGCGCGGGCAAGTCCACCACGATGCGGATGATGCTCGGGCTCGACCGGCCCACCTCGGGCGACGTCCGGATCGACGGTCAGCGCTACGACCGGCTGAAGGACCCGCTGAGGTACATCGGTGCCCTGCTGGACGCCAAGGCGATGCACGGCGGGCGCAGTGCCTTCAACCACCTGCTGTGTCTGGCGCAGAGCAACGGCATCCCGCGGGGGCGGGTGCACGAGGTGCTCGACACGGTGGGGCTCACCTCGGTCGCCCGGAAGAAGGCGAAGGGGTTCTCCCTCGGCATGGGTCAGCGGCTCGGCATCGCGGGCGCGCTGCTGGGAGATCCGCGGATCCTGATGTTCGACGAGCCGGTCAACGGCCTCGACCCCGAGGGCATCCACTGGATCCGGAACTTGATGAAATCCCTCGCCGCGCAGGGCCGTACGGTCTTCGTCTCCTCGCACCTGATGAGCGAGATGGCGCTCACCGCGGGCCACCTCGTCGTGATCGGCCAGGGGCGGCTGCTCGCGGACACGTCCATGGCGGACTTCATCGCGCAGAACTCGCGTTCGTACGTGCGGATCCGCTCGCCCCACCGGGAGGAGCTGCTCGACGTGCTGCACGGGGCGGGCATCGCGGTCCTGGAGGCGGGCGACGGCGTGCTGGAGGTGGACGGAGTGCGGTCGGAGGAGATCGGTGAGCTGGCCGGGCGGAACCGGCTGGTGCTGCACGAGCTGAGTCCTCAGCGCGCATCACTGGAGGAGGCGTTCATGCGGCTGACCGCGGAGTCGGTGGAGTACCACGCGCACGCCGACACCCCGCTCGACCCGGCCGGGGCGCCGCCGCCGGCACCGGTGGACGGGCGGCAGGGCTGGGGCGGCGACTGGAAGAGGGGCTGAGCATGGCGGCGACGCAGGTCATCAGGTCCGAGTGGACCAAGATCCGTTCCGTGGCGTCCACGGTCTGGACGCTGAGTCTCGCCCTGGTGGTCACGGTCGCGCTCGGCATCCTCATCTCGCTGCTGTCGAAGAACGAGTTCGACGACATGAGCGAGCGGGACCGGCTGTCCTTCGACCCGACGTTCATCAGCTTCGCGGGCATGAGCCTCGGCCAGCTGGCGATGATCGTGTTCGGTGTGCTGGTCGTCTCGAACGAGTACAGCACCGGGATGATCCGCACCTCGCTGGCAGCCGTGCCGCAGCGCGGCACGTTCCTGTTCAGCAAGATCGCCGTGGCGACCGGTCTCGCGCTGCTGGTCGGGCTCCTCACCAGCTTCGTGACGTTCTTCCTGGGGCAGGCGGCGCTGGGGTCGCTCCGCGCGTCGATCGGCGATCCGGGCGTCCTGCGCGCCGTGATCGGCGGCGGTCTCTACATGACGCTGATCGCCGTGTTCTCGATGGGCGTGGCGACGATGCTGCGCAGTCCGATGCTCTCGCTCGGCATTCTGATGCCGTTCTTCTTCCTGATCTCGGCCATCCTCGGCAACGTGTCCGCCACCAAGAAGGTCGGCCGCTTCCTGCCCGACCAGGCGGGCAGCAGGATCCTGCGGGTGGTGACCCCGCTGGACGACGACACCCCGTACGGTCCGTGGGGCGGGCTCGGCATCATGCTGCTGTGGGTGGCGGTGGCGCTCGTCGGCGGCTACGTGCTGCTGAGGAAGCGGGACGCGTGACGTCCGGCGGCGGATCGTCCGCTTCCGGAACACCGCTGACCAGGTACGACACGTACCTGACAAGGAAAGACACGCCTGGCTGACCGCGCACCCGCGTGACCTGCGTCGTTTTACCGTCTCTTGAGTGGAACCGCCGGCGCCCGGATATCCTCCTAACCCTTACGGGGGCGTGTGCCCCGTCGTCCTGAACCTTTCGATGGGTGCGGAGCATGATCGAGGCAGTCGGCCTGACGAAGCGCTATGGCGCCAAGACGGCCGTGTACAACCTTTCCTTCCAGGTGCGGCCGGGCGCCGTCACCGGCTTCCTCGGGCCCAACGGCTCGGGCAAGTCGACGACGATGCGCATGATCCTCGGCCTCGACAACCCCTCCTCCGGGCAGGTGACCATCGGCGGCTACCCCTACCGGAAGCTGCCCAACGCCCCCCGCCAGGTCGGCGCGCTCCTCGACGCCAAGGCCGTGCACGGCGGCCGGCACGCCCGCAACCACCTGCTCTGCCTCGCGCAGCTCTCCGGCATCCCGGCCCGCCGGGTGGACGAGGTCCTCGGCGTCGTCGGCCTCCAGGACGTGGCAAGGAAGCGGTCCAAGGGGTTCTCGCTCGGCATGGGCCAGCGGCTCGGCATCGCCGCCGCCCTCCTCGGCGACCCCCAGGTGCTGCTCTTCGACGAGCCGGTCAACGGCCTCGACCCGGAGGGCATCCTCTGGGTGCGCAACCTGATGAAGTCCCTGGCCGCGGAGGGCCGTACGGTCTTCGTCTCCTCGCACCTGATGAGCGAGATGGCGCTCACCGCCGACCACCTCATCGTGATCGGCCGCGGCCAGCTGCTCGCCGACTCCAACATCCGCGACTTCATCTCGCACAACTCGGCCGACTTCGCCCGGGTCCGCACCCCGGACACCGAGCCGCAGCTGCGCGAGAAGCTGACGGCCGCGCTGACCGAGGCCGGCGGCCAGGTGCTGCCCGAGCAGGACGGCGCGCTGCGGGTGATGGGCCTGCTTCTCCCCCGCATCAGCGACCTCGCGCACTCCGCCGACGTACGCCTGTGGGAGCTGTCGCCGCACCAGGCGTCGCTGGAGGAGGCGTACATGCGGATGACGCAGGGCGCCGTCGACTACCGCTCGACCATCGACCAGAAGGCCGGCCTCCAGCAGGAGCTGCCGCCGGGCGTCCTGCCGCCCGGGATGCCGCCGCAGCAGATGCCGGTGCCGGGCCAGGGCCAGCCCGGCTGGTACGCGCCGCCGCCGCCCCAGCAGGGCGGCCAGCCGTTCGCCATGCCCCAGGGACAGCCGCCCGCGGGCCCCTACGGCGCCCCGGCGGCCCCCGGCCCGGGTCAGCACAACCCGTACGCCCAGCCCGCCCCGCAGGCGCCCGCACAGCCCTCCGCGGCACCCGCCGCGCCCTCTGCCGCTCCCGACCTGAACAAGCGCGACAGCGAGGACTCCCGATGAGCACGCCCCAGCCCCCGATGCCGCAGCAGACGGCTCCCGCCCCCAACTGGCAGGCGGGGCCCGGCGGTTCGTACACCTCGCCGATCCCGGTCACCCGCACCCACCTCGGGCACGCCCTCGCCTCCGAGTGGACGAAGATCAAGTCGGTGCGCTCCACGATGTGGACGCTCGGCGTGTTCCTGCTGCTGGTGATCGGCATCGGCTTCCTGGTGGCCGCCCAGACGAGCGACGCGGACTACACCGACGTCCCGTACACGATCCCGGCCTTCTTCGGCCTGATGCTCGGGCAGATCTGCCTGATCACGCTGGGCGTCCTGGTGGTCTCGTCCGAGTACGGCACGGGCATGATCCGCACGACCTTCACGGCCTCGCCGCAGCGCCACCGGGTGCTCGCCGCGAAGCTGCTGATCTTCTTCGCGGTCGCGTTCGTCGTCTCCGCGTTCGCCATCGGGCTGGTCGGCCTGACCACGTCGGGCCTGCACGGCGGTTCGTCGGACAACGAGTGGGGCGGCACGGTCCTCAAGGGCGCGCTGTACGTCTCGCTGCTCGGGGTGCTGGCGCTCGCCGTCGGCTCCATGCTGCGGCACTCGGCCGGCGCGATCACCACGATGCTGGGTGTCGTGCTGGTGCCCGCGATCATGCCCGCGTTCCTGATGATGTCCGAGAGCATGCGCACCCTCGGCGAGAAGATGATGGACTACAACGCCCCCAACGCCCTCGCGAAGATCTTCCAGTTGGACGGCGAGGACGGCGGCGGCACCGCGCAGCTCGGCCTGCTCGCCGGGGTCACCGCGGCGGCCATCGCCGGCGCCTTCGTCCTGCTGGAGCGCCGCGACGTCTGAGGCGGACGGCCGCCGGGAGGTACGGGGTTCAGAACCTCGGCGCGTTACGGGACCGCTGCGCCCGCGAGGTGCGGCGGTCCTTCGCGTTCCAGCAGGCCTTGTGCCAGTGGCGCCGCTCGTCCACCCCGGAGTGCTCGGGCCAGGCCACCACGTGCGGGACGCCGGAGGGGATCAGCTGGTCGCAGCCGGGGCAGCGGTACGTCTTTCCCTGGGCTCCCGCGCCCGCCACGTGGCGTACGCTCCACTCCTCGCCGCGCCAGCTCTCCGTGGACTGCCATCCCCCGTAGCGGCCGGACCGCTCGTCCTGGTCCGCGGAACCGCTCGGGCCGGGCGAGCCGGCGCCCTTCGGACGATTGCGACGCGGGGACACGGGACACCTCACGGAGCTATACAGGGAGCGGGAGCCGCGTCCAGCCTACGCGGCGGCCGCCCGGGTACGCGTACTCCACCAACCCCCTCCGACCCCCATCGACCGGCCCATTCCGCAGACAATCCGCAAATCTCCCTGGCAACCCGTGTCTTCGGCACGTGTCAGGGGGTTATGCCGGTGGGGAAGCTCCGCGTCGGTGCCAAGGAGGCAGGAGTGCGATGCGCGTAGGAAGTTTTGTACTGGCGGCCCAGTTCCCGGGTCAGGGCCAGGGGGAGGCGCTGCACCGCGCGGTGCGCTCGGCGGAGGTCGCCGAGGAGGCGGGACTCGACTCGGTGTGGCTGGCCGAGCACCACTTCGTGCCGTACGGGACGTGCCCCTCGGCCGTCACGCTGGCCGCGCTGCTGCTCGGCCGCACCCACCGGATCCGGGTCGGCACGGCGGTGAGCGTGCTGCCCACCGTGCACCCCGTGGCGCTCGGCGAGCAGGCCGCGCTGCTGCACGTGACGTCCGGCGGGCGGTTCTCGCTGGGCGTCGGCCGCGGCGGCCCCTGGGTCGACCTGGAGGTCTTCGGCGCGGGCCTGGAGGCGTACGAGAAGGGGTTCCCGGAATCACTCGATCTGCTGGTGCGCTGGCTGCGCGAGCCGTCCGTGGCGGGCACCGGTGAGCGGTTCCCCTTCCGTGAGGTCCCGGTCGTGCCGCGGCCGTCGGAGGACCTGAGCGGTGCCGCGGGCCCCGAGGTCGTCGTCGCCTGCACCTCGCCGGCCAGTGTCCGGCTCGCCGCCGAGCGCGGACTGCCGATGCTCCTGGGGATGCACGTGGGCGACGAGGAGAAGGCCGAAATGGTCGCGTTCTGGCGGCGGCACGCACGCGCCGCGGGACGCCCGCCCGAGGAGGTCGTCGGCGCCGGTCACGTCTCGGCGGGCGTCTGCCAGATCGCCGACCGCCGCACCGACGCGGTCGAGACGCTGCTCAAGGCGATGCCCGGCTGGCTGAAACAGGGACTGGACGCGCATGTGACGGTGGACGGCCGCGCCCGCAGCATGCGGGACCCCTGGGCGTACACCGAACTGCTCTGCGGGCTGCACCCGGTGGGGACGCCGAGGCTGTGCGCCGACCGGCTCGCGGCCACGTCGGAGCGCACCGGCATCTCACGCTTCGCCCTGCTGGTCGAGGGCTCGGGCGATCTGGCGACGACCGAGGAGAACGTACGGCGGCTCGGCTCCGAGGTGCTCCCGCATCTCGGCTGAACGGCCCGGTCGTTCGGGGAGCTTGCCGCCCCGGTACAGATGCACCTCCCGCGTACGGAGCGGCAAGCCGTGCGGCTCAGTGCGTCAGCAGTCCCGGAACTCCGGGGACTGGTTGAGCAACTGGCTGCGGACCGACGTGAAGCGTGCCAGCGTGTCGTCCACCGTGGCGTCCAACGGGAACACCGCGACCCGGTGGCAGTTCTGGAAGGCCAGTCGCACTCCGAAGTGCCGCTGCAGCGCGCCGCGTATGGCGTCGCTCGCGAGCGCACGCAGCAGCTGGCCACGCGCCTGCTCGTCCGGCGGCGGCGTCTGGTTGTCGGCGAAGTTGCCGCCGTCCACCTTCAGCTGGGCCACCAGGGAGCTGATCATCTCCCATGCGTAGGGCAGGGAGGTCCGGACGCAGTCGACGAAGTCAGCTTCGTCGACCTCGCCTCGCTCGGCCTGTTCGAGTAGGGCCGGTGAGACGTCGAGCGACATGGGTTCTCCTCTCGCACCCCCGCGGGAACGGGGGTTGACGGACAGGGCGGAAGACCACGACATCAGACACGCTGCGTACACGCGTCGCGACCTCCCGTTTATACGGTAAGCAACGGATGAGGGCGGCACCAGGAGAATGCCCACACAGCGGGCAACCGGTAGGCACACAATCGGCCAGTACCGAACACGGGTTTTCCAGGGCAAACAGGCGTGTTCGAAAGCGCTCGGGGGGCGGACGGGACGGGCGGGACGCGGGCGAATCGCGTGCACAGGTGCCCTTCGAGTAGCGTTGCCGACCATGCGTCTCGTCATCGCCCGGTGCTCCGTCGACTACGCGGGCCGGCTCACCGCCCATCTCCCGTCCGCCCCCCGCCTCATCCTCGTGAAGGCGGACGGCAGCGTGTCCATCCACGCGGACGACCGGGCCTACAAGCCCCTCAACTGGATGTCGCCGCCCTGCACGCTGAAGGAGGGGTCGGGCGACGAGGACGGCGTGTGGACCGTCGTCAACAAGGCGGGCGAGAAGCTCATCATCACGATGGAGGAGGTCCTCCACGACTCCTCGCACGAGCTGGGCGTGGATCCCGGCCTGATCAAGGACGGCGTGGAAGCGCACCTCCAGGAACTGCTCGCGGACCGCATCGAGACGCTCGGCGAGGGCTACACGCTCATCCGCCGCGAGTACATGACGGCCATCGGGCCCGTCGACATCCTGTGCCGCGACGCCGAGGGCCAGACGGTCGCCATCGAGATCAAGCGGCGCGGCGAGATCGACGGCGTGGAGCAACTCACGCGCTATCTGGAGCTGTTGAACCGCGATCCGCACCTCGCTCCGGTGCGCGGCATCTTCGCCGCGCAGGAGATCAAGCCGCAGGCCCGGGTCCTGGCGACCGACCGAGGCATCGGCTGCACGGTCCTGGACTACAACGCGCTGCGCGGCATCGAGGACGACAAGCTGCGGCTGTTCTAGAGACGGGCACCGGCGGGCGCCGGGCGCGCGAAGGGCCGGGTCCGTCCGCGGACCCGGCCCTTCCGCTGTTCGCGCTCCCGGCTCACATCAGCGGAGCACCGTCCGCGCCGCCGGCGGGCCCGCTGGCGGAGCTGGTCGCCGGACCGCTCGCGGAGTTCGAGGTGGCGGGCGCCGACGGCGTGCCGCTCGACGGGGACGGTGACGGCGACGGCGAGTGGCTCGCCGGCGGCTTGGTGGTCGACGGCTTCGGCGAGGTCGGTTTCGGCGAAGAGGGTTTGGTGGTGGCCGACTTGGACGGCGACTTCGACGGTTCCGAACCCTTCGTGCCGCTCGGGTCGTCCGACGGCTTTCCGGTGTCGGACGGTGTCGGGTCGTCCGACGTCCCGTAACTGCCGTCCGGGCCCGGATCGGTCGGCTCGCTCGACGCGCCCGCGTCCCCGGAGTCCTCGTCGGTCTTGTCCGCGCCGAGGCTGTCGTCCTCGGCGCCCCGGGTGGCCGTGGGGTTGACGCCGACCCGGTCGGACGGGTCGTCGTTCTTGTCGGAGGTCATGCCGAGCGTCACCACGGTGCCCAGCACGGCGGCCAGGAGCGCGCCCGAGCCGGCGGCGACCAGGTTGCGGCGCGTCCCGCTCACCAGGCCCTTGACGCCGCCGGTCCGGCGGGCGGACGTGGTGGCGGCGGGCCGCTGGGTCACGAGGGTCGAGGGCTCGGGCGGCGCGGGCAGCGCGAACGCGGCCGGTACGCCGCCGGGGGGCGACGCGGGCTCCTCGTGCCGCGGGCCGGGCACCTCCTCGCCCGCCGCGGTGAGCACGGCGGGAAGCAGGGCGCCGGAGCGGTCGGCGACCAGTGCGAGGGCGCGGCGGCCGGCGACGGTGCCGCGCTTGTCGGCGAGGGCGCCCCGCAGCCCGATGGACGCCTCCAGTTCGGCGCGCGAGCGGTCGAACTGACCGCCGCACAGCGCGAGGACGCCCAGCTCGTGGTGGAAGTACGCCTGGTCGGGGACCTCGCCGGCGAGCCGGGACGCCTCGGCGCCGGACCGCAGCGCCCGCTCCCAGGCGCTCCAGTGCAGGCCGGCGGCGAACGCGGGCGCGGCCGTGCGGGCGAGCTGGACGGCGGGGCTCTCCTCGTCGTCCAGCGGGGCGGTGGTGAGGGGCACCAGCAGGGTCAGCGCGGCGAGGACGGCGTCCGCCTCCGCGCAGACCCGGTCCGGGGTGACGGAGGGGTGACCGGCCCACCAGGTGTAGTGCCGGGCGGCGGTGAGCGCGTGCTCCTCGATGTCGTCGGCGTACCCGGCGGCCTCCAGCTGGGCCTGCACGCCGGCCGCGAGCCGGTACCGGGAGCCGACCGGGGAGACCAGGGCGCAGCCCGCGAGTTCGGCGAGGGCGGCGTCGGCGTGGGTGTCGCCCACGAGGGCGGGCAGGTGGGCCTGGTGGGGCACCTCGCCGCCGAGCGCGAGGGCGAAGCGCAGGGTGGCGCGCGCCGACTCGCTGAGCCGGGAGGCGAGCAGCGCGGCGGGCGCGGCGCCCTCGGCGAGCGAGGGCAGCGGGACGGCGGGCGCGTCCTCGGCGTCGACGGGCGGGCCGGCGGGGGCGTCGTCGTAGTAGCCGAAGCCGTCGGCGCCCTCGGGGCCGGCGCGCAGCCGGTCGCGCTGCCGCAGCAGGGCACCGGCCTGGACGAAGCGCAGCGGGAGGCCCTCGGACTCGAACCAGAGGTCGCCGGCCCAGTTCGACTCGTCCTCGGTCAGGGTGCGGCCGACGGCGCGTACGAGGAGATCGAGGCTGCCCGCGCGGTCGAGGCCGGGGAGGAACACCTCTTCGAGGAGTGAGTCGGCGGACGGCGCGGGGACGTCGGGCGTGGCGCCGAGGACGAAGGCGCACTCGGGGGTGGCGTCGAGCAGTTCGTCGAGCGCGCTGCCGCCGAACTCCAGGTCGTCGAGGACGACGACCGCGCCGATCTCGTGGACGAGCCCGAGCAGTTCGTCCCGGCCGGGCCGGTGGCGGGGGGCGTCGTGGACGGCGGCGAACAGGTCGTGCAGCAGGTCGGCGGCCGTACGCCGGTAGCCGCTGAGCCGGACGACGCCGTCGGGCGCGAGGTCGGCACAGTCGTCGGCGACGGCGTCCAGGAGGGCGGTGCGGCCCGAGCCGGCGGGGCCGGTGAGGCGTACGGAGCGGCCGCGGGCGAGGAGCCGGACGAGGCGCTCGCGCTCCTCCTGGCGCTCCAGGAGCGGCAGCCGGGCCTGCGCGGGTCCCGGCGGCACGGGCGGACGGGCCGCGCGGTCGCGTTCGGCGCGCTCGTCGGCGCTGAGTTTCGGGGGCTTCGGGGGCCGCTGTCCCGGCGGGCAGTTCTCTATCTCGCTGCCGTCGACGGGGTTGACCGTGAGCAGGAAGTCGCCCGTCACGAGCTGGACGGTGCGGGCGAGCGCCGGTGCGGGCTGGCCGAAGTCGCTGGTCAGCGCTTCGCGCGGCGGACGCTGCCGAGGCGCCCGGCCGTCGTCGTCATGACCGTACTCTGCGGGTTCCCGGGTGTTCGGGTCCATGATGTCCTGCCCCCCAAAAGCGTCGTGTGCCGAGCCCCTCCCGGCCTTGGTGCACACCGCGCTGTCGCTTCTGGTCCGGTGCCCGCTCCAGGGGTTCCGACGGCGGGCAGGCGAACCCTAAACCTTCGCTCAGTATCCAGGAACAGCCGGGGTACCGCGCCGCCCGAGACATCACAGCTTCGTGAGGATTGCGTGCGAGGACACGATTCGTGCGTCGCGTCAGACCCGGGGCAGTGACTCGACGCCGATGCCGCCCTCGATGGCGAGGATGCGGTGCAGCCGGGTCGCGACCAGCAGGCGCTGCATCTGTGCCGGTACGCCGCGGAGTACGAGCCGTCGGCCGCACCGCCCGGCGCGTCGGTGGGCTCCCATGATGACGCCGAGTCCGGTGGCGTCCCAGGAGTCCAGCTCGGACAGGTCCAGCACCAGGTCGCCGACTCCGTCGTCGACGGCCGAGTGCAGGACCGTGCGGGCGTCCGCCGCGCTGCGGACGTCGAGGCGGCCCCCGACGACCAGCTCGGCGTGGTCGCCCCTGATGTACATATGCGCTCCCCGAGAGTGCGTTTCGTACTCCGCGTCTGTCTGTCTGGCTGTCTGTCTGCGTACGACTGTGTGCACCGTCTGACTGCCCTGAGGGCGCAGAGGTTGCCGTCTGTAAGCGAACCGATACCGAATTCACCCTGGGGGGTGATGGTCGGAAGGGCCGTACGGATTCAGTGCTTGTAGAAGCCCTGCCCGCTCTTGCGTCCGATGTCACCGGCGTCAACCATCCGGCGCATCAGCTCCGGCGGCGCGAACTTCTCGTCCTGCGACTCGGTGTAGATGTTGCTCGTGGCGTGCAGGAGGATGTCGACGCCCGTCAGGTCGGCCGTGGCCAGGGGTCCCATGGCGTGGCCGAAGCCCAGCTTGCAGGCGAGGTCGATGTCCTCTGCGGTGGCCACGCCCGATTCGTACAGCTTGGCCGCCTCGACGACGAGCGCCGAGATGAGCCGGGTGGTGACGAAGCCGGCGACGTCGCGGTTGACGACGATGCACGTCTTGCCGACGGACTCGGCGAACTCCCGTGCGGTGGCGAGGGTTTCGTCGCTCGTCTTGTAGCCGCGCACCAGCTCGCACAGCTGCATCATCGGGACCGGCGAGAAGAAGTGGGCGCCGACGACGCGCTCCGGGCGCTCCGTCACGGCCGCGATCTTGGTGATCGGGATGGCGGAGGTGTTGGAGGCGAGGACCGTGTCGTCGCGGACGAGTTTGTCGAGCGTACGGAAGATCTCATGCTTGACTTCGAGCTTCTCGAAGACGGCCTCGACGACAATGTCGGCGTCGGCCGCCGCGCCGAGGTCGGTGCTGGTGGTGATGCGCCCGAGCGCGGCCTCGGCGTCCTCCGCCGACAGCTTGCCCTTGCTGACGAACTTGTCGTACGACGCCTTGATTCCGTCGGTGCCACGGGTCAGCGCCTCGTCGGTGACGTCACGCAGAACGACGTCCCAGCCCGCTTGCGCGGAGACCTGGGCGATACCGGACCCCATGAGTCCGGCTCCGATGACGGCGAGCTTCCGTGCCACTCCGACTCCCCTTAACACGCTGTTTATGTAGCCTCTCCGGCGGACCCTAGCGCTCGTGAGGGCCGCTGTGACCGGTAAGTAATGCGCGTCACGTCTCATCTGACGGACATCACACCGGCATGGGTCATTGCGCCGCCCGGACGGCGTAGTTGAGGACCTTCCCGCTCGGCGGGTCCTCCGTCTCGTCCACGAGTACCGGTGTTTCCGGGACACTTCGCCCGGATCGCGCCCCGGGACCTTCTCCCGTCCGGCGGACCCCGTGACGGTGTGGTGGATCCGCCGGACGGCCGTGACGGTGGGCACACGGGTCTTCCGCGGGGCCGGGGCGTAACTACGCTGGCCGCATGGTCAATCTGACGCGCATCTACACCAGGACCGGCGACACCGGCACCACCGCCCTCGGCGACATGAGCCGGGTCGCCAAGACCGATCCGCGGATCTCCGCGTACGCGGACGCCAACGAGGCGAACGCGGCCCTCGGTACGGCGATCGCCCTCGGCGGGCTGGAGGAGGAGATCGTCGAGGTCCTCACCCGTGTCCAGAACGACCTGTTCGACGTGGGCGCGGACCTGTCGACACCGGTCGTGGAGAACCCCGAGTTCCCGCCGCTGCGCGTCGAGCAGTTCTACATCGACCGTCTCGAAGCCGACTGCGACCGCTTCAACGAGCGGCTGGAGAAGCTGCGCTCCTTCATCCTGCCGGGCGGTACACCCGGCGCGGCGCTGCTGCACCAGGCGTGCACGGTCGTGCGCCGGGCCGAGCGCTCGACCTGGGCGGCCATGGAGGTGCACGGCGAGGTGATGAACCCGCTGACGGCGACCTACCTCAACCGGCTATCGGACCTGCTGTTCATCCTGGCCCGCACGGCCAACAAGGGAGTCGGGGACGTGCTGTGGGTCCCGGGCGGGGAGCGCTGACGCCGGGCGCCGCTTGGGCCACACCAGATAGCTGAGCGCGATCAGCCCGTGGATCCCGGCCGCCCGCAGTGCCACCCCCTGCCAGGCGCGCAGGGACTCGGCGCCGTCCTGGCCGACGTAGGCGATCGCACCCTGGAGGAGGGCGCAGGCGACGGCCGCCCCCACGAGGGTGCGCAGCCACAGCCGGCCCTCGTGGCGGGCCCGCGCGAGGCCGTGGCGGGGCGGCTTCGGCGGGGGCGGTCCGCCGGCCAGGCGGTGCGCCGCGTGGGCGTCGAGCCACCGGACCGTGCGGTGCCCGTAGGCGACGGTGAACCCGAGGTAGAGAGCGGCCAGGCCGTGCTCCCAGCCCGGCTCGGCGCCCCGCCGCAGGTCGACGGCCGTCGCCGCGAACAGCACGAGTTCGAGGAGCGGCTCGCACAGCAGCAGGGCCAGGCCGGTCCGGCGCAGCCCCAGCAGGTAGCGGGCGGCCAGTCCGGCCGCCAGCAGCACCCAGAAACCGACCTCACAGGCGATGATCAGTCCGACGACCACGGTCGCTCCTCTCCCTCACCTCCCCAGGCTCCCGTGCGCGGCGGGGCGGGGCGTCGTCGGCGGTGACGAGGTGCGACTGCATCCTTCGATGTAGTCGGGGACCGTCCGCCGGGAGCACGCGCCCCGGCCGCCCGCCGTGTTGGATGGAGGTCATGGCCGCCCCGCTCCCCCGCCCGCACCGCTTCGACGTGTACGTCGCGCTCGCCGGGCTGCTCAGCGGCGTCCTGGTGTGGGCGTTCGGCCTGTACTCCACCCCGGCCGGGCTGCTTGAGGGGCCGTGGGTGCTGGTCCCGCTCACCGTGATGGCGGGCCTGGAGCTGCTGCGCCGGAGCAGACCGCGGGCCGCCGTGGTGGCCGGCACGCTGGCGCTGGTCGCCGACCAGTTCACGCGGGGCAGCATCGTGACGGTCCTGATGTACACCGACCTGATGTACGCGGCCGCGCTGTACGGCAGTCCGGCCACCGCCCGCCGGCTGCCCGTCACCACCGGACTGGTCACCGTGGCGACGACGATCGGCTTCCTCGCCTGGTGGCGGACGCCCGAGGCCCTGCTCGTCGGCTTCCTGACCGGGATCGTCTCCTTCGGCCCGGCCGTCACCGGCGTGGTCGTCCGCACCCACCGGGACGCCGCCGACTCCGCCCGGCTGCGCGCCGAGCAGACGGCGCTGCTGGCCGAGAAGGACCGCGTGCAGGCGGTCACCGCGGAGCGGGCCCGGATGGCACGCGAACTGCACGACATGGTCGCCAACCACCTGTCGGCGATCGCCATCCACTCCACTGCCGCGCTCTCCCTGGACGATCCGCGCACCACCCGGGACGCCCTCACCGTCATCCGGGAGAACAGCGTCGACGGTCTCGCCGAGATGCGCAGGCTCATCGGCATCCTGCGGCACGAGGGCGGCGGCCGGGAGCCGGCCGCGGCGCCGACCCTGGACGGGATCGGCGCGCTGGTGGCGGGCGCCCGCGCCAACGGCCTCGACGCCGTGCTGGAGGCCGCGCACGAGGACGGGCTCCCCGCGCCGGTGGGGCTCGCCGCCTACCGCATCGTCCAGGAGTCCCTGACCAACGCCCTCAAGCACGCCGGTGAGGGCCGGGTCACGGTCGGGCTCGCGCAGCACGAGGAGACGCTCACCGTGTGGGTGACCAGCCCGTACGGCGACCGGGACGGGCCGCGGGCGCCCGGTTCCGGAGCCGGTCTGATCGGCATGCGGGAGCGGGCCGCCCTGCTGCACGGCACTTTCGAGGCGGGCCCCGAGGAGTCGCCCGGCTCCCCCGGCGCGACGGTCTGGACGGTGCGCGCCGTACTGCCCCTCGGCTCGGGAGGAACCCGATGATCCGCGTGCTCGTCGCCGAGGACCAGGCCGCCGTACGGGCCGGGCTCGTCCTCATCCTGGGCAGCGCGCCCGACATCGAGGTGGTCGGCGAGGCCGCGGACGGGGAGCGGGCCGTGGCACTCGCCCGCGAACTGCGGCCGGACGTGGTCCTGATGGACATCCAGATGCCGTTGCTGGACGGGGTCGCGGCCACCCGCCGGGTCGTCGCCGAGGAGCTGGCCGACGTCCTCGTGCTCACCACCTTCGACCTCGACGAATACGTCTTCGGGGCGCTGCGCGCCGGCGCGGCGGGGTTCCTGCTGAAGAACACGGACGCCAGGGACCTGCTGGAGGCCGTGCGGACGGTGGCGCGCGGGGAGGGCCTGATCGCCCCGGCCGTCACCCGGCGGCTGATCGCCGAGTTCGCCGCCGGGCCCGTACGGGAGCCGGCGGCCGACCCCGCGGTCCTCGACGCGCTCACCCGCCGGGAACGCGAGGTGCTGTCCTGCCTCGGCCGCGGGCTGTCCAACGCGGAGATCGCGGCCTGCCTCGACATGGCCGAGGCCACGGTGAAGACCCACGTCAGCCGCCTGCTGGGGAAGCTGGAGCTGCGCAGCCGGGTCCAAGCGGCCGTGCTCGCGCAGGAGTTGGGCGTCTAGTCCGCCGCAAGCTCACTGGTCCAGACCTATTGACCTGTGGTCCAGACCTTTCTATTCTCGCCGCACTGCGCCTAGCCATGCCCACGACATTCCTCGCCGCCGGCCGCAGCGCCCCGGAGGCGAACAGACCATGAGGAGAGGCACCATGCGCTTCAGGCAGAGAGCCAGACTCAGAGCCGTCGCCGGTCTCACCACCCTGCTGCTCCCGTTCGCCGCGCTGGTCGGGCTCGCGAGCCCCGCCTCGGCGGCCACCTCGGTCACCGCCACCTACGCCAAGACCCAGGACTGGGGCTCGGGCTTCGAGGGCAAGTGGACCGTCAAGAACACCGGCACCACCAGCATCAGCTCGTGGACCGTCGAGTGGGACTTCCCCTCCGGTACGTCGGTCACCTCGGCGTGGGACGCCGACGTCACCAACTCCGGTACCCACTGGACCGCCAAGAACAAGTCCTGGAGCGGCACGCTCGCCGCCGGCGCCTCGGTCTCCTTCGGCTTCAACGGCACCGGCACCGGCTCGCCCTCCAACTGCAAGATCAACGGCGGCAGCTGTGACGGCACCACCGTCCCCGGCGACGCCGCACCCTCCGCGCCCGGCACACCGACCGCGTCCGGCGTCACCGACACCTCGGTGAAGCTCGCCTGGAGCGCGGCCACCGACGACAAGGGCGTCAAGAACTACGACGTCCTGCGCGACGGCGCCAAGGTCGCCACCGTGACCACCACCTCGTACTCGGACACCGGCCTCACCGCCGGCACCGACTACTCCTACACCGTCCAGGCCCGCGACACCGCGGACCAGACCGGACCGGCGAGCGGCGCGGTCAAGGTGCACACCACGGGCGGCGGCACCGACCCCGGCCCGGGCACCGGAAGCAAGGTCAAGCTCGGCTACTTCACCGAGTGGGGCGTCTACGGGCGCAACTACCACGTGAAGAACCTCGTCACCTCGGGCTCCGCCGCGAAGATCACGCACATCAACTACGCCTTCGGCAACGTCCAGGGCGGCAAGTGCACGATCGGTGACGCCTACGCCGACTACGACAAGGCGTACACCGCCGACCAGTCGGTCAGCGGGGTCGCGGACACCTGGGACCAGCCGCTGCGCGGCAACTTCAACCAGCTCCGCCAGCTGAAGGCCAAGTACCCGAACATCAAGGTCCTGTGGTCCTTCGGCGGCTGGACCTGGTCCGGCGGCTTCACCGACGCGGCGAAGAACCCGGCCGCCTTCGCGCAGTCCTGCTACGACCTGGTCGAGGACCCGCGCTGGGCCGACGTCTTCGACGGCATCGACATCGACTGGGAGTACCCGAACGCCTGCGGCCTCACCTGCGACACCAGCGGCCCGGCGGCGATCAAGACCCTCGCCTCCGCCCTGCGCACCAAGTTCGGCGCCAACAACCTGGTCACCGCCGCGATCACCGCGGACGGCACCGACGGCGGCAAGATCGACGCGGCCGACTACGGCGGCGCCGCGGCCTCGCTCGACTGGTACAACGTGATGACGTACGACTACTTCGGCGCCTGGGACAAGACGGGCCCGACCGCCCCGCACTCCCCGCTGACCTCGTACTCGGGCATCCCGAAGGAGGGCTTCACCTCGGCCGCGGCGATCGCCAAGCTCAAGGCCAAGGGCGTCCCGGCGAGCAAGCTCCTGCTCGGCATCGGCTTCTACGGCCGCGGCTGGACGGGCGTCACGCAGTCCGCGCCCGGCGGCACCGCGACCGGCCCGGCGACCGGGACCTACGAGCAGGGCATCGAGGACTACAAGGTCCTCAAGACGGCCTGCCCGGCCACCGGCACCGTCGGCGGCACGGCGTACGCGCACTGCGGCACCAACTGGTGGAGCTACGACACCCCGGCGACCATCGGCTCGAAGATGACCTGGGCCAAGAACCAGGGCCTGGGCGGCGCGTTCTTCTGGGAGTTCAGCGGCGACACCGGCAACGGTGAGCTGGTGAGCGCCATCAACAGCGGTCTCAACTGACCCTGGCGTAACTGAACCACTCCGCGCCGCGGACAGGCCCCCGGGCCCGTCCGCGGCGCATTCCTTTGCGCCGGGCGTTCCCGGCGCGAGGTCGGACGGGTCACGCCGGTCACGCCGGTCGGACGGGTCACGCCGGGAACACCGGTCGGACGGGTCACGCCGGTCAGGCGACGTTGACGCGCTGGCCGGGCGGGGCCGCCTCCAGCCACGCGAGGAATCCGGTCAGCGCGTCCTCGCTCATCGCCAGCTCCAGACGCGTACCGCGGTGGAGACAGGTGAGGACCGTGGAGTCGGACAGCAGGGCCAGCTCCTCCTCCCCCTCCGGGGCACGGCGGCCGGCCACCTCGATCGCCGAGCGCTCCAGGGTACGGCGCGGCCGGGGGGCGTAGGAGAAGACGCGGTACCACTCGATGCGGTCGCCGTTGTAGCGGGCGACCCCGTAGCTCCAGCCCTTGCCGTTGAGGTCGCTCTTCTCGGGGACGTCCCAGCGCAGACTGCAGTCGAACGTCCCGCCCGAGCGCTGGATCAGCCGGCGGCGGAGACCGAAGACGAACAGCCCCACCACCACGAGCGCCACTACCAACCCGCACACAGTCAGAGCGAGGACCATCGACACCGACCTCCTCGTCTCCTAGGTAAAGCAGGTAACGGAACGGAAAAAAGCACCCGCATCGCCTCAGCCGCGACCCGGTCTGGATTGCTCCAGTCCCGGCCGCGGCTGAGTCACGTCATTACGTGCGTGCTGGGGTCAGCGAGCCGACACCGCACGCAGCCGGACGTCCGCGCGACGCTCGGCGGACGCGTCCGCGTCCGACTTCGCGCGCTCGAGCGCCCGCTCCGCACGCTGGACATCGATCTCGTCCGACAGCTCGGCGATCTCGGCCAGCAGCGAGAGCTTGTTGTCCGCGAACGAGATGAAACCGCCGTGCACAGCGGCCACGACCGTCGCACCGTCGTTCGTACGGATGGTCACCGGGCCCGACTCCAGCACACCGAGCAGCGGCTGGTGACCGGGCATGACGCCGATGTCGCCGGACGTGGTACGCGCGACGACCAGGGTGGCCTCGCCGGACCAGACACTGCGGTCCGCGGCGACGAGCTCGACGTGCAGCTCAGCAGCCAAGGTGGGCTCCTCGGGTCACCACCCGGCGTTGCTGCCGGGTGTTGGGTCAAAGTCTAGTAGGCGTGACAGAGGGGGCGGGACGCACCCGCCCCCTCTCGCCACGATGTGGGGCCGGCGTCAGGAGACGCCGAGCTCCTTGGCGTTGGCCTTCAGGTCCTCGATACCACCGCACAGGAAGAACGCCTGCTCCGGGAAGTGGTCGTACTCGCCGTCGATGATCGCGTTGAACGCGGTGATCGACTCGTCCAGCGGCACGTCCGACCCGTCGACGCCGGTGAACTGCTTGGCGACGTGGGTGTTCTGGGACAGGAAGCGCTCCACGCGACGGGCGCGGTGGACGGTGAGCTTGTCCTCCTCGCCCAGCTCGTCGATGCCGAGGATCGCGATGATGTCCTGAAGGTCCTTGTACTTCTGGAGGACGTTCTTGACGCGCATCGCGGTGTTGTAGTGCTCCGCCGTGATGTACCGCGGGTCCAGGATGCGGGACGTGGAGTCCAGCGGGTCCACGGCCGGGTAGATGCCCTTCTCGGAGATCGGACGGGAGAGAACCGTCGTCGCGTCGAGGTGGGCGAACGTGGTGGCCGGGGCCGGGTCGGTCAGGTCGTCCGCGGGGACGTAGATCGCCTGCATCGAGGTGATCGAGTGACCACGGGTCGAGGTGATGCGCTCCTGGAGGAGACCCATCTCGTCGGCCAGGTTCGGCTGGTAGCCCACCGCGGAGGGCATGCGGCCGAGCAGGGTCGAGACCTCGGAACCGGCCTGCGTGAAGCGGAAGATGTTGTCGATGAAGAACAGCACGTCCTGCTTCTGCACATCGCGGAAGTACTCCGCCATGGTCAGACCGGCCAGCGCCACGCGCAGACGGGTGCCCGGGGGCTCGTCCATCTGACCGAAGACCAGCGCGGTCTTGTCGATGACGCCGGACTCCGCCATCTCCTCGATGAGGTCGTTGCCCTCACGCGTGCGCTCGCCGACACCGGCGAACACGGAGACACCGTCGTGGTTGTTGGCGACGCGGTAGATCATCTCCTGGATGAGCACCGTCTTGCCGACACCGGCACCGCCGAACAGGCCGATCTTTCCACCCTTGACGTACGGGGTGAGAAGGTCGATGACCTTGACGCCGGTCTCGAACATCTCGGTCTTCGACTCGAGCTCGTCGAAGTTCGGCGCCTTGCGGTGGATGGACCAGCGCTCGCCGTCGTAGGTCTCGTCGGTGTTCAGCACCTCACCGAGGGTGTTGAACACCTTGCCCTTGGTGAAGTCGCCGACCGGGACGGAGATGCCCGTGCCCGTGTCGGTCACCGGGGCCTGGCGGACCAGACCGTCGGTGGGCTGCATCGAGATGGTGCGGACCAGGCCGTCACCCAGGTGCTGGGCGACCTCCAGGGTCAGCGTCTTGAGCTCGCCCTCCTGCGCCGGGTCGGCGACCTGGACGTGCAGGGCGTTGTAGATCTCCGGCATCGCGTCGACGGGGAACTCCACGTCGACGACCGGGCCGATGACCCGGGCGACGCGGCCCGTGGCAACGGCCGTCTCAACAGTGGTCGTCATTACTTGTCACTCCCCGCGGTCGCGTCGGCGAGGGCTGCGGAGCCACCGACGATCTCGCTGATTTCCTGGGTGATTTCGGCCTGGCGGGCCGCGTTGGCAAGTCGGGAGAGCGTGGTGATCAGGTCTCCCGCGTTGTCGGTGGCCGACTTCATCGCGCGGCGCGTGGCGGCGTGCTTGGAGGCAGCCGACTGGAGCAGCGCGTTGTAGATGCGGCTTTCGACGTACCGCGGCAGCAGGGCGTCGAGGACGTCCTCCGCCGACGGCTCGAAGTCGTAGAGCGGAAGGATCTCGCCCTTGGTGGACGTCTCCTCCGCGACCTCTTCGAGGCTGAGCGGAAGCAGCCGGCTGTCGATCGCCGTCTGCGTCATCATCGAGACGAACTCGGTGTAGACGATGTGGAGTTCGTCCACGCCGCCCTCGGCCGTGTCCTTCTCGATCGCCTCGATCAGCGGACCCGCGACCTTCTTCGCGTCCGCGTACGTGGGCTCGTCGGTGAAGCCCGACCACGACTCCGCGACCTTGCGCTCACGGAAGTTGTAGTGGGCCAGACCGCGGCGGCCGACGATGAACGTGTCGACCTCCTTGCCCTCGGCCTCGAGACGCGCGGTCAGCTGCTCCGCCGCCTTGATGGCGTTGGAGTTGAAGGCGCCGGCCAGTCCGCGGTCGCTCGTGAGGAGCAGCACCGCGGAACGCGTCGGCGTCTCCGCCTCCGTGGTCAGCGGGTGCCTCGTGTTCGACCCGGTACCGACCGCCGTGACCGCGCGGGTGAGCTCGGTCGCGTACGGCGTGGAGGCCGCCACCTTGCGCTGCGCCTTGACGACGCGCGAGGCGGCGATCATCTCCATCGCCTTGGTGATCTTCTTGGTCGCGGTGACGGATCGGATGCGACGCTTGTAGACCCGGAGCTGGGCTCCCATGAGTCAGGTCCCTTCCTTACGTCACTTGGCGGCGGCCGGAGCGTCCTCGCCGAGAAGCTTCCCGTCCGAGGTCTCGAACTGCTTCTTGAACTCCGTGATGGCGTCCGCGACGGCGGTCAGCGTGTCGTCCGACATCTTGCCGCCCTCCTTGATGGAGGTCATGAGGCCCTGCTCCTTGCGGTGCAGGTACTCCAGGAGCTCCTTCTCGAAGCGGCGGATGTCGTTGACCGGGACGTCGTCCATCTTGCCGGTGGTACCGGCCCACACGGAGACGACCTGGTCCTCGGTCGGCATCGGCTGGTACTGCGGCTGCTTGAGCAGCTCGACCAGACGCTGACCGCGCTCCAGCTGGGACTTCGAGGCCGCGTCCAGGTCGGAACCGAAGGCGGCGAAGGCCTCCAGCTCGCGGTACTGGGCGAGGTCCAGACGCAGTCGGCCGGAGACCTGCTTCATCGCCTTGTGCTGCGCGGAACCACCGACTCGGGAGACGGAGATACCGACGTTCAGCGCGGGGCGCTGACCGGCGTTGAACAGGTCCGACTCCAGGAAGCACTGGCCGTCGGTGATGGAGATGACGTTGGTCGGGATGAACGCCGAGACGTCGTTGGCCTTCGTCTCGACGATCGGCAGACCGGTCATCGAGCCCGCGCCCATCTCGTCGGAGAGCTTCGCGCAGCGCTCCAGCAGACGGGAGTGCAGGTAGAAGACGTCACCGGGGTAGGCCTCGCGCCCCGGCGGACGGCGGAGCAGCAGGGACACGGCGCGGTAGGCGTCGGCCTGCTTCGAGAGGTCGTCGAAGATGATGAGGACGTGCTTGCCCTCGTACATCCACTGCTGGCCGATGGCCGAACCGGTGTACGGCGCCAGGTACTTGAAGCCGGCCGGGTCGGACGCCGGGGCGGCGACGATGGTCGTGTACTCCAGCGCGCCGGCGTCCTCGAGGGCGCCACGCACGGAGGCGATGGTCGAGCCCTTCTGGCCGATGGCGACGTAGACGCAGCGGACCTGCTTCTTCGGGTCGCCGGTGCGCCAGTTGTCGCGCTGGTTGATGATCGTGTCGACGGCCAGGGCGGTCTTGCCGGTCTGGCGGTCACCGATGATCAGCTGACGCTGGCCACGGCCGATCGGGGTCATCGCGTCGACGGCCTTGTAGCCGGTCTCCATCGGCTCGTGCACCGACTTACGGGCCATGACGCCCGGGGCCTGCAGCTCCAGCGCGCGACGACCGCTGGTCTCGATCTCGCCGAGGCCGTCGATCGGGTTGCCGAGGGGGTCGACCACGCGGCCGAGGTAGCCCTCGCCCACGGCGACCGACAGGACCTCGCCGGTACGGGTGACCGGCTGGCCCTCCTCGATGCCGTTGAACTCGCCGAGGACCACGCAGCCGATCTCGCGCTCTTCGAGGTTGAGCGCAAGACCGAGGGTGCCGTCCTCGAACTTCAGCAGTTCGTTGGCCATGGCCGAGGGGAGGCCCTCGACCTTCGCGATGCCGTCGCCGGCAAGGGTGACCGTACCGACCTCCTCGCGCGAGGCCGCGTCCGGCTTGTACGACTGGACAAAGTTCTCCAGCGCGTCCCGGATCTCCTCCGGCCGGATCGTGAGCTCCGCCATCTGGGTTCCCTGCTCTCCTTGTTGGGCCCGAAGTTTCACTTTGGGGGGTTGGGGACTCCCCCTGAAAGAGGTGAATCCTCTGCAACGGCCCAACCAGGGCCGCGACTACTGCGTTCTTGCTTATGAAGTTGCTGTCAGCTCGCCATGCGGCGGGCGGCCTCTTCGAGCCGGTCCGCGATGGAGCCGTTGATGACCTCGTCACCGACCTGCACCCGGATCCCGCCGAGGACCTCGGGGTCCACGTCGAGGTTGAGGTGCATCCGGCGGCCGTAGAGCTTGGCCAGAGCCTCGCCGAGGCGCTGCTTCTGCCCGTCGCTCAGCGGTACCGCCGAGGTGACGACGGCGACCATCCGGTCCCGGCGCGCGGCGGCGAGCTTGGACAGGGACTCCAGTCCCGATTCCAGGCTACGTCCACGCGGCACGGTCACGAGGCGGGTCACCAGTCGCTCGGTCACCGGGTGGGCCCGGCCGCCGAGCAGGCTGCGCAGCAGCTCGCCCTTGGCCGCCTTGCCGGCGGCGCGGTTGGTCAGCGCGGCGCGCAGCTCGGTGCTCGAGGAGACGATCCGGCCGAACCGGAACAGCTCGTCCTCGACGTCGTCGAGCGCGCCGGCCTGCTGCGCCGTGGTGAGCTCGGCGGTGCTCGCCAGCTCCTCCAGGGCGTCCACCAGGTCGCGCGGCTGTGACCAGCGGGAGCGCACCAGACCGGACACCAGGTCGGCGGTCGTACCGCTGACCTGGCCGCCGAGGAGACGCCGGGCCAGTTCGGCCTTCGCCTCACCGGGCTGCGCCGGGTCGGTGAGGACCCGACGCAGCGACACCTCGCGGTCGAGCAGCGCGGTGACGGCGGCCAGCTCGTCGGCGAGCTGCGCCGCGTCCACGGACGTCGAGTCCGTCAGCGCGTCGAGACGCTCACGTGCGGCTGCCAGGGCCTCGCGGCTCGCTCCGTTCATCGCGCGGCCTCGGCCTTCTCCTCGAGCTCGTCGAGGAAGCGGTCGATGGTCCGGCTCTGCCGGGCGTGGTCCTCGAGGGACTCACCGACGAGCTTGCCGGCCAGGTCGGTGGCGAGCTTGCCCACGTCCTGGCGCAGGGCCTGCGCGGCGGACTTGCGGTCGGCCGCGATCTGGGAGTGACCGGCGGCGATGATTTCCTCACGCTGCCGCTGGCCTTCCGCGCGCATCTCGGCGATGAGCGTGGCGCCCTGCTCCTGCGCCTCCTGGCGCAGACGCGCGGCCTCGTGCCGAGCCTCGGCGAGCTGAGCCTTGTACTGCTCAAGAACGCTCTGGGCCTCGGTCTGAGCGGCCTCGGCCTTTTCGATACCGCCCTCGATGGCCTCGCGACGCTGCTCCAGAACCTTGTTGATGTTCGGGAGGAGCTTCCACGCCAGGAAGCCGAAGACGATGACGAAGGCGATCAGGCCGATGACAAGCTCGGGGATCGGCGGGACGAGGGGGTTTTCCTTCTCCTCGGCCGCCAGAATGAGCAGCTGGCTCATGTCAGTGCCTTTCGTCTAGTGGGCTGTCGCTGATCGGTTGGATCAGGTGCCGTAGACGAACGGCATGACCAGACCGATGAGGGCGAGCGCCTCACAGAAGGCGAAGCCGAGGATCTGGTTGGCGCGGATCAGACCGGCGGCTTCGGGCTGGCGGGCCAGGGCCTGGGTGCCGTTACCGAAGATGATGCCGACGCCGACGCCGGGGCCGATCGCGGCGAGACCGTAGCCAATGGAACCGAGCGAGCCGGAGACCTCGGCAGCGAGGTTCATCATGTCTGCATTCCTTTGCTGTGAACTGGCCGGTGGGGGTTGGCCACCGAACAACTAGGGGGTCTTGGGGTGGGTCGCTCAGTGGTGCTCGGCGAGCGCGCCCTGGATGAACGTGCAGGTCAGCAGCACGAACACGTACGCCTGCAGGGCCTGGATGAACAGCTCGAAGGCCGTCATGACGAGGACCATGATGAACGAGACGCCCGAGTAGACGATCCCGAACCCGTTGAGCAGGTACCAGCTGGCGATCGTGAACAGCAGCAGCAGGGTGTGACCCGCGAACATGTTCGCGAAGAGTCGCACCGCGTGCGTGAACGGCCGGACGATCAGGTTCGAGAGAAGCTCGATGAACATGGCCAGCGGCAGAACCGGGCCCAGCGACTTGTCGTAGCCGGTGATGTTCTTCCACGCGCCGATGAAACCGTGCCGCTTGAACGTCAGCGAGACCCAGACGACGTAGACGATCAGTGCGAGGACCGCCGGGTACGCGATGATCGCGGTGACCGGGAACTGGGCGACCGGGATGATCGACCAGAGGTTCATCATCCAGATGAAGAAGAACAGCGAGACGACCAGCGGGACGTACTTCTCGCCTTCCTTCTTGCCGATCGTCTCGTAGACGACGCCACGACGGATGAAGTCGTAGCCCGCCTCGGCGACCATCTGGAGCTTGCCCGGGACGACCTTCGGCTTGCGGAAGGCGGCCCAGAAGAAACCGATGACGACCAGCGAGCCGAGCAGCGCCAGGAGCATCGTCTTGTTGAAGTAGACGTTGCTGTCACCGTCGCCCCACAGGGGCTCGAACAGGAACGAGTGCAGGCCGGGAGCCGGGAATCCACAGCCGTCGAAGATGTGGCAGTCGGTCTCGAAGGCGAGCACCTGCGTCGGGTCAGCACTCACCGCGGGCTCCTTCAGCGTGGCGCATAGGTACGGCAACCTCGTTGTGTCGGCGCGGCGCGCAGCCGCGGTTCGGCACTGGACTGGTGTTACGGATGTGAGGGCGGCTGTCGGGCATCAAGCCTCGCGATTGAGCAGGCGTCAGCTCAGATGCCCGCGCCCGCGATGCCGCAGTTGGCACCGGACGATAGCAGGATCTCCCACGCGCCTTTATCCCGGCCCTACCCCTCACGACGAGTGCTCCGACTTCTCGGGCTTGTCGCCCTTCGAGGAGTCGGGTTCGACGTAGAGGATCTTGGCCTTCATGTGGGCGCGCGCCTGGGCGCCGATCCACGCGAGCGTGGCGGCGACCAGTGTGATCGCGAAGGCTTTGGGGTTGAACAGCGACGTGTTCTTGAACACGGCGACGAAGATGAAGAGCAGCAGGATCTGCGCCGTGTAGAGCAGCAGTCCCATCGCCTGGAACAGGTGCGGAAGCGTGGCGGCGACCCGCTGCAAGATGTAGAGCCCGAGGCCCATGAAGAGGATCACGACCAGCGTCGCGACGAGCGCCCCGAGGGCTCCCTTGCCGCCGGCGACCACGGCACTGACGACGGCGGCGATCGCGCCGACGGCAGCTGTGGGCACAGCGGCCTGAAGGAGAATCCGGGCGTCATTGGACGGCATGGCGGCAACTCCGCTTGCTAAGGGGGCGTGTCGTCATGGACGAGCGTAGTCCCGGGTCGGGGTGGTGACCGCACGCCAAGGAGCCGTCGCATCACGGCCCTTCGGCTCTGCCCGGGGTTCTCGTGAACGGTATCACAAACTATTTGATGAGGTCTTTACCTGCTGGGTGTGCTCGGTGTCACACATGAGAGTTAATCCGCGCGTCTGTGCAAGATCGGGGCCAACTTGTCTGGTAATGGGCACCTTTGCGCGCACGGCTCTTGCGGGATTCTTACCTTCCCTCAGTGCGAGGACCCCGCACCGCGCCGGTCCAGCCGTCGCTCGCGGACCCCAACTGCCGTGGCCCCGTTGACGCCTGAGACGCCCGTGACGACCGGGGCGCGAGGCTCCTCCGCGTCGTCGTCGCCCTCGGTGCCCTCGTACGCGGCGGACGCCCCGCCCTCGCCCTGCGAGGCGTCGACGGCTCCGCGACGGCGGTAGCGCGGCGGCACGAAGCGCTCGGCCCAGCGCGGGGTGCGCGGAGTGAAGCGCGGCAGCAGGAGCAGCACCAGGCCGACCGCGCTGAACAGCATGACGCCGAGCACGATCCACATGGAGGCGGAGTTCACTGAGTAGGCCAGCGCTCCGAACGCGATCACCGCCGACCAGAAGTACATGATCAGGACGGCCCTGCTGTGCGAGTGGCCGACCTCCAGCAGACGGTGGTGCAGGTGCCCGCGGTCGGCCGCGAACGGTGACTGGCCGCGCCAGGTGCGCCGCACGATGGCGAGCACGAGGTCGGCGGCCGGCACCGCGATGATCGTCAGCGGCAGCAGCAGCGGGATGTACACGGGCACCGTCTGGTGCACCGTGTTGCGCTCCGACCCGGAGAACAGGTTCATCGCGTCGGGGTCGATCTGCCCGGTGATGGAGATCGCGCCGGCGGCCAGCACGAGTCCGATGAGCATCGAGCCGGAGTCGCCCATGAAGATCCGGGCGGGATGCATGTTGTGCGGCAGGAAGCCCAGGCACATGCCCATCAGGATCGCGGCGAACAGCGTCGCCGGGGCGGCGGCCTCGATGCCGTAGCTGTACCAGATGCGGTACGCGTACAGGAAGAACGCGGCGGAGGCGATGCACACCATGCCCGCGGCGAGCCCGTCGAGGCCGTCCACGAAGTTGACCGCGTTGATGGTGATGACGACGAGCGCCACCGTCAGCAGCGTGCCCTGCCACTGGGTCAGCGCGACCAGGCCGACACCCGGGATCGGCAGCCACAGGATCGTCAGACCCTGCATGACCATCACGCCCGCGGCGATCATCTGGCCGCCCAGCTTGATCAGGGCGTCGATCTCGAACTTGTCGTCCAGGACGCCGATCAGCCAGATCAGCGCCGCGCCGGACAGCAGCGCGCGCGGTTCGTTCGAGCTGGCGAAGACCTCGTTCAGGTTCTCCAGGTGGTCCGCGACCAGCAGGCCCGCGCACAGTCCGAAGAACATCGCGATCCCGCCGAGCCGCGGAGTGGGTTCCCGGTGCACGTCACGCGCCCGGATCTCCGGCATGGCTCCGGCCACGATCGCGAATTTACGTACCGGCCCTGTCAGCAGGTACGTCACCGCGGCCGTGATGCAGAGCGTCAGCAGGTATTCACGCACGGGCTTCCCCACAGGTCTCGCTGGCCATCACAGCCCCACACCCTAGCTTCGCGCGCATATGAGTGAGGACTTCCGGGTAGCGACGATGGTTGCACGAGTGGCTGTGCCGCCATCGCCACCCACCCCCGCTAGGGGAAGGCGGGCGGAAATCTCCCGGTCAGCTCCCGCACTTCTTCACGTGCCGTCCTGGCCTCGGCCCCGTCCCGCAGCACGTTCCCGAACAGGACGGCGATCCGCGCCATCTCCGCCTCGCCCATGCCCTGCGTGGTCACGGCGGCCGTGCCGAGGCGCAACCCCCGGGCGTCCCCGTGCGGCAGGGCGCAGGTGTCGAGGACCAGGCCCGCCGCGGCGAGCCGGCCGCGGGCGGTACGCCCCTCCACGCCGAGCGGCGCCGGGTCGGCGGTCAGCAGATGGGTGTCGGTGCCGCCCGTCGTGATCGCGAGTCCCTGCGCCTCCAGCGCCGCCGCCAGCACGCGCGCGTTGGCGACCACCTGATGGGCGTACGCCGAGAACGCCGGAGTCGACGCCTCACCGAACGCGACGGCCTTGGCGGCGATCGTGTTCATCGGGGCGCCGCCCTGCGTGAACGGGAAGACCGCCCGGTCCAGCCGCTCCGCCAGCTCGCTCCCGCACAGCAGCATTCCGCCGCGCGGACCGCGCAGCACCTTGTGGGTGGTGGCGCACACGACGTCGGCGTACGGCACCGGGCTGGGCGCCGCTCCCCCGGCGACGAGCCCCATCGGATGCGCGGCGTCGGCGATGAGATAGGCGCCCACCTCGTCGGCGATCTCCCGGAAGGCCGCGTAGTCGATGTGCCGCGGATAGGAGATCGAGCCGCACACGACGGCCTTCGGACGGTGCGCGCGGGCGAGCGCCCGCACCTGCTCGTAGTCGATGAGCCCGCTCTCCGCGTCGACGCCGTAGCCGACGAAGTCGAACCAGCGGCCCGAGAAGTTGGCGGGCGAGCCGTGCGTGAGGTGGCCGCCGTAGGGCAGGCCCATCGCCAGCACGGTGTCCCCCGGGCGCAGCAGCGCGGCGTACGCGGCGAGCACCGCGGAGGAGCCCGAGTGGGGCTGCACGTTGGCGTGCTCGGCGCCGAACAGGGCCTCGGCGCGGTCGACGGCGAGGCGCTCGGCGACGTCGACGATCTCGCAGCCGCCGTGGTGCCGGGCGCCCGGGTAGCCCTCCGCGTACTTGTTGGCGAGCGGCGACCCGAGGGCGGCGAGCACGGCGGGCGAGGTGAAGTTCTCGGCGGCGATGAGCTGAAGGGTCGTCGACTGCCGGTCGAGCTCCCCGAGGAGGATGTCGGCGAGTTCCGGGTCCTGGCGGCGCAGGACGTCCGCTTCGAGCATGGGTGTGACCGGCATGGTGGGCTCCGGACCTCGGCGGGGCGTGGCTACGTCCAATGTAGGACCGGGGCCGGTGGCACGCCCGGTGTCACGTCCGGGCGGGGACCCCCGTCAGCGCCGTGACGACCGGATCGAGCGCCTCGTTGATCTCGTCGCCGACCGAGCGGAAGAACGGGAGCGGGGCGCCGTACGGGTCGTACACCTCGTCCGCCTCCGCCGTCGGGGCGAGGAGCCACCCGCGTAGAGCCGCCGCGGCGCGCACCAGGGCGCGGGCGCGCGCGACCACCCCGTCGTCCAGGGGCGGCAGCGTCGCGGGGTCTATGGCGCGGACCAGCCGGGTGAACTCCTTGAGGGTGAAGGTGCGCAGGCCCGCCGAGTGCCCCATGGAGATGACCTGGGCGCGGTGGTCCCGGGTCGCCGTCAGCACCAGGTCGGCCCGGATGACGTGGTCGTCGAGCAGCTCGCGCCCGACGAACCCGGAGGCGTCCGCGCCGAAGTCCGCGAGGACGGCCTCGGCGTTGGCCTCCATGGGAGCGCCCTCGTGGCCCCAGGTGCCGGCGCTCTCCACGATCAGCCCGCCCCACGAGGGGTCGCCGAGGCGGTCCGCCAGGGCATGGCGGGTCAGCCGCTCGGTGATCGGCGAGCGGCACACGTTGCCGGTGCTGACGTGGAGGATGCGGAAGGACCCCTGGGGGGACCCGTCAGCCCCCGTGATCCCCGTGCCTATGCCACGCATGGGGGTGCCCCCTGGTCGAGCGGAGTCGAGAGCTTGGGGGAGTCAGGGGGGGTCAATTCGCCACCTCGAGGTCGGGTACGACCTTGCGCAGCTCTTCGGCGGACAGTGCCCCCTCGCGCAGCAGGACGGGCACCTTGCCGGTCACGTCGACGATCGACGACGGCACGATGCCCGGGGTCGGCCCGCCGTCCAGGTAGACCGAGACGGAGTCGCCGAGCATCTCCTGCGCGGCGTCGCAGTTCTCGGGGGACGGGTGGCCGGTGAGGTTCGCGGAGGAGACGGCCATCGGCCCGACCTCGGTGAGCAGCTCGATCGCGACCGGGTGCAGCGGCATGCGCACGGCGACGGTGCCCCGGGTGTCCCCGAGGTCCCACTGGAGGGACGGCTGGTGCCTGGCGACGAGCGTGAGGGCGCCGGGCCAGAACGCGTCGACGAGCTCCCAGGCCATCTCGGAGAAGTCCGTGACGAGCCCGTGCAGGGTGTTCGGGGAGCCGATGAGGACGGGGGTGGGCATGTTGCGGCCCCGGCCCTTGGCGTCCAGCAGGTCGGCGACGGCCTCGGAGCTGAACGCGTCGGCGCCGATGCCGTAGACGGTGTCGGTCGGCAGCACCACGAGCTCGCCACGGCGGACGGCGGACGCGGCCTCGCGCAGCCCGGTCGCGCGGTCGGTCGCGTCCTCGGTGTCGTATCGCCGTGCCATTTAGCGGGCCTCCTCGTACACGTACTGCTGGGTTGTCGTAACGGTGGGCGTGCTCACGGCATCGCCCTGCGGGCGGTCGCGAACCGCGGCCGGTTGTTGAGGTCCGGGTGGTCGGCCGCGTCGGCCCAGCCCCGCTCCTCGGTGAAGATCCACGGCACCTGCCCGCCCTGGGTGTCGGCGTGCTCGATGACGACGACACCTCCGGGGCGCAGCAGCCGGTGCGCGGTGCGCTCGATGCCGCGGATGAGTTCGAGTCCGTCCTCGCCGGAGAACAGGGCGAGTTCGGGATCGTGGTCGCGCGCCTCGGGGGCGACGTACTCCCATTCCGTGAGGGGGATGTACGGCGGGTTGGAGATCACGAGGTCGACCTGGCCGTCGAGGTCCGGGAAGGCGTCCAGGGCGTCTCCCTGGCGCAGGTCGACCCTGGACCCCTCGACGTTGAGCCGCGTCCACTTCAGGGCGTCCTCGGACAGCTCCACGGCGTGCACACGCGAGCGCGGGACCTCCTGGGCGAGGGCGAGCGCGATGGCGCCGGAGCCCGTGCACAGGTCGACGATGAGGGGTTCCACCACGTCCATGGCGCGTACGGCGTCTATGGCCCAGCCGACGACGGACTCGGTCTCGGGCCGGGGCACGAACACGCCGGGTCCGACCTGGAGTTCCAGGTAGCGGAAGTAGGCGTGGCCCGTGATGTGCTGGAGCGGTTCGCGCGCCTCGCGGCGCGCGATCATCTCCCAGTACCGGGCGTCGAAGTCGGTGTCCTTGACGGTGTGCAGCTCGCCCCGCTTCACGCCGTGCACGAAGGCGGCGAGCTCCTCCGCGTCGTTGCGCGGCGAGGGCACGCCGGCGTCGGCGAGACGCTGGGTGGCCTGGGCCACTTCCGCGAGCAGCACGCTGCGGGGGTTCGGGGGTCGCCCCCCAAGATGTTGCTGCACGCTGGTCCTCCGGGGCTGAGCTGTTGTCGTACGGCTTTGCTGGTACGTGCCCTACGCGGCGGCGAGCTTGGCCACCGAGTCCGCGTCGACGCACGCCTGGATCACGGCGTCGAGGTCGCCGTCGAGCACCTGGTCCAAGTTGTACGCCTTGAAGCCGACGCGGTGGTCCGAGATGCGATTCTCGGGATAGTTGTACGTGCGGATCTTCTCGGAGCGGTCGACGGTGCGGACCTGGCTGCGGCGGGCGTCCGCGGCCTCCCGCTCCGCTTCCTCCTGGGCCGCCGCGAGGAGCCTGGAGCGCAGGATACGCATCGCCTGCTCCTTGTTCTGGAGCTGGCTCTTCTCGTTCTGGCAGGAGGCGACGACTCCGGTGGGCAGGTGCGTGATGCGCACCGCGGAGTCGGTGGTGTTGACGGACTGGCCGCCGGGGCCCGAGGAGCGGTAGACGTCGATGCGCAGGTCGTTGGCGTGGATCTCGACGTCGACCTCCTCGGCCTCGGGCGTGACGAGCACGCCGGCGGCGGAGGTGTGGATGCGGCCCTGCGACTCGGTGGAGGGCACGCGCTGCACGCGGTGCACGCCGCCCTCGTACTTGAGGCGGGCCCAGACGCCCTGGCCGGGCTCGGTGGCACCCTGGCCGCCCTTGGTCTTCACGGCGACCTGGACGTCCTTGTAGCCGCCGAGCTCGGACTCGGTGGCGTCGATGATCTCGGTCTTCCAGCCGACCCGCTCGGCGTAGCGCAGGTACATGCGCAGCAGGTCGCCGGCGAACAGGGCCGACTCGTCGCCGCCCGCGCCCGCCTTGATCTCGAGGATCACGTCCTTGTCGTCGCTGGGGTCGCGCGGGACCAGCAGCAGCCGGAGCTTCTCGGTGAGCTCCTCGCGCTGCTTCTCCAGCTCCTTGACCTCGGCGGCGAAGTCGGGGTCGTCGACGGCGAACTCCTTCGCCGTGCCGATGTCGTCCCCGGTCTGCTTCCAGGAGCGGTACGTCGCGACGATCGGGGTCAGCTCGGCGTAGCGCTTGTTGAGCTTGCGCGCGTTGGCCTGGTCGGCGTGGACCGACGGGTCAGCGAGCTTCTTCTCCAGATCGGCGTGCTCACCGATGAGTTCCTCGACCGCCTCGAACATCTCCGGCTCCAATGGGCTGTCCCGCGCCGGTTGACGGGCGGCGGGACGTAGGTACGACGAATGGGGGCTGCACCGCAAAGCGCCGGTCCCGGCGTCCCCTGCGCGGGGACACCGGAGACCGGCGCTGTGGGCTCGCTACTTCTTGGCAGCGGCAGCCTTGCCGAAGCGGGCCTCGAAGCGGGCCACACGGCCACCGGTGTCGAGGATCTTCTGCTTGCCCGTGTAGAACGGGTGGCACTCGGAGCAGACCTCGGCACGGACGGTGCCGCTGGAGATCGTGCTGCGGGTGGTGAACGACGCGCCACAGGTGCAGCTGACCTGCGTCTCGACGTACTCGGGGTGGATGTCGCGCTTCAAGGGTGTCTCCTAGTTTCGGGAGGGCGCCGGGTCGCCGCCGCGGGATGCGGGTGCGTGAACCGGAGCCGACGTACCAGTCTGCCAGGACTGGGCGCATCCCCCAAAACCGGGGTGGGGGACGATCTATTCCCCGGGCCCCGGCGGCCCGGCCCCGGGGGCGCCCGTGCCGCTCAGCCGGAGCTGACGACGCCCTTGGCCTCGCCGGTCGCGGTGCCCTCGGTCGCTGCTCCCGGGATCGGCCTGTCCTCCTTGAGGGCCGTCCAGACCTGCTCCGCCTTGGTCTTGTCCACGAGGACGCGGTTGGCGTTCGCGCTGTCGTAGGCGACCGGCATGGTGACCATGTGCATCTTCGAGGAGCTGATGCCCTTGAGGCCGCCGGCGAAGGACGCGAGCTCCTTGACCGAGCCGAGGTCGGAGTCGGTGGTGACGGTCTTGGTGGCGGTGTCGGCGACGTCGTACAGCTTCTTCGGGCTGGTCAGCACGCCGAGGTCCTTGACCTGGTCGACCAGGGCCTTGATGAACGCCTGCTGGAGCTGGATGCGGCCGAGGTCGGAGCCGTCGCCGACACCGTGCCGGGTGCGGACCAGGCCGAGCGCCTGCTTCCCGTCGAGCGTGTGGCTGCCGGCCTTCAGCTTCAGGTGGCTGTCCGGGTCGGAGATGTCCTTCGTGGTGGTGATGTCCACCCCGCCGAGGTCGTCGACCAGCTTCTCGAAGCCGCTGAAGTCGACCTCGACGTAGTGGTCCATGCGGATGCCGCTCATCGACTCGACGGTCTTCACGGCGCAGGCGGCGCCGCCGGTGGAGTACGCCGAGTTGAACATCACCTGGGAGGCGGCGTCGTGGGTGACGCCCTCGCCGTCCGTGCAGGAGGGCCGGTCGACCAGGGTGTCCCTCGGTATGGAGACCACGCTGGCCTTCTTGTGGCCCTTGTACAGGTGCACGACCATCGCGGTGTCCGAGCGGGCGGAGCCGTCGTCGGTGCCGCCGCCGAGCTTCTTGTTGGTGCCCGAGCGGGTGTCGGAGCCGAGGACGAGGATGTCCTGCGAGCCGTTGTCGACGTCCAGGGGGCGGTCGCTGCCGAGTGCCTGGTTGATGTCGACGCTCTTGATGTTGCCGTTGAGCTTGACGTACACGTACCCGAGGCCGGCGCCGCCCAGGGCGACGACGCCCGCGGCGGTCCAGGCCGTGATCAGGAGGCCCTTGCGGCGCTTGCCGCGGGGGGCGCGGCGGCGGCCCGGGGCGCGGTGGCGGGGGCCGTCCGGGCCGGGTTCCGGGGGTGTGCCGGGTACCGGCGTGCTCTCGGCAGACATGTGCTCCTCAGTCCTCGGTCGGTCGGTTACCCCCTGCTTGGGCCCGGTTTGTCATGACGCGTACCGGTCCATGGTCACTCCGTACGGTCAGACGGGGAAACCCGGGAAAGGGTTGCACAACGCACTGTGCCCACCGCGTGGAGCGGTGGGCACAGTGCGTGACGGGCGAGCCGCGGGTCTCCGGGCTCACCTGCGATTTCAGGCGAAGATGTCGTACTTCTCGTAACCGGTGCCGATCGTGATCCTTGTGGCGAAGATCTCCGAGGTGGCCTTGCCGGTGCCCTTGTACAGGTAGAGCGTGCCGCCCGGGGTGCGGGCCAGGAAGTCGGCCCGGCCGTCGCCGGTCACGTCACCCGGGGCGTCGAAGGCGTTGTAGCCGCTCCAGGTGCGCACCTTGATGCGGCTGGAGAAGGCTCCGGAGCCCGCCTTGCCGGTGCCCTTGTACAGGTAGACGTACGAGTTGCTCTTGCTGCGGGTGATCAGGTCGGCCTTGCCGTCGCCGGTGAAGTCGCCGTGGCCGCGGACCGAGTTGTACTGGTTCCAGCCGGAGCTCACCTGGACGCGGGCGGAGAAGGAGCCGTTGCCCTTGCCCGGGTAGATCCACAGGTAGCCGGAGGAGTCGACGGAGAGCAGGTCGGGCAGGGCGTCCCCGGTGACGTCGCCGGGGGCGAGGGTGCGGGTGCGGGTCTTCCAGTTGTCGAAGATCTGCTTGGTCGCCCAGGTGCCGCTGGCGGACACCCAGTGCTGCCAGAAGACGTCACCGTCGGAGCTGCGGCGGACCACGATGTCCTGGTAGCCGTCGCGGTCGAGGTCGGTCTGCAGGATGACGTTGACCCCGGCCCAGCCGCCCCAGGACTGGCGGGCGCCGAACGTGGTGCCCTTGGAGTCCTTCTCGAACAGCTCGTCGTTGGAGTTCTGGCGCAGGAACAGGTCGGCCTTGTCGTCGCCGCTGAGGTTGGTGTCCTCGACGCGCGGGTACGCGGCCCCGGCGTACGAGCTGACCTTCGAGAAGACGCTGTACGCGCCCTCCGCCACGCAGTCCTTCACGCCCCAGGAGACGACGCCGACGATGCGGCCGCCGACGACGAGCGGGCCGCCGGAGTCGCCGTTGCACGCGGAGGTGGTGCCGGTGTCGCTGCCGGTCGCCGGCGTGCCCGCGCAGACCATGTGGCCCTTGACGAAGTCGGAGCCGTAGTAGCCCGCGCAGGTGCTGTCGGACTGGATCGGCAGGGTCGCCGTCTTCAGCGTCTCCGAGATGTCCTCCGTGGTGGAGGTCGTGCGGCCCCAGCCGTAGAGCGTGGCCTCGGTGCCGGCCGCGTACGACGTGGTGTCGCCCGAGGTCGTCATCCGGATGGGCTTGGCGGAGATCGGGTTCGGCAGCGTCAGGACGGCGATGTCGTTGTCGATGGTCACGTCGTTGTACGAGGGGTGGTCCCACTGGCGCCAGACGCCGGAGACCGTGCCGCCGTGCAGGTCGGTGTTGTCCGACGCGTCGGTGGTCGGCAGCTGCGAGGTGTTGGTGATGACGGCGCCGTTGGCGTGCCAGTCGTAGCCGTCGACGCAGTGCGCGGCGGTGAGGATCTTCGTCGGCGAGACCACGGCGCCGCCGCAGAAGAAGCCGAGGTCGTCGCTCTCGCCGGAGGTGCCCCGGTCGTCGTAGTACCAGAGCTGCGCCATCCACGGGGCGGTGCTGATCGTGGTCTCGGTGCCGCCGATGATCTTCGGGTCGATGGCCGAGGCGCCGGTACCGGCGCTCAGCGCCGACTTCGTCGGCGTCTCGCCGGCCGTGTCGTCACCGGCGAGGGCTCCCGCCACCCGCTTCGTCAGCTCGGCGAGCGGCGCCGAGCTGGTCGTGGGCTTGACGGTCGGCTCGGGCAGCGCGGTGGCCGCGTCCGCGGACGACATCAGCAGCGCGCCGGCGACGGCGGCGGCGAGCCCGGCCGCCGCGACAGGGACGGCTATGCGTATCCGGCGTCTGTGCCGACCGGTTCCGGACGTGGTGGTGCCCACTCAAGTCCCCCCACAGAGTCAAGAGTTGAGAGAGCGAAGCGTCGTCGAACAGTAATCGAAGACTTCTTCGACTCAAGATGAAGTCGCGATCGTACACCGGCCCCCACACAGCACAGAGGGCCGCCCCCGTCACATGCGTGACAGGGGCGGCCCTCGGTGGTTCGTACTGCCTGACGTCAGTCGTTGCCGTTGCCCGGCGACGGCGTCGTCTTCTGGATCTGCAGCAGGAACTCGGCGTTCGACTTCGTCTGCTTCATCTTGTCGAGAAGCAGCTCGATCGCCTGCTGCTGGTCGAGCGCGTGCAGCACCCGGCGCAGCTTCCAGGTGATCGCCAGCTCGTCGCTGCCGAGCAGGATCTCTTCCTTACGGGTACCGGACGCGTCGACGTCCACCGCCGGGAAGATGCGCTTGTCGGCGAGCTTGCGGTCGAGCTTGAGCTCGGCGTTGCCGGTGCCCTTGAACTCCTCGAAGATCACCTCGTCCATGCGCGAGCCGGTGTCGACCAGCGCGGTGGCCAGGATGGTCAGCGAGCCGCCGTCCTCGATGTTGCGCGCGGCACCGAAGAAGCGCTTCGGCGGGTACAGCGCGGTCGAGTCGACACCACCGGACAGGATGCGGCCGGAGGCGGGCGCGGCGAGGTTGTACGCACGGCCCAGACGCGTGATCGAGTCGAGCAGCACGACGACGTCGTGGCCCAGCTCCACCAGGCGCTTGGCACGCTCGATGGCGAGCTCGGCGACCGTGGTGTGGTCCTCGGCCGGACGGTCGAAGGTCGAGGAGATGACCTCGCCCTTGACCGACCGCTGCATGTCGGTGACCTCTTCCGGACGCTCGTCGACCAGGACGACCATCAGGTGGCACTCGGGGTTGTTGTGCGTGATCGCGTTGGCGATCGCCTGCATG
The DNA here is from genome assembly GCF_053611025.1 of Streptomyces sp. NPDC054842. Taxonomy (NCBI): domain Bacteria; kingdom Bacillati; phylum Actinomycetota; class Actinomycetes; order Kitasatosporales; family Streptomycetaceae; genus Streptomyces; species Streptomyces sp. NPDC054842. The sequence goes on from NZ_JBSGZN010000008.1 coordinate 95,753, forward strand.
ATCATGGTCTTGCCGGTCTTCGGCGGGGCCACGATCAGACCGCGCTGGCCCTTGCCGATCGGCGCGACGAGGTCGATGATCCGGGTCGTCAGCACACCCGGGTCCGTCTCCAGGCGGAGGCGGTCCTGCGGGTAGAGCGGCGTCAGCTTGTTGAACTCCGGGCGGCCACGGCCGTGTTCGGGCGCCATGCCGTTGACGGAGTCCAGGCGGACGAGCGCGTTGAACTTCTCGCGGCGCTCGCCTTCCTTGGGCTGGCGGACCGCGCCGGTGACGTGGTCACCCTTGCGCAGGCCGTTCTTGCGGACCTGGGCGAGGGAGACGTACACGTCGTTCGGCCCGGGCAGGTAGCCGGAGGTCCGGATGAACGCGTAGTTGTCGAGGATGTCGAGGATGCCCGCGACGGGGATCAGGACGTCGTCGTCGGCGACCTGCGGCTCGTTGGCGCCGAACTCGTCACGGCCGCGACGGCCACGACGGTCGCGGTAACGCCCCCGGCGGCCGCGACGGCCACCCTCGAAGTCGTCGTCGTCCTGCGGCCCGTTGTCCCGCTGTTGCCGGTCCTGACGGCCGCCACCCTGCTGCTGACGGTCCTGGCGCTCCTGACGCTCCTGGCGCTGCTGACCGCCGCCGCCCTGGCCGCCCTGCTGCTGCTGGTCGTCGCCCTTGCCACGGCGGTCGCGGTCGCGGCCACCGCGGTCGCCACGCTCACCGCGCTCGCCCCGCTCACGGCGGTCGCGGCGGCCCTGACGGCCCTCGGCGCCGTCGTCGCCGGACGCCTCGGCCCTGGGCTCGCCCTTCGCCTCGGCGGCGACCGTCTCGGGGCTGCCGGCCTCGGCGGTGGCCCGGCGGCGGCGACGCTCGCCCGCGGGGGCGTCGTCTCCCCCGCGCTCGGTCTCGCTCGCGCGGGCCGGGCCTCCGGCGGGCTGGCCGGGGATCTCGATCTGCTGCTGGGCCGTGGCCTTCTCGGCGGCCTTGTCGGCCTTCTCCGCCGACTTCGCGGCGGGCGCGGCCTCGTCACCCGTACGGGCCTTGGAGGTGGCGCGGCGCTTCGGCTTGGTCTCGGCGGCGTCGGCGGTCTTGGCCGCGGCGCCTCCCCCGGCCTGCGCTTCCTTGATGACCTCGATCAGCTGGCTCTTGCGCATACGCGCGGTGCCCCTGATGCCGAGGCCGGATGCGACCTGCTGCAGTTCGGCCAGCACCATGCCGTCGAGGCCGGTGCCACGGCGCCGCCGGGAGCCGGCACCGGTGGCAGGCGCGGAGGCGTCCGTGGCGGGCGCGGCAGCGGTCTCCTCGACACGTGCGCCCATCAGATCGGTGGTGTCGCTCACGAAGGGTCCTTCCCTGGAGCGGACGTCGGCCTGTCTGGCTCGGCGACCGGTTGTGCTGTCCGGCGTTGGTCCTGTCTCTGTGGACCGTGCCGGGGCGGTGGTCCGCCAAAGCGGCGGAAGAGATATCTGGTGATGACGATTCCCGGAGCCGTGGCACTCGGTGCCTGTGTCACGCGGCTCGGTCACGCCGGTTCCGGAGCGTGCTCGGCAAACCGCTCAGTGTCGTCGTACGGAGTACGGAACACGGTGCGGCTTGGGAGGCTCCCGGAAGAATGGTTGTCCCGGACGGGGACACGAAGCACCTCGCCATGGCGGGGTCGGGTGCAGACTTGAGATTAACACTACCGGATCCAACAAACATTCCCCCTCTCGAAATCCGGCAACCGTGGCTCCTACTGGGCGCCGGCCGGCGCGAGCGGCAGCACGCTCGCCCCCTGCGCGTCGAGGTCCAGGCGGTTCGCGGCCCAGCCCTCGCCCGCCAGATGGGCGACCTTGTCGGCGCTCTCCTCGTCGGCCAGCGCCAGGACCGTGGGCCCCGCGCCGGAGATCACCGCGGGCACGCCGTCGGCCCGCAGCCGCTCCACCAGGGCGGCGCTCTCCGGCATGGCCGGAGCGCGGTACTCCTGGTGCAGCCGGTCCTCGGTGGCGGGCAGCAGCAGCTCGGGGCGCCTGGTCAGCGCCTCGACGAGCAGTGCGGCACGACCCGCGTTGGTGGCGGCGTCGACGTGCGGGACGCTGCGCGGCAGCAGTCCCCGCGCGGTCTCGGTGAGGACGGCCTTGCCGGGCACGAAGACCACCGGAACGACGGAACTGTCGGGCTCCATCCGGATCGCCCGCGCGGCGCCGCTCTCCATCCAGGAGAGCGTGAAGCCGCCGAGGAGGCAGGCCGCGACGTTGTCGGGGTGGCCCTCGATCTCGGTGGCGAGTTCGAGCAGCGCCGTGTCGTCGAGCCGGGTGTCGCCCCCTATCGTCACGGCGCGGGCGGCGACGATGCCCGCGCAGATGGCGGCCGACGAGGAGCCGAGGCCGCGGCCGTGCGGGATGCGGTTGGCGCAGACGATCTCAAGACCGCGGGGCTGTCCGCCCAGCAGGTCGAAGGCGGTGCGCAGGGAGCGTACGAGCAGGTGGCTCTCGTCGCGCGGGAGCGTCTCGCTGCCCTCGCCTGCGATGTCCACGTGCAGCCCGGAGTCGGCAACCCGGACGACCACGTCGTCGTAGAGCCCCAGTGACAGGCCGAAGGCGTCGAAGCCCGGGCCGAGGTTGGCACTGGTGGCGGGGACGCGCACCCGGACGGCGGCGGCGCGGAAGGCTGGACCGGCCATCGCTCGATGACTCTCCTTGAGCTGCGTGATGTGCGAGATGTCGATGAACTGCGATACGTGCGCAAGACCCGTGGGCCGCAGGCGCGGCGCGGCTCCGCGGCATATGCGGCGGGCGGGTTCGGTACAGCCTATCGAAGGAAGGTTCTGTGGCGACATAGGGCGCACGGGAGGCGCACGATGCGTGTCGTGAGCCCCTTGTGCATCCGCTGTCGGGTGCCCGCGGAACGGCCCGGAAAACGGCCGTCGACGAAACCCGCGCGCCGCCTCCCCCGGGAACCCGGCCGACGTCCGCCGCGGACCACCGGCGGCCGCTGCCCGTGCCTCCCCGCGCGGACGCCGGATGCGGCTGAGCAGGCGATTCCCACCGGCCCGGCGACGACGACAGTGGCACGGGTTCCGCCGCGGCCACCGTCCCTCCGTGCGGGGGGTCGGCGGGCGGCCTATCCGGCACGCGTCGCGACGCGTGCCGGATAGCGGATACCGGGTGCCGCGGTGGGCGCGACCTGCGCCGCCCCACCACCGGTCCCCGGGTCGGCGCCGCGCGGCGACCGTCACCCCCGCGCGGCCACGCCCGCCCGTACCGCGACCGTCGCCGCGTCGGGCCTACGCCAGACCGAGGCGCTCGGCCGCCGTCACCGCGTCCACCGGGACGGTGACCGGCTGCGGGGCGCCCGCGACGGCCCAGTCCGGGTCCTTGAGGCCGTTCCCGGTCACCGTGCAGACGATCCGCTGGCCGGGGTCGACCAGTCCCTGCTCGGCGGCCTTCAGCAGACCGGCGACCGACGCGGCGGAGGCGGGCTCGACGAAGACGCCTTCCTGGGCGGCCAACAGCCGGTAGGCGCGCAGGATCTCACGGTCCGTCACCTCGTCGATGAGGCCGCCCGACTCGTCCCGCGCGGCCAGCGCGAACTGCCACGAGGCCGGGTTGCCGATCCGGATCGCGGTGGCGATGGTCGACGGGTCCTTGACCACCTCGCCGCGCACGATGGGCGCGGAGCCGGATGCCTGGAAGCCCCACATACGAGGGGTCCGCGAGGCGATCGAGTCCGCGGCGTACTCGCGATAACCCTTCCAGTACGCCGTGATGTTGCCCGCGTTGCCGACCGGCAGGACGTGGATGTCGGGCGCGTCGCCGAGCATGTCGACGATCTCGAACGCGGCCGTCTTCTGGCCCTCGATACGCACCGGGTTGACCGAATTGACCAGCGCCACCGGGTAGTTGTCCGACAGCGAGCGGGCCAGCGTGAGGCAGTCGTCGAAGTTGCCGTCGACCTGGAGGATCTTCGCCCCGTGCACGAGGGCCTGGCCCATCTTGCCGAGCGCGATCTTGCCCTGCGGCACCAGGACGGCGGAGACCATCCCGGCGCGCACGGCGTAGGCGGCGGCGGACGCGGAGGTGTTGCCCGTGGAGGCGCAGATGACCGCCTTCGCGCCCTCCTCCTTGGCCCGCGTGATGGCCATGGTCATGCCGCGGTCCTTGAAGGACCCGGTGGGGTTGGCGCCCTCGACCTTCAGGTGCACCTCGCAGCCCGTGCGCTCGGAGAGCACCTGCGCCGGCACGAGCGGCGTACCGCCCTCCCGGAGCGTCACGACCTCAGTGCTGTCGGAGACCGGCAGCCGGTCCCGGTACTCCTCGATGATTCCGCGCCACTGGTGGGTCATTGCTGGTTACTCTCCTTCAACCCGCATGATGCTGGCGACGCCGAGTACGGTGTCGAGGCTGCGGAGCGCCTCGACGGTCCCGTTCAGGGAGGCGTCGGACGCCCGGTGGGTGACGACGACGAGAGAGGCGTCGCCGCCTCCGTCTGGTCGGCCTTGCTGGCGCACGGTGTCGATGGAGACGCCGTGCTCGGCGAAGACGGTCGCGACCTGGGCGAGCACGCCCGGTTTGTCCGCCACGTCGAGACTGATGTGGTAGCGCGTGACGACCTCGCCCATAGGCGAGACCGGCAGCTGGGTGTACGCGGAGTCGCCGGGCCCGGTCGCGCCGCTGAGCCGGTTGCGGCACACCGCCACGAGGTCGCCGAGCACGGCGGACGCGGTCGGCGCGCCGCCCGCTCCGGGACCGTAGAACATGAGCTGGCCCGCCGCGTCCGACTCCACGAAGACGGCGTTGTACGCGCCGCGCACGGAGGCCAGCGGGTGGCTGAGCGGGATCATCGCGGGATGCACACGCGCGGTGACCGAGCCGCCGTCGGCCGCCCGCTCGCAGATGGCGAGCAGTTTGATGGTGCAGCCCATCCGGCGTGCCGAGGCGAAGTCGGCGGCGGTGACCTCGGTCATGCCCTCGCGGTACACGTCGTCGAGGCGCACGCGCGTGTGGAAGGCGATTCCGGCGAGGATCGCGGCCTTCGCGGCGGCGTCGAAGCCCTCGACGTCGGCGGTCGGGTCGGCCTCCGCGTACCCGAGGGCGGTGGCCTCGTCCAAGGCCTCCTGGTAGCCGGCACCCGTCGAGTCCATCTTGTCGAGGATGAAGTTGGTCGTGCCGTTGACGATGCCGAGCACCCGGTTGACCTTGTCGCCGGCGAGGGACTCGCGCAGCGGCCGGATCAGCGGGATGGCACCGGCGACGGCGGCCTCGTAGTAGAGGTCCCGCCCCTGCTGCTCGGCGGCGGCGTGCAGGGCCGCGCCGTCCTGGGCGAGCAGCGCCTTGTTGGCCGACACGACCGAGGCGCCGTGCTCGAAGGCGGTGGTGATGAGCGTACGGGCCGGCTCGATGCCGCCGATGACCTCGACGACGACGTCGATGTCCCCGCGCTTGACCAGCGCGGTCGCGTCCGTGGTGACCAGCGCCGGGTCGATGCCCTCGCGCACCTTGGAGGGCCGCCGCACGGCCACGCCGGCCAGCTCCACCGGAGCGCCGATGCGCGCCGTGAGGTCGTCGGCGTGCGTCGTCATGATGCGCGCCACCTCGGAGCCGACGACCCCACAGCCCAGCAGCGCCACCTTCAGCGGACGCGTACGCATCATCCGACCTCGTTTCCTCATACCGTCACGGTTCGACCAGTCTCACTCACCGGACGGGAGTTTCTATCCCTCGTCCGGATCGTGAGATGTCTATTTCATTTTCCTGAGCGGCGGACACAGGAGATCTTGCGCCCGCCGCCAAGGCGTCCCCGGGAACGTCATCCGACGTCGAGACGCAGCAGGTCCTCCTCCGTCTCACGGCGGACGATCACCCGGGCCTCGCCGTCCTGGACCGCGATCACCGGCGGCCGCAGGGCGTGGTTGTAGTTGCTCGCCATCGAACGGCAGTACGCGCCGGTCGCCGGTACCGCGATGAGGTCGCCGGGCGCGAGGTCGGCGGGCAGGAACGCGTCGCGGACCACGATGTCGCCGCTCTCGCAGTGCTTGCCGACCACCCGGACGAGCATGGGCTCGGCGTCACTGACCCGGGACACGAGGGACACGCTGTACTCGGCGTCGTACAGCGCGGTCCTGATGTTGTCGGACATGCCCCCGTCGACGGAGACGTACGTCCGCAGGCCCTCCAGCGGCTTGATCGTGCCGACCTCGTACAGCGTGAAGGCGGTCGGCCCGGCGATGGCGCGTCCCGGCTCCACGGAGATGCGGGGCGTGCGCAGTCCGGCCGCCTCGCACTCGCGGGTGACGATCTCGCCGAGCGCCTTGGCGATCTCGTGCGGCTCGCGGGGGTCGTCGTCGCTGGTGTACGCGATGCCGAGACCGCCGCCCAGGTCGATCTCGGGCAGTTCCACGCCGTGCTCGTCCCGCACGGCGGCCAGCAGCGCGACCACTCGACGGGCGGCGACCTCGAACCCTGCCATGTCGAAGATCTGCGACCCGATGTGCGAGTGGATCCCGACGAGTTCGAGCCCGTCGAGACTCAGCGCACGGCGTACGGCCTCGGCGGCCTGCCCGTCCGCGAGCGCGATGCCGAACTTCTGGTCCTCGTGCGCGGTGGCGATGAACTCGTGCGTGTGCGCCTCCACGCCGACGGTGACGCGGATCTGCACGCGCTGCCGCCTGCCGAGGCTCTCGGCGATGTGCGCGACCCGGACGATCTCCTGGAAGGAGTCGAGCACGATGCGCCCGACCCCGCTCTCGATCGCCTGGGTGATCTCGCGGGTCGACTTGTTGTTGCCGTGGAAGGCGATCCGGTCGGCGGGCATGCCGGCGGACAGCGCGGTGGCGAGCTCGCCGCCGGAGCAGACGTCGAGGTTCAGCCCCTCCTCGTGCAGCCAGCGGACCACGGCACGCGACAGGAACGCCTTGCCGGCGTAGAAGACGTCGGCGTCGTGCCCGAAGGCGGAACGCCAGGCGCGCGCCCGGGCCCGGAAGTCCGCCTCGTCGACGACGTAGGCGGGGGTGCCGAACTCCTCGGCCAGCTGCGTCACGTCGATCCCGCCGACGCTGACGACACCGTCCTCGGTACGCGTGACGGTCTGGGCCCACACCTTGGGGTCGAGGGCGTTGAGGTCCTTCGGCGGGGCGCTGTAGTGACCCTCGGGGAGCACATCGGCGTGACGGGGCCCGGCGGGGTGTGCGGAACGGCTCATTCTTCTCTCACAGGTAGTCAGGGGCACTGATGCCGAGCAGGGACAGGCCGCCGGCCAGCACCGCCCCGGCGGCTTCGGCGAGCGCGAGCCGGGCACGGTGGGCGGCCGAGGGTTTCTCGTCCCCGAGCGGCAGCACGGTGTGCTGGAAGCCGAGGACCGCGTCGGCGACGACGACCAGCTGCCGGGCGAGCCGGTCGGGCGCGTACTGGGTGGCGGCGGCGCGCAGAGCCGGGGGGTGGTCGGCGAGAGCGCGCAGCAGAGCGCCGGCGTCGGGCGTCCGCGGGTCACCCGGGGTACCGGTGAACCCCAGCCGGGCGGCGTTCCGGGTGAGCGCCCGGGTACGGGCATGCGCGTAACGCACCCGGAACAGCGGATTGACGGCGCGCTGCACCAGATGGTCGGCGGTGACCCGCGGCCGATCATGCCCAGCGGGACAAAGCAACGCCCACCGCGCGGCATCGGCCCCGAGCGGCGTGGGGTCCTCGGGGGCGGGGACGGGGCGGAGGTCCGTGGGGGGCACCGGCGGCGCGGGGGTGATGTCGGGGCGCCGGGGTTGACTGGTGTCCGCGGGCGTGGGGGCGACGGTCGGCTTCGGGGCGACGGCGCGGGCGTCGGCGGGGGTGGGGGGCGTGCGGTGATCGACCTCGGCGCGGCCATCGTCCGAGGGAGTGGTCGCGATCGCCGGCTGCTGGGCCCCGGCGCGGGCATCGGCGGAGGTGGGGGGCGTGCGGTGATCGACCTCGGCGCGGCCATCGTCCGCGGGAGTGGTCGCGATCGTCCGCTGCGGGGCCCCGGCACTGCCACCTGCGGAGGTGTCGGACGTACGGTGCTCGACCTCGGCGCGGCCGCCCTGCGTGGCGACGATACGGACGAGGGCGTCGGCGACGACTTCCGCACGGATGTCGTACGGAATGCGGAACCGCAGCACTTGCCCGGCGAGGGCGTCGCTGTGGCCGTACTCACCGGCGCGGATCTCGCGTACGAGGGCGGTCGCGGGGTCGGCGGTCCGGTCGAGGCGGATGTTCAGGAACCCCGGGCCGGTGATCTCGACGCCGGCGACACCGGCGGAGCGGGTGAGGTGAGGCCGCAGAACCTGGGCGACGTGCAGGGGCGGGCGTCCGGCGGGCCGGGCCAGCTGCAGGGCGATGTTGGTGGCGTAGTCCCCGCAGCCTCCGGGCCCGGGCACGGTGACGACGGCACGTGCGGGCACGGCCACGCTCAGCTCCCCCTCGTCGACAGCACGACGCACCGCGCGCAGCACGGTACGGGAGAGCTCGACGGGGGTCACGGGTCAAGCCTAGGGGAGGAGGGGGGTGGGGCGGCGACTCGGTTTCCCGGGGTTCCGGGATGTGGACGGGGGTGGGGGTTGGAGAAGGGCGGGCGGGGGGGGGGACGGTCCCGTGGTGGAAACACCTGGGTGGGTGGGGTGAGGCTCGGTGAGGCGATGATCAGGAACCTCGGTCCGGCGATCTCGACGGTGATCTCGACGTCGGCGACACCGGCGGAGCGGGGCAACGCGCTCCCGCATCCCTCCACCGATCGCGAGAGGCCCACCGGCGGGGCCGGCCCTCCCTAACAACGGGGGCGTGCGGCGAGCAGCGAAGGGGGGACGCCCGGTCACTTGATCGAAACTGATCGGCGACAACCGAGCCCGACCGAGCTAACTCCCGGTGCGACCGGCGCGCTCGGGGTCGCTACTGCCGTGGGCACTTCCGGGAGGCCCGCCGTGAGTAGTTCCATGCACTCCGCCGTGGGCGTTGCCACAGACGCCGGAGGTGGGCCCGATCGCCAGGCCGGGCTCGGCGGCCCGGTCCATCAACTGCATGACGACACGGACGAGTTCGGCGGGCTCGAAGGGCTTGGCGAGGAACGCGTCGACGCCGACGTCGAGACCGGTGTCGACCTCGTGCTGAGTGCAGGCGCTGATGATGGCGAGGGGAAGATTCCGCGTCCGGGGGTCGGCACGGAGCCGGGCAGCGGTTCGCAACCCGTCGAGCCTGGGCATCACCACGTCGAGGGTGACGACATCGGGCCGTACCTGGTGGACTATGTCCAGACATTCGGCACCGTCGGCGGCGGTCACGACCTCGATGCCCTCCAGCTCGAGGTTGACCCTGATCAGCTGCCGGATCACCTTGTTGTCGTCCACGACAAGGACCCGACCGGACGCACCTGGCACAACTCGAGAGTAGGTGGGCGGCGACCACCGCGTCCGGGTTTTCCCGACTTCCACCCCCTGGGGGTCACGCCGCCCAGTTCAGGGCCCCGACTCCCCGCGGAAACCTGTTCATGGCACCCCCTGTCGAGCTGGTAGGGTTCTACCCGTCGCCGCACACACCGCGGCCGACACGCCCCCGTAGCTCAGGGGATAGAGCAACGGCCTCCGGAGCCGTGTGCGCAGGTTCGAATCCTGCCGGGGGCACCCCTTATGAGGTGCCTAAAGACCCCGTCACCAGCGGAAACGCTGAGGCCGGGGTCTTCGCGTATCTACAGCCCTGCGCAGCCGTATGCCGCCCTGAGCGGCCCTATGTCGGCGTCTGTGGACTATTCGTGGACAGGATCTTGGAGCGTTTTCCCTGGTCAGTCCCCACAAACGACGAAGGCCCCCGGAAAGGTCCAGGGGCCCAACGTAGGAGGCGACGCGCGCGCCGTTCAGACGTACTCGCTCAGCAGATCCTCGATACGGCGGTTGGCCACCTCCTGGCGCCCGTCGAGACACTTCGCGTAGCGGCCAAGCAGGACCTCAACACTGTTGCCGGCCCGTTCCGCAACCTCGGTGGGGTCGACGCCGGCGTTGAGCCACGTCGACAGAGCGGAGTGGCGAAGGTCGTACGGCCGCCGAGCCAGAGGGGAGGCCACCGCGGCAGGCGGGAGTGCCAGCGTCCGGGCTTCCTGCCAGGCCCGCCAGTACGTGGAGGAGGCGACCACTCCCCCGCCCTCGCTAAAGAAGAGGCGGCCGTCAGCGGCGGTTCCGAAGGTGTCGAGGTGCTCGCGGAAGATCGCGACGAGTTGGGGCGGGAGTGGGACACGACGCACGTCCTCGGTGGGTCGGTTCTTCAGTCCGCGGTCGTCATGGCTGTCGCCGGAGTCCGTCCACTGTTTACCGACGCTCGGACGCGTGCGGTGCAGGAGGGCCGTCCCCCAGCCCTGCTCAGGCAGCGTCAGGTCAGCTTCGGCGAGGCCGACCGCTTCGGCAGGGCGCAGGCCGGCGAAGTACATGCAGGCGAAGAGCCCGACCAAGCGACGCCCCCGGGCCCTGCGATAGCCACCGACGTAGGACACGGCGTGGAGCAGTGAGACAGCCTGCTGCGGATTGACCACAACGCGGGGATCCACTTCGCTGGACACCTTGGGTTTCTGCCAGCGCACGGCGGTGAGCGGATTCTCCCGGAATTCACCGAGGTCCACGGCGTAGTGCAAGGCGTTGACGAACGTGCGACGCTTGCGGCGTACGGTCTCGGCCGCAGCGGATTTCCCATCAAGACGAATCTTGAACGAGTCAAGCACCTCACGCGCCGTCACAGGATCGGCCAGATCATTCAGCGGCCGCGACGCCTTGGCGATCCAATGCAAAGTGTTCGCAACCTCCATAGGCACCTCCCGCTCAGCCGGCGCCGGGAGGACAAACGCCCAGTTCCGCAGGGCGGCCCTGATCAGAGGGGCACTCGGCCGTCCCGGGCGGTCGTCGAGCAGCGCGATCGTCACCGAGGTCAGCGATTCATTGATCCCGTCGCGGGTGTTGGGCGCGGCATGGGGCCATTTCATCGCCAGGTATCGCTGGGCGAAGTCATACCAGGTCAGCTTGGCTTTTGCCTCGGTCATCGAGTCCGGAAGGCCCGTACCGTCGTCGAATTCCTCACCCTCTCGGGCGGCACGCATGAGCTTGGTTCGGTAGTGATCTGCCAGGGCCTTGGTCCGGAATGTCTCCGAGAAAACCGATCCGCCAACTGACCAACGCACGTCGTAGGAAGGCCGCTTCGAAGCGCGCTTACGGACTCCCCAGATCTTCACGTCGAGAGACTTCACGCGGCTTCCTCCCGCTCGCGCAGCCACGCGGTGAAGTCGCTCCGCCACACCCTCAGCTCACCGTTGGGAAGCTTGAGGGCTTTCGGCGCCTGGCCCAGTTCCCGCCAGCGGTAGAAGGTGCGCCGCGAGACCTTCCTCAACTCGCTGAGAACCTCAGGGACCGTCATCAGTTCATCCCTCACAATTGAGCTCCTTCCATGGCGAGTTGGTCGCGTAGGGCTTCGCGGGCGGTTTCGCGGTTGAGCTGGAGATCCCGGGCGATGGTGGCGGCGAGGGCGGATTCGCCGGGGGTGTGGCCGTGGCCGGCGTACTGCCAGTCGGCCAGGACGAGGACAGTGTCCGGTTCGACGTCGTCCAAGCCGAGAGCGGCGTGCTCTTGGGCGGCGCGGTAGTCGGCGCGGGCCTGGCGGAGTTCGCCGAGGGTGGTGGAGTAGCGGCGGGACTTGGAGGTGAAGTGGCCCCGGAAGCCGAGCATGTGGGCCCATGCCCACAACCGGCGTTCGGGGTACAGCGGGTCGAGCTGCTTGCAGGCCTCGATGAGGCGGCGGGTGTGGTCCGGGATTTTGTGGCGGTCGAGTTCGGAGAGCTCCCCGATGCGGCGGTCGAGGGTGCCGGTGTTCTCGGCGGCCTTGGTGGCGTACTTGGCGACGTAGGAGGCGACGGCCTGTTCCGTGATGTCGGATCCGTCCCCGAAGGCCTTGACGGGGCGGACGTCGAGCTGGGTGCCCCAGCGAAAGGTACGGGAGGGTTGGTCGGCGGCGGCCGGGACGGAGACCGAGGTGTAGGAGTGCGCAGCGGCGGCCCGGATCGCGTCCTCAAGGAGACCTACCGTTGCCCAGGCCGGAGGCGGGGTGTATGGCCCGTCGGGGCCGTCGAGGCGGATGACGGCATGGAAGTGCAGGGCCCCGCGCTTTTGGAACTCGGCGACCTTGCCATAGGAGATCCGGGCTGCTTCCTTCAGCTCCCGTTGCGAGATGCCGGCGCGGGCGGCGACTTCCCGGCGGAGCCGGTTGGTGAAACGTTGCCAGAGCTGTCCGGCGTGGTTGTTGAACAGCACTGCGCCCGCGTAGTCGTAGGTGCTCGGGTCGAGGGCCGTGCCGAGTGCGGGATCGTCGGCGGTGTGGCGGACGCGGCAGCGGCAGATGCCCCGGTCGGGCTGGTTGTGGACGGGGCCGAAGGAGGGGGCGGTGAGGGTGGCGAAAACGCGGGGATGGTCGCGGACGGTGGCGGGGATGTCGCGGCGGTCGTCCCCGGCGAGGCCGGCGCGGATGAGGTGGTAGGTGTCGCCCGCGTAGGTCCAGGCGCAGGAGGGGCAGCGGGAGGCCCGGCGGTTGCCGCAGGCGAGGCGGAGCCGTCCGCCCGGCTCGTTCTCGGTGGAGTAGTGGTGCAGGGTCTCGCCGGTGGTCTTGTCCTTGGTGAGCGTCCACCCCGTGAGGTGGATCGGGTCGGAGCAGCCGCCGGTGCGACGGATCTGGTCTTCCCAGCGGTCGAAGTCGTCGGCCGAAGCCACCCTCAGCAGGTCGCCGAGGGTGACCGGGTCGAGCAGCTGCTCAGGCACGGGCGCCCTCCCGGCCGCGGCGGATGGGGGCGGTGCCGGTGCCCTGGCAGGCCGTGCAGTGCGCGGTGATGGTGCGCAGGTGGCCACGGTGGTCGCGTCCGCCGAGGGTGACGGCGACGGAGGCGAAGCCGTCGCAGGCCGGGCAGATCCTGGGCGGGCGCGGGCTGAGGTGGGCCATGATGGTGGTTCCTTTCGATTGCGGTTGGAAGGAACGGCCCCGGGTGGCGGCGTGCTTGGCGGCTTGTGCGCCACCCGGTGGCCTTTCAGCGAGTGGTGTGGGAGCCCCGGCGGCTGCGGCCCTTGGCTGCGTACATGGCCGCGTCAGCGGCGCTGAGCGCGTCTGTCAGGACGGGCGCCGCGAGATCCGCTACGGGGCAGACGCCGACCGAGGCGGCCAGCGGCAGAGATGCACCGCCGTAGGTCAGTGGCCGGTGCAGTGCGGCACTGAGGGCGTCGAGGTCGACGGCGGCCAGGTCCCGGATCACGGCGACGAATTCGTCCCCGCCCAGGCGGCCAGCGGTGCCGTTGTGTCCGCACCAGGCCCGCAGCCTGTCGGCGATGGCGACGAGTGCAGCGTCCCCGGCGGGGTGGCCGTTGGTGTCGTTCAGGTTCTTGAAGTGGTCGAGGTCGACCAGGAGGACGGCGGCGTTCGGGTGCCGGCGGATGCAGTGTTCGGCGCGGTCGGTCCATCCGGCACGGGTGTGCAGGCCGGTGAGCGGGTCGCGGCGGGCGCAGGCGAGACGGCGAGCGAGGATGCCGCCGTGCACGGCCCAGCCGAGTAACGGCACGATGCTCGCAGTGGTGTTGAGGTCCATGACGTTCTCCCTGGCGATAGCGGTTGGCGTTCCGGACGCGGTCCCAGAGGCGGTGGCGTGCTTGGCGGCTTGTGCGTCGCCTCCGGGCCGTTCAGCGGCGGTGCTGGGAGGAGATGAGCGAGCGGATGACCAGGGCGCAGACGGCGACCGAGGCGCCGGTGACGGCGACCGCCAGGAGCATAGAGACCAGGACGGCGCCGACGACCAGGACCACGGCCGTGCCGCCACCGACGAGGGCGAGCACCGATCCCGGGGTGAGCTGCACCGTCGGCCGGGGCGGCGAGGCGGGCGGGACCGGGGCGGGCGTGACGGGGGTGTGCTGGATGACGGCGGTCGGCTCGATCACGGCGGGCCGGGAGACGAGCCCGGGCGGGGTGGGCATAGTCGGGATCTTGGGGCGGAGCATGGTGGTTCTCCCTACTTGATGGCGGTGTCGATGACCGGGGCGAGGAGGCTGTCGGCGATGAGGTAGCCGCCGAGAAGGAGCACCAGGACGAGCCAGAGCGGCGGGCGGATGAGCTTGCAGCCGAGGTAGCCGACGACGGCCAGGGCGAACCAGAGCGGGACCTGCATGGCGGTGATCTCCTAGCGGACGCGGCAGCGGTGGGTGCGGGCGGCGAGCTGGGCGGCGGTCTGGCTGGAGTAGTCGGCGGACCAGCCGCAGCGGTCGGCGGTGCACACGGCGGCATGCGCGGTCCGGCCGTGGCGGTCGCGGTGGGTGCCGATCTGCACGGGGCCGATCCGCATCACGGAGTGGAAGTGGTCGCGGGCGGGCACAGCGGTTCTCCTTCCTGGTCAGGCGAGTTGAGCGGCGATGGCGTCGGCGAGGTGGGGCGGGACGCCGAGGCGGGCGCGGAGGGTCTCGGTGTCGATCGGGGCACCGGTGCGGTCGCGGTAGTCGGCGGCGACCTTGCGAGCGTGGTCGATGAGGACGGCGGGAACCGCGGGTGCGGGCTCGGCGGGCGGAAGCGCCGGCGGTTCCTCGACCAGGGCCGGGGCGGACTGCGGGTCTTGGGCCGGTTCGCGGTCGCCCGTGGTGTCGGCTTCCGGCGCTGAGGCAGGTGCCGGCGCATTCGGGAGCTGGTGGACGGTGGAGTGGGCCAGGAGGGTTCCGCCCAGGAAAGCGAGCGCGGGCCATCCGGCGATGCCCAGGCGCAGCAGAGCAGGCGGGTCGGCCAGGTCGAGGAATCCAGCGGTGGCGACGTTCGCGCCGAGCGACGCGAACAGGGCGATGAGGAACCAGCACCAGGCCAGCCGGGACGGCCCCTCGCTCCGCAGCCGTCGCCAGGCGGCGACCAGGAGCAGGTCGACGCTGACCGGGTAGGCCCATGCCTTCCAGCCGTCCTGTCCGGCAGCAGCCGCCAGGTCGTGCAGATGTGCGAAGGACAGCGCACCGGCGATCACAGCTTGGATCAGCACGGCGTCTACACGGATCGAGCGAGACATGACATCACCTCCTTCGGTTCAGAACAGGGGCAGTTGTCCGTGCGAGGCACCACGGCTCGTGACCGGTGCTGCGGACCGCGTGGCGGCGAGGACCCGGGTGCGCCAGCGAAGGGCGTAGTCCATGCAGTTGGCGCAGTTCTTGTGCGTGTGGCCGGGCATGGCAGGCCGGTAGCGGGCGTGAGAGCTCCAAGCGGCGGAGTCCGCCGAGACGAGCAGGTGGCCGACCTTGGCCAGGCCAAGGGTTTTGAAGCCGAAGCCGTGCAGACGCAGCCCGTGGGCGGCCATGGCGGTGACGATGGCGGCGCCCTCACGGGTGGACTGCAACCGGCACACTGAGCCCAGTCCCACTGTGGGCTCACGGAGCAGGTCGACTCCTGCCCGCTCGTACATCTCCAAGCAGCGTTCGTAGTCGGGGATGGTGCGGCCCTGCAGGACCGGGATGATCCGCAGGTCTGGGGCGAGCGAGCGCAGGTCGAGGAAGTTAGCCACGGTGCGGCGCTGGTGCTCGACCACGCTCAGGTGCGTTCCGGCGAAACGCAGCTGTCCGGCCGTGCCGCCGTGGATGATCAGGTCCTCGCACATCCAGTCCTGCGGGGCAGCCCAGTCGTAGGGACCGACGTGCTCCCAGATGCGGCGCAGGTCATCGACGTACTGCCGCGGGCTGCGCGTCCACTGGCCATGGCGCTGCAATTCGGTGAAGCCCCCAGAGTCGACCGCGTACGGGCCACGCGCTTCAGGCAGCGCGCGGGCCATGGCGAAATGCTCCGACTTCAAAAACAACGGGTGATCAGTGAGCTTGACCCAGTGTCGTTTGTGGGTGGTCAGGTAGAACCGCATCGTGGTGCGGGTGGTTTCCCGTTCGGCCATGGCGTCCTCCATCAGGCATGGCGGGGGTAGGGACCTGGCGCGAAGGGCGGTCGCGCCGACCGTGGAGCGGGGGGAGTCAGGCCGTGACAGGAGCCGTCTTGGAAAGCGGCACCGGAGCCTCGGAGGCGCTGGTCAGCCCGGGCCGGAAGGGGGCCAGTTCGGGCAGGGCCGGGGTGCGGTCGGCGTACCGGTTGCAGATGTTCACGGCCTGACGCAGGGAGGTGTGCGGGGCGCGGATGCGGTGCCAGCCGCCGGTGGAGTCTCCCGCGACGGCGAGGCCGCGCAGCTCGGCGGGGATCTGGATGGCGGCGAGGACAGCGTCCGGGGCGATGTCGCCGAAGGCCATGTTGGCGCTGGTTTCGTCGTTGACGCGGTGGGCGGTGCGGCCGGTGAGCTGGGCGCGGAGCATGGTGATGCCCTTACCGAGTTCGGAGCCGAATCGCTGCCCGCAGATCTCCAGGTAGATGCCGGCCGCGCGGCCGAGCTGGGCGAGGCGGACCAGCGCGGTGATGATGCGGTCGCGCCGCTTCTCCTCGTCCTTGCTGGCGAACAGGGCCAATTCGGCGACCTCGTCGACCAGAACCACGACCGGGACGGGCTGCAGGTGCTCGGGCAGGTCCCAGATATCAGCGGCTATCTCGGCATTGGGGACGGCGGCCGTGATGCGCTGCTCAGCGCGGATGAGCTGGTAGACCCCTTCCATGCGAGACACGAGCGCGTCGAGGAGGTCGGCGGCGGTGTCGGGGTTGTCGGCCAGGGCGGAGAACCGGCGCGCCAGCGGGAACAGCTCGACCCCCTGTTTGCAGTCGATGCCGACCAGGGCGACCTCCATCGGGGCGAGCCCGGCGACTAGGTTGCGCTGGTACACAGACTTGCCCGACTCGGTGGCGCCGAGGGTGAGGGCGTGCGGCACGGCGCGGTAGTCGCGGTAGTGCACCGAGCCGTCCTGCCGCAGTGCGACGGGGACCCGCATCGGGCGGCTGTCGACCTTGACAGGCATCTGCACCCGCTTGAGGACGTCATAGCCGGTCATCCGTACCTCCACGACACCCGAGCGGACCTCACGCGAGGTGACGCCGTACATGGAGAAGGAGTGGCGCAGCCGGTCCGAGGCGGCGGCGATGTCGAAGGCGTCCTGTCCGGGGCGCAGGCCCAGCCGAAGGACCAGGCCGGTCCGGGTCGGCCGGAAGCGCAGGATGCGCGGCGGTCGGGACTGCGGCATGGGGCGGTTGGTGACCCGGGCCAGGGCCAGGCGCCAGCGCGGGGGCGGGACCGTCAGGCCGCAGGCGTCCATGACGGAGCTGTAGCGGACCAGGACCCGCAACGCGGCGACGGTGACGCCGAAGGTCAGCCAGTACCAGGCCGGGCGCCGCCACCGCAGGAGACCCGCAGCGGCGACGACCAGCACCAGAGCGACCGTGAAGGCAGTCATGATCAGGCAGCCTTGGAGTTCGCGGCAGCGGCGACGAGGGACGTGACCGCGACGGCGCGGAAGGCGATGCCGTGCCGCTTCTGGCCGTTGAAGTCGTTCTCCCACGGCCGGGCGATCAGGCCCGTGAGCGCGACCGGCGTGCCCATGGCCAGTTCGCCGGTGATGCCCGGCTCCGGGACGGCGATGGACAGGATCTCCACCTCGTCATTCGCCGCGAACATCACGTCCACAGTCATCATCGTCGCGCCGGTCTCGGCGTCGGTGGCGATCTCGCCGGTACGGCGGTCCTTGACCTTGGGCTGCGGGGTCTTGGCGACCATCACGGTCGCAGCGGAGGTGTCCACGGGAATCTGACGCATCGTCTTGTCTCCTGCTGTGGTGAGCTTTTGGCCGACGTCTCGTCGGTGAGATCAGGGGACCGTG
This sequence comes from Streptomyces sp. NPDC054842, assembly GCF_053611025.1. Taxonomy (NCBI): domain Bacteria; kingdom Bacillati; phylum Actinomycetota; class Actinomycetes; order Kitasatosporales; family Streptomycetaceae; genus Streptomyces; species Streptomyces sp. NPDC054842. The sequence goes on from NZ_JBSGZN010000008.1 coordinate 113,487, forward strand.
AGAGGGGGTGGACGCATCACGGTCCGTCTGGACGTTTAGGGACGTCTGAGCTACCGTCAAAACGTCCCTACGGGTCCCAACGAAGGGAACGCCATGGCGAACGAGCGTCTGCGTGCAGCGATTTCGGCGAAGGGCGAGACGATCCAGTCCGTTGCCGAGCACGTCGGAGTCGACCCCAAGAGCGTCGAGCGCTGGATCACCACGAACCGGACGCCGCACCGGGGGCACCGTTGGAAGGCCGCGAGCTTCCTCGGCGTTGACGAGGTCTACGTCTGGCCCTCAGTCGAGAAGCAGGCCGAGAAAGCGAGCGCCTCGGAGCTGATCACGTACTACCCGCACCGCGGCGCGGTTCCTGCCCCTCTGTGGTCGTCCCTGATCGAAAAGGCGACGGACCAGGTCGACATCCTCGTCTACGCGGGACTGTTCCTCTTCGACAGCCACCCGGACCTGCCGGACCAGTTGGCCGAGAAGGCGAAGGCCGGCGCCCAGGTCCGCATCCTGCTAGGCGACCCGGAGTCCGCGGCTATCCGGCAGCGTGGCGAAGAGGAGGGCATCGGCGACGACCTGGCGGCACGAGCGCGGATCACTCGCCGGTACTTGCAGCCCGCCATGTCGACACCCGGCGTCGAAATCCGGCTGCACGACACGATCCTCTACAACTCGATCTACCGGTTCGATGACGACGTGCTGGTGAACCCTCACGTGCTGGGAGCTCCCGCAGGGCAGAATCCGGTGATGCACTTCAAGTACCTGCCGGGAGCACGGACGTTCCGGCACTACATGCGAAGCTTCGATTACGCGTGGGACCAGGGCCGGAAGGCATAAGAGGCCCCCACCGTGCAACGCTGAACCTATGGCACGCGTCGACTACTTCAACGATCCGAACGCCCCGAAGGCGAACAGCCTCGTCCCCTCCGTGACCGCCATTGCCCGCAACGAGGCCGGTGAGGTCCTGCTGATCCACAAGACCGACAACGACCTGTGGGCCCTGCCCGGTGGCGGCATCGATCTGGGCGAGTCAGCACCCGACGCGGCTGTACGCGAGACCAAGGAAGAGACCGGGTTCGACGTCGAGGTCACCGGCCTGATCGGGATCTACACGAACCCCGGACACGTCATGGCGTACGACGACGGCGAGGTCCGCCAGCAGTTCTCCATCTGCTTCCATGCCCGCATCGTCGGCGGCCAGCTGCGGACGAGCAGCGAGAGCAAAGAGGTCGCGTTTGTCGATCCGAGCAGGCTGGACGAGCTGAACATCCACCCGTCGATGCGCATGCGGATCGAGCACGGCTTGGCCGACCGCGCGGAGCCCTACATCGGCTGATGAGCCATGCGGCCCAGGGTCCGCTCGACGGCGGCCTGGAGGTACTGGCGCGCGTTGCTGATCGCGTTGTGCACTTCGTTGCCCGGTTCGTAGCGGACCAAGATCTCGTCAATCCGGGTGTCGAAGTCAAAGGACTGCCCGGCGGGCCCCGTGGTCATGTCGGCGAAGATCAGAGCGTCGAGCACCGGGGAGTCCTCCCGCTTGTAGACGGCCAGCTCTGCCGACAGCCCGCGTTGCTCAGCTTCGTACACGGCACCCGAGTGATGAGCGACCAGTCGCACCAAGCGCGCCGGCGCACCCAGCGCTTCGAGATGCCGGGCACCGTCAAGGGGATGGAACCCGGTCTCGCGCAGCTCGGGTGCGTAGCCGATGTCGTGGAGCCACGCGGCAGCGACGAGGAGATCACGGTCAGCCTCGGACACAGCGGCAGCGGCTTCCTGAGCCCGAGCGGCCACAGCCTGCGTGTGCAGCCAACGGTTCCCGAGCTGGGGAAGTAGGGACTCGGCGAGTTCGGCCGCTCCCTGAGGCGTGTCCAGTGCAGAAGGCATGGATGGAACGGTAGCCGAGTCGAGGAGTGAGCCGACAGGCCACGATCGAGCGGCTGCCGATCATGAGTGCGGTAGAACTTTCCCTACTTCATCAAGCCCGGCTGCGCTCCGCTCCGCCGGGCGCGCTACCGGCTCCGCCGCCCTCCGCGCTCATGCCTCCGGCCCGCGCTGCGGGCGCTGCGCCGACGCGCGTCCACAAGTGGGATAAGGCCGGGCTATGAGGGGCGAGCACCGCACGAACGCCGCCGCGGTCAAGACAGTGCCTCCGGCGGGGGCGCTCCTGCATCCGGGATGGACGGGGCGCCGTACGCGAGTGCCGGCCGAGTGTGGCATGCGAGGGGGAGCTCCCATCCCGCCTGCCATCGACCCAGGCAGAGCCGAGCAGACGCGGCCCAGGGCGTCAAGGTCGTTCGTACAGTGGCGCGCTCCACCTTGACGCCCTGAACCACGCCCGCTCCACGGCGTGTGGGTCGACAGCAGACGGGATGGGAGCCGGGGCGAGTGGTGGGTGATGCTGCGTGGGCGGACTGCCCGTGATGGGCCAACTGAAAGCCCTATCGAAAGTTCCTGATCGAAATTAGATCATGGACTTGAGCAGTAGAGTTGTGGAGCTTTTCGGTGGGAACAATCCGGCGTCCGGCAGGTGCGCCGTGGACGGTGATGGGGTGCGGAGCGAGTTGACTGAGACCACGACGACGGTGCACGACGTTCTCAAGGCGATCCGTGAGGGATCCACCGTGAACCGGGATCGGGGGACCCGCTTCGAGGAGCTCATGGTCCAGTACCTCAGCACCGATCCGGAGTGGACCGAGCAGTTCACCCGGGTGTGGATGTGGGTCGACTGGCCGGGGGCAGAGCAGGACAAGCGCGACACGGGCATCGACCTGGTTGCACAGGATCGTGAGACCGGCGGTTTCTGCGCCATCCAGTGCAAGTTCTACGAGCCGCACCACACGATCCGCAAGGAAGACATCGACTCCTTCTTCACGGCCTCCGGCAAGGGAGCCTTCACCCGTCGGGTGATCATCTCCACGACGGACAAGTGGAGCGACAACGCCGAAGCCGCGCTCAGCGACCAGCAGATCCCCGTCACCCGGATAGGACTGGCCGGCATCGCGAACAGCGCTGTCGAATGGCACCTGCCCGCGGCCGGCATCGACCACGAAGTCCAGATGACGCTGCGGGACAAGAAGACCCCGCGTCCTCACCAGAAGGCGGCGATCGACGACGTCTTCGCCGGCTTCGCCAAGGATGACCGCGGCAAGCTCATCATGGCCTGCGGCACCGGCAAGACCTTCACCAGCCTGAAGATCGCCGAACGGCTTCAGCAGGAGCGGGCCGAGGCCGGGCAGGGTGAGCACACCACCGTCCTGTTCCTGGTGCCCTCCATCGCTCTCCTCTCGCAGTCGCTGCGTGAGTGGTCATACGAGGCCAAGGTCCCGCTGCGTGCGTTTGCCGTCTGCTCCGACGCCCAGGTCGGCAAGCAAAAGGCCCAGGGCGACGACAAGGACATGTCGACCCACGACCTCGCCCTGCCGGCGACCACCAGCCCCGAGCGGCTGATGGCGCAAATGGCCAGCGTCGAGGCCGCCCCCGGCCTGACCGTCGTGTTCTCGACCTATCAGTCGATCGCCACGATTTCCGCCGCCCAGAAGCAGGGCATGCCGCGGTTCGACCTGATCCTCTGCGACGAGGCCCACCGCACCACCGGCGTCACCCTGTCCGGCCACGACGAGTCCGCGTTCGTCCGCGTCCACGACGACAGCTTCATCGGCGCCGACCGCCGGCTGTACATGACCGCCACCCCGCGCGTGTACAGCGACGACACCAAGCAGGAAGCCAAGGGCGCCTCCGCGGCCGTCGCCTCGATGGACAACGAGGCGCAGTACGGTCCTGAGTTCCACCGCCTCGGCTTCGGCAAGGCCGTCGAGCAGGGTTTGCTTACCGACTACAAGGTCCTCATCCTCACCATCGACGAAGGCGTGGTCGCCAAGACCCTTCAGGAAGGTCTCGCCGGCGGCGACTCCGAACTACGGATCGACGACGCGGCGAAGATCATCGGTTGCTGGAACGCCCTGGCCAAGCGCACCGGCACCTTCGCCGATGGCTCCGGGTTCGGCAAGGATGACGCCCCGATGAAGCGGGCCGTCGCGTTCTCCCGCTCTATCGCCGACTCCAAGGCGATCATGGAGCGGTTCAACGAGGTCGTCGACGCGTACGACGACGCTGATGACGACGTGCTGCACTGCGAGGTTGAACACGTCGACGGCACGTTCAACACCCTGCGGCGCAACCGGCTCCTCGACTGGCTCAAGCAGGACCCCGGTCCGAGCAACGCCCGCATCCTGACCAACGCTCGCTGCCTGTCCGAAGGCGTGGATGTCCCCAGCCTCGATGCGGTGCTGTTCCTCAACCCGCGCAACTCCGTCGTCGATGTTGTGCAGTCCGTTGGGCGCGTCATGCGCGTGGCGCCGGGCAAGAACTACGGCTACATCATCCTGCCCGTCGCCGTCCCTGCCGGGATGACCCCGGAGAAGGCGCTCGCGGACAACCAGCGCTTCAAGACCGTCTGGCAGGTCCTTCAGGCGCTGCGTGCCCACGATGACCGCTTCAACGCGACCGTCAACCAGATCGAGCTAAACAAGAAGAAGCCCGAGATTATCGGCATCGGGCACATCGGTGCGGGTGACGAGGCGGTCGGCGACAGGGACGGCTCCAGCACCGCGGAGGACTCCAAGGAGAAGGAAGCCCAGGGCGCCCAGCACATCCAGGACGCCCTGTTCTCCATAAGCGACTGGCGAGATGCCATCTACGCCCGCATCGTCGACAAGGTCGGTGAGCGTCAGTACTGGGAGGTCTGGGCCAAGGACATCGCCCAGATCGCCGAGCGCCACGTCACCCGTATCAAGGCCGCGCTCATTCTTCCTGACAAGCGGGCTACGTTCGAGGAGTTCGTCGCCGAGCTGCGGGCGACCATCAACCCAGGCGTGACCGATGACGCGGCGGTCGACATGCTCGCCCAGCACATCGTCACCAAGCCCGTCTTCGACGCCTTGTTCAAGGACTACGGCTTCGCTGAGCACAACCCGGTCTCCAGGGCCATGCAGGGGATGCTTGACATCCTCGACGACCAGGGGCTTGATGCCGAGGCCAAGACCCTGGAGAGCTTCTACCACTCGGTCAAGGTCCGCGCTCAGGACATCGACAACCACGAGGGACGCCAGCGCGTCATCGTCGAGCTGTACGACAAGTTCTTCAAGACGGCCTTGCCCAAGACTGCTGACGCCCTGGGCATCGTCTACACCCCGATCGAGGTCGTCGACTTCATCATCCGCTCCACCGAACAGGCACTGACCAAACACTTCGGCAAGTCCCTGTCCGACGAGGGTGTGCAGATCATCGATCCCTTCGTCGGCACTGGCACCTTCCCCGTCCGCCTCCTCCAGTCCGGGCTCATCAAGCCCGACGACCTACTGCGCAAGTACACCAGCGAACTGCACGCCAACGAGATCGTGCTGCTCGCGTACTACATCGCGGCCGTCAATATCGAGGCAGCCTTTCACGACCTCGCCGGTGGGGACTACCGACCGTTTGAGGGCATCGTCCTGGCGGATACGTTCCAGCTTGCGGAAGGCACGGCAAAGCTCGACGGTATGGACGTCCTGGAAGGCAACAGCGAGCGAGCGAAGAAGCAGAAGGCCCAGCCGATCACAGTTGTCATCGGCAACCCGCCCTACTCGGTGGGGCAGGATAGCCAGAACGACGACAACAAGAACCTTAAATACGAGACCCTGGATAGCCGCATCCAGGAGACATACGCCGCTCAGTCGACGGCGACCCTCAAAAACTCGCTCTACGACTCCTACATCCGTGCTATCCGCTGGGCCTCCGACCGCATCAAGGAAGAAGGCGTAGTCGCCTTCGTCTCCAACGGCGGCTATATCGACGGCAACACGGCCGACGGCTTGCGCAAGTCGCTAGCCGAGGAGTTCGATGCGATCTACTGCTACAACCTGCGCGGGAATGCACGTACCGCTGGTGAGCAGCGGAAAAAGGAAGCGGGTAACGTCTTCGAGTCGGGCAGCCGTAACACCGTGGCCATCCTGATTCTGGTCAAGGGCGAGCAGAGTGCCGGCATGGCAGCGGATTGCCAGTTGTACTACCGGGACATCGGCGATTACCTCAGCCGTGAAGACAAGCTCCGCATCATCGGCTCGCAAAGTTTGGAAGTCGTGGAGTGGGAGCAACTCCTCCCGAACGCCGACGGCGACTGGATCAACCAGCGTGACGAACGCTTCGCAAACTTCCAGGCGATCGGCGACAAGGATAAGAGCCCGGCGGCGGCGCCCATTTTCGCACTGCATTCTGGCGGACTCAAAACCAACCGCGATGCTTGGGTCTACAACTTCTCCGCGCGGAAGCTTGGCGAAAACGTGGAATCCATGATCGAATTCTATAATGGCCAGGTTGAGGATTTTGCTGACCACTGCAGGGTTCGGGCGAATGCAACTCCGAGCGTTGCAGATGTGGAGAGATTCATTGATTTCGACCAAAAGAAGATCAGCTGGTCCTCTACTCTAATTCCCAAGGTTGCGCGGGGGCAAAAAGTTGAGTTCGATTCAAACCGTTTGATTTCTAGCCTCTACCGCCCCTTCTGTCGGCAGCATGTCTACTTCGAGCAGAATCTCAACGACCGTCCCGGTAAGCTGCCACAGATGTTCCCGACACCAGACCGGGAGAACTTCGGGTTCTACGTCAACGGCTTCCACGCGACGAGTGAGTTCACCTTGCTCGCAACCGACGCCCTGCCCTGCCTTGACCTATTCGGAAAGGGAGGGTTCTTCTTCCCTCGCTACACATACCGGGAACTGGCCGTCCAGGGAGGCTTCGACTTTGGTGATGCCGATGGCAGCTACGAGCGCATCGACAACATCACCGACGCTGTCTTGGCTGGCTACCGCAAGGCGTACCCCGACCTGACCATCACCAAGGATGACGCCTTCTACTACACCTATGGTTTGCTCCATTCCCCGGAGTACTGCGAGCGCTTCGCCGCAGACCTGAAGAAGTCGCTGCCGCGCATCCCCAAGGTGCGTGACTTCCACGGCTTCGCCGAGGCCGGCCGTAAGCTCGCCGACCTGCACATCAACTATGAGCAGGCCCAGCCGTACAAGGGCATCCTGGAGACGGTGACCGGCGACGCGTCCGCCACACCCCCAAGCGAGCTGTACCGGGTCGCCAAGATGAAGATCCCGAAGATCAAGGGGCAGGCTGACCGGTCGACCATTGTCTACAACACGCGGGTCAAGCTGACCAACATCCCCGAGGAAGCGTACCGCTACCAGCTCGGTGCCCGATCCGCGATCGAGTGGATCATCGATCGCTACCAGGTCAAGGTGGATAAGGCGTCGGAGATCATCAACGATCCCAACGACTGGTCTGACGATCCGCGCTACATCATCGACCTGCTCAAGCGAATCGTCACGGTCAGCCTGGAGACGATGAGGATCGTGGACAGCCTCCCCTCGCTCGACATCTTGGAGTAGCAGAACAGTCAGGCGCGGACTATTCGTGGACGGGATCTTCTGTCCACGAATAGTCCGGTCCCCTGACCTGCTGGTTCGCCATTCCCGTAAGCGGCCTCCGGAGCCGTGTGCGCAGGTTCGGATGCCGGGGCACTCGCCGAGGATCAGCGGGGGTTAAGCGCTGACCAGGGTGAATGCCGGCTTGAGAGAGTGGGAGCCAGTCTCGCTCCCGGCCCTCGACGACCTCGCCCTCAGCAACTCCTTCGGCTTCGGCGGCCACAACGCCGTACTGGCCCCGCGCCGCACCGGGACCAAGTGACCGTCAGGGCGCATCTCAGGTACCGCGTATCGGGACCAGGTGACCGTCAGGCCGGGTACCGGGACCATATGACCGTCAGGCCGCGTACCGGTGACCGTCAGGCCGGTACCGGGGCCCGGTGACCGCCAGGCCAGGTACCGCGTACCGGGACCCCGTGACCCTCAGGCCGACGCACGTTTGCGGGGCGCTGCCTTCTTGGTCGGTGTTTTCGCCGTGGTGCCCGTGGTCTTCTTCGCTGCCGTCTTCTTGGACGGCGCCGACTTCTTCTCCGCCGTCTTCTTCGAGTTCTCCGTCGTCTTCTTCGAGGCCGCCGTCTTCGTGCCCGAGTCCTTGGCGGCGGTCGACTTCGCGGCCGTCGTCTTCTTCGCCGGGGTCTTCTTCGCCGTCGAGGTGGACTTCTTGCCGCCGACGTCCTTCGGGGCGGCGCCCGCGGACTTGCGCGAGGCCGTCTTCCTCGCCGGCCGCTTGCGTTCGGTGAGGTGCGTGACCTCCGCGTCCTCCCCCGCCTCCGTCTTTCCGCCCGTGTCCCCGCCGCGGGACTCCTTCGCGGCGCGCACACTCTTCTCCAGCGCCGCCATCAGGTCGAGCACCTTGCCGCCGGACTTCTCGTCCGCCGGCGGGCCGGGCGCCTCCCCGCCGGCGGCCTTGGCGGCGATGAGTTCCTCGACCGCCTCGCGGTAGTCGTCGTGCAGCTCTTCGAGGTCGACCTCGCCGAGGGTGTCCATCAGGGCGTCGGCCAGGTCCAGTTCCTGGTCGCGCACGGTGACACCGGCGTCCGGGGCGACCCCCTCCGGCGCGCGGATCTCGTCCGGCCAGAGCAGGCCGTGCATGGCGACGACGTCGTCGACGACGCGCAGCATGCCGAGGCGCTCCCGGCCGCGCAGGGCGAACTTGGCGATGGCGACCTTGTTGCTGCGCTTCAGCGCCTCGCGCAGCAGGGTGTACGGCTTCGCGGCGGGGACCCCGTTCGCGGAGAGGTAGTACGCCGTGTCCATCTGGAGCGGGTCGATCCGCTCGGCCGGCACGAAGGCGACGATCTCGATGGTCCTGGCCGTGGGGATCGGGAGCTGGGCCAGGTCGTCGTCGGTGATGGGGATGATCGTGCCGTCGGCGTCCTGGTAGCCCTTGCCGATCTCACCCGTCGTGACCTCGCGGTCCTCCAGTTCGCAGACCTTGCGGTAGCGGATGCGGCCGCCGTCCTCCAGGTGGATCTGGCGGAACGAGATCGAGTGGTTCTCGGTGGCGTTGACCACCTTGATCGGGATGCTGACCAGGCCGAAGGAGATGGCGCCGTTCCAGATGGATCTCACGTGCCGTACCTTTCCGGTCGTTATCAGCCGGTTTCGTGGGATTCTCATCGTATGACGCCGATTACCGAGGTGGAGGGGCGACGGCTCACGCTGAGCAACCTGGAGAAGGTCCTGTATCCGGCGACCGGCTTCACCAAGGGCGAGCTGCTGCACTACTACGCCACCAACGCCGGCGCGCTGCTGGCGCACCTCCGGGCCCGGCCGCTGTCCTTCCTCCGCTACCCGGACGGCCCGGACGGCCAGGTCTTCTTCGCCAAGAACGTGCCGCCCGGTACGCCCGGCTGGGTCACCACGGCCGAGGTCCCCCGTTCGGAGGGGCCCGCCCGGATGGTCATCGTGCAGGACCTGGCCAGCCTAATGTGGGCCGCGAACCTCGTCACGGAGTTCCACACGCACCAGTGGCGGATCGAGACTCCGGGACTCGCCGACCGGATGGTCTTCGACCTCGACCCGGGGGCGCCCGCGACCGTCGTCGAGTGCTGCGAGGTCGCGCTGTGGCTGCGGGACCGGCTGGCGGCGGACGGGATCGAGGCGTACGCGAAGACGTCCGGGTCGAAGGGGCTGCATCTGCTCGCGGGGATCGAGCCGACCCCGTCGGAGGCCGTCACGGCGTACGCGAAGAGGCTCGCCGTGGAGGCAGAGGCGGCGCTGGCCGGGCGGGTCACCCACCGCATGACGCGGAGCCTGCGGCCCGGCAAGGTGTTCGTCGACTTCAGCCAGAACGCCGCCAAGAAGACGACCGCGACCGCGTACACGCTGCGGGCGCGGGCCGAGCCGAGCGTCTCCGCGCCGGTGACGTGGGACGAGGTCGCGGAGTGCACCGACCCCGGTCACCTGGTGTTCCTGGCCGCCGACATCGAGCCCCGCCTCGAACGGTACGGCGACCTGCTGGCGCCGCTGCTGGATCCCGGCCACGCTCGGGCGCTCCCCGCGTGAGCCCTCGGCGGACGTGAGCCGTCGGCGGACGGGGGACTATCGGGCGCCCGGACCGGTCGGCGTAGTCCAGGGCGTCGTCTACTTGCTCCGGAGGCGGCCCAGCGGGTCCGGGGTGTCGCGCAGTACGGCGACCGCCCTGGGCCAGCTGTCGTCCTCGGGGGTCAGGGCCGTGCGCAGATAGGCCCAGGTGAGGTGCTGGAGCAGGGCGACGCGCCCGGGGCTCGCGTCCGTCGTCTCGGCCGCGTCGTAGCCGGAGACGCCGCCCAGCGAGTGCTCCGCCCCGAAGAGGGTGAGCAGGCTCTTGCTTCCCGGGCTGAGGACGTACGGGTCGGTGAACCAGTCGGGGCCCCGGGTGGTCAGCGCGGACCGGTCCTGGTCCCCCGCGACGACGAGCGCCGGCTTCTTCATCTCGTCGAAGGACGGGTTCATGAAGGGGAAGTGCTCGGCGGCGAACGGGGACAGGTCCGCGCCGCCCCTGCCGGTCAGGGCGAGCAGCACACCCGCCGTCACCCGGGGGTCGGACATGTCCTCCCCCGGAACCCCCTCGGCGTCCAGGACCCGCGCGCCCAGCAGCGCGCTCACCGTCTGGGCTCCCCAGGAGTGGCCCGCCACGGCGACCCGGCTCCGGTCGATCCGGCCGCCGAGGCCCGGTACGGCGGCCTCCAGGGCGTCCAGTTCGTCCAGGACGCGCCGGACGTCCTCGATCCGGAAGCGCCACATGCGCGGCGTACGGGGGTCGTCGGCGGGTATGGCGAGCGTCCTGGAGTCGAGGTGGGTGGGCTGGAGGACGGCGAAGCCGTGGGCGGCCCAGAAGTCGGCCAGCGGGGCGTAGCCGTCCATCGACGAGCCGTAGCCGTGGGAGAGGACGATCACGGGCAGTCCGCCGCCGGTCGCGGGCGCGGACACCCGGACCTGGAGGTCCTCACCCCGGCCGGGGGCCGGGAGGATCACGGGTTTCGCGGAGACGACCGTGGTGGACGGTCCCGCGAGGTCGGACAGGGTCGCGGTGTTCGAGTCGGGCATGGCCGTACGTCCTTCGGTTTCGGAGCAGGGCGTGACTTGGTCACGGGTACGCGCTCTGCCATCATGAGCAAACGGAACCTCGTTCCGGAAACGATACGGAACAACGTTCCGCTTTAGCAAGCGCGAGGTGGAAGGAGTGCGCGGTGAGCGACGGCGACGAGGGCGCGGGGCGGCCCGCCCGGTCCAAGCGGAGGGACGCGCGGCGCAACGAGGGGACCCTGCTCGACGCGGCCGCCGCGGTGTTCGTGCGGTCCGGCGTGGAGGCGCCCGTGCGGGACATCGCCGCCGAGGCCGGGGTCGGCCTCGGCACGATCTACCGGCACTTCCCGACCCGGGCGGACCTCATCATCGCCGTCTACCGGCACCAGGTGGAGGCGTGCGCCGAGGCGGGACCGGCGCTGTTGGCCGACAGCGCCGGCCCGTATGCCGCGCTGGGCGAGTGGATCGACCGGTTCGTGGACTTCCTCGTCACCAAGCACGGGCTCGCGGCGGTGCTGCGGTCCGACAGCGCCGGGTTCGAGGCGCTCCACGCGTACTTCCTCGACCGGCTCGTGCCGGTGTGCGGGGAGTTGATCGCGGCCGCGGCGGCCGCCGGGGAGATCCGGAACGACGTGCAGCCGCTCGAGTTCATGCGGGGGGTCGGGAACCTCTGCATCGGAGCGGACAGTGACGCGCGCTATGACGCGCGGCGGCTGGTGAGGCTTCTCGTCGCGGGGCTCCGCCGGACGCCTTGAGGAAAGTTGCGGGCGCTCCCTCGGCCTCTCACCGCCGGGCGCCGTGATCCGCGTTCGGGGGACGAGATGGCGGGCGCGGCACCTACGCCGGTGCCGCCCGCGCGGGCCGACTTCCCCAGGTACGCCTAGCACCACCCGCGAGGCCCCACACACCCAAGGTCACCAGCGCTCTGCATTTCGGGTCGGCGAGTCCAGCGCCTCGGGATGCCGCCCGTGGGCCCACTCCCCCGACGTACATCCAGCCCCCGGCGCCGGGGCAGGGCGGCGAACCCGGCGGCGGCGGGTTGCCGCCTGCGCCCGCCCTCCCCCACTCTCGCCTCCGCTCAAGCGGAGGAACCCCCATCGCCCCGAGCGGCACGCACGCCCGCACCGGGACCACCGGGCCCGCGCCCCCGCGCCTCGGCCGCCATCGACCCGCAGCCGCGATCCGGCGGAAGGGGCCGTGCCGGTACATCAGATGGCCGTCGGGTACGGGACGTACGCAACCGAGCAACGCTGGTGACCGACGCCGACACCAACTACCGACGGCCGGATGTACCGGCCCGGCCCCGACCCACCCACCGCCGTACAGCGCCCCGACGGACACCGCGGGACACCGCACCCACGCCCGCCCGCCCCCGTCAGTTCACACGCGTGACCACGTCCGGCGGTCCCTTGCCATCGCGTGGAGCGCCTCCACGTCCGCCGGTTTCAGGACGCCGCCGAGGCGGGCCAGGGACGGCACGTCCGTGTCCCGCAGGATGCGGACCGCGCGCGGCGCGGCGGTCACCGTCACGGCGCTGGGTCCGGCCGGCACGAGTACGGGGTGGACCTCGGCCGTGAGGGCGTAGGACGCGCGGTCCGCCTCCGCCCGTACCGCCCGCAGCAGCGGATACGGCTCCCGGCGGCCGACGGTCACCATGGGATCGGCGACGAGGACGCGCTGCTTGCGGGCGTACAGCGTCCGCACGGAGAACAGTCCCCCGGGGCCGATGACGAGGTGGTGGATGCGGTCGCCGCCGGGGAGCGGCACCGAGTGCAGCGTGTGCCACCCCGCGCCCTCCAGCCCGTCCAGCGCCTCCCCCACCGCCTGTTCGGTGGCCAGCGCCCGCCGCCGCGGATCGGCCCGCAGCCGGTGGGCGGGCCCGGGGTCGCGGTCGAGGGCGACCAGCAGCGCCTCGCCCGGCCGGTTGGGCGCCAGGTCGTCGTCGGGATGCAGGGTGAGCCGGGCGAGCTCGGCGGGCGTCGGGACGGGCGGCGGTCCCACCGTCACCGGCCCGGTGAGGAAGGGCCCGAGCGCGTCGAGCACGTCCTCGCGCCGGTCCTCGCTGAGCAGGTTCACCCGGGCCGCGTCCCTGTCGTACCAGGCGACGTTCCTGCCGTCCGTGTGGCAGACGTACAGCCGCTCCCGGCCGTGCCGCCAGGTCGGTATGACGCGCAGTCGGTTCATGCACCATCACCCCATGACCATGGGAACAGGAGGGGTGCTCCAGGGGCAAGAAGCCGGTTACCTTTGGGAGGACTTGGCAGGGCCTGAGGCCTCGCAGGCCGTGAGGGGGAGGCACCTTTGCGCACCCGCGGGAAGCACTCCGACGTACCGGTTCCGGGCAGCCCGTGGAGCGAGATCGTGCCGGGGCTGTGGATGGGCGGCCACGAGTTCAGGGCGAACTCGGGGCAGCACGAGTTCGCGGTGGTCCACGACGAGTTCGACGTGGTCCTGACGCTGCTGCGGCTTCCCGGGCACGGTCCGGACCCGGGCGTGGAGCACCACGTGTGGCCGATCCCGGACGGCCCCCTGGACGGTACGCAACTGGCGGGCGTGATGCGCCTCGCGCAGACCGCGTGCGAGGCGCTCGACGAGGGCCGGCGGGTGCTCGTCCGCTGCTACCACGGCTACAACCGCTCGGGGCTCGTCGTGGCGCACGCCCTCGTCCGCGCAGGTCACGCCCCCGAGGACGTGATCCGGCTCATCCGCTCGCGCCGTTCGCCCTGGGCGCTGCACAACGAGCTGTTCGTGGAGTACCTGCGGGCGGGGCTCGCGACGGCGCGGCTGCTGGAGGAACTCACCGAGTGACCGGTGTCCGGTGACCGGACCGGGCAGGCGACGGCGGACAGGCGGCCGTGTCGGCGGCCGACGGCGTCGGCGTCGACGCCGGGTGGACATACCGGGCTTTCCCGCGAAGAGCGCATACAACGCGAATAGGGTGTAGCGGGCGGCGGCGACCGGTTCCGTCGCCCGACGACCCGCCGGGGCGAGGCCGGCCCGCACGCAGGAGCGCAGTGACACCCGACCGCCCGCACCGCCACCGCCAGCCCCACCCTCACCACTACGGTCACCGCCTGGACGACGCCCGCCCCCGCCGAGCCACCCCGGCGGGCCCGCGCACCGCCACCGCTCTCGCCGCGCTCACCGTCCTCCTCCTGGTGACCGGCACGGCCTGCGGCGACGCCGGTGACCTGCGCGGGGCCGGGGCGACACCGACGGCCGTCGGACCGACCCGGCTCTGGCCCGAGGTGCCGCCCGCCTCGACGCCCGCGCTCGACTACGGGGAGGCGGACACCGAGACGGTCGCAGGCGTGACCGCGCCGGGCGACGACATCCACCGGGTGGACCCGCTCGACGTGGTGCGCGCGGAGGTGGCCGCGCATCCGGACGAGTACACCGGCCCGCACGCCCTGTACGCCGAGACCGCCGACCGCCTGGAGGACTGCGGCGGCAAGGGCGCGGGCGGCGCGAGGTGCCCGGTGCTGCGGGCGTACTACCGGGACCTCACCGGCGACGGTAAGGACGACATGGTGCTGGGCATCCGCTTCCCCGGGAACCAGTTGGCGGTGCGGGTGTACACGTTCACGAGGCACGAGCTGGTCCAGATCATGGGGACCTCGGACAGCACGGCCGGGGTCGAGCTGGCGGGCCGGGCCGTGATCATCCGCTCGCCGTCGACGCTGCCGGGATACGAGTACCGGACGGTGTGGACGTGGGACCGGCACCAGCACGCGATGCTGGCGACCCGGGACGAGATCCTGCGGGTGGGGACCCCGCGGCCGACGAGGTCGCCGGTGCCGTCCGAGAGCGCCTCGTGAGACCGGCCCTGCCGCGGTGGACGGCCACCCTCACCTGGAAGGCGGCCGCGTTCATCACCGTGATGTGCTGCGCGCTCGCCGCGCTCCTCGGCCTGCTGGTCCACGTCTCGGTGACCAATCACACCGTCGGCGAGGCGCGGGAGCAGGCGCTCGACCGGCTCACCGCGGTGACTGAGGCGTACGAGGCCGGGGACCGGCTGCCGCCCGGCGCCGGCGTCGGCCTCCCGGGACTGCCCGCGCCGCTGGAGACGCTCGCGGCGGGCGGGCGGCGCGGCACGATGGTCGGCGACCACGACCCGCGCCCCACCATGTGGGCGGCGGGGCCGGCCGGCGGCGGGCGGGCGCTGGCCGTCCGGGTGGACTACGCGCAGGGCGCCCACACCATCGACGCGCTGGACAGGGCGATCGTCTGGTCCTCGACGCTGGCGATCGGGGCGACGCTGCTGGTGGGCGCGTTCGCGGTGACGCGGGTGACCCGGCGGCTGCACGGGACGGCGCGGGTGGCCCGGCGGATCAGCGCGGGCGACCTGGACGCGCGGGTGGACGACCCGCGTACGAAGGATCCGACGCGGCGGCAGGACGAGGTGGCCGCGGTCGCCGGGGCCCTGGACACGATGGCGTCGACGCTCCAGGGCAAGCTGCTGAGCGAGCAGCGGTTCACGGCGGACGTGGCGCATGAGCTGCGCACGCCGCTGACGGGGCTGCACGCGGCGGCGGAGCTGCTGCCTCCGGGCCGTCCGACGGAGCTGGTCCGCGACCGGGTCGCCGCCCTGCGCACGCTCACCGAGGACCTGCTGGAGATCTCCCGCCTGGACACCGGGGGCGAGCGGCTGGACCTGGACGCGCTGTGGCTCGCGCCGCTGGCCGGGCGGGTGGCGTGGGGGTCGGGCACGGAGGTCCGCGTCGTCCGGGACGTCTGCGTGGAGACCGACCGGCGCCGGCTCGAACGGGTGCTCGGCAATCTGGTCGCGAACGCGCACAAGCACGGGCGGGCGCCGGTGATGCTGACCGTCGACGGTCCGGTGGTGACCGTGCGGGACCACGGCGACGGGTTCCCGGAGTACCTCGTGGCGCACGGCCCACAGCGGTTCCGCACGGAGGGGGGTGCCCGGGGGCACGGGCTGGGGCTGACGATCGCGCTGGGCCAGGCCGAGGTGCTGGGCGCGCGACTCGGTTTCGCGAACGCCCCGGACGGCGGCGCGATCGCGACGCTGACCCTCCCCCGGGAGGTGGCGACTCCCCCGGGCACGGACCCGCCGGTCCCGGGCCGGCTCCCCGGATCAGCCTCGGGGCCGACACCGGGCCTGCCCCCTACCGAGACCTGACCCGTCCCGTCCCCGACCGAGGCGGGGCTCAGCCCTTGACCCGGCCCGGCCCCCGCTCCCGTCGTGACCCCCCGCCCCTCCCCGATGGCTCACTGTGACGGGCGCGGCGACACGCCCGCTCCTAGTGTGGCGAACAGTCAGCCTCGTCCCGTCTTGGAGGAGCCACCATGACCCTGCGGTCCACACTCACCCGCCTGGGCATAGCCGCCGCCGGCGGTGCCCTCGTCACCCTGGCCGCCACGACCTCGCCGGCCGTCGCGGACGACTGGGACGCCGACTCCGGCGCGAGTCAGCTCAGCGGCAGCCAGGAGTACGACGACAGCCAGGGCCGGCACGAAGGCGGCCAGAACTGGAACAACAGCGGCCGCGACTGGAACCACGACGGCAACCACAGCCCCCGCCTCTACAAGGGCCGGGTCACCGCCCGCGGCGGACTGGTGCTGCGCGACGCCCCGACGCGCGGCAGCGCGGTCATCCGGGTCGAGCCGTACGGTGCGACCGTCCACATCTTCTGCAAGACGCGCGGCGAGTGGGTCGGCGGGAACAACCTCTGGTACCTCCTGACGGACGGCACCTGGGCCTGGGGCTCGGCGAAGTACATCGACAACATCGGCGCGGCCCCCCGCTGGTGCTGACCGGGCGTCCCGCACCGGGGCCCGAGGTCCACCACATTGGCCCGATTCCCGCGACATAACGGGACATCACGCCCCTCGCTTGCTACGTTCCGGACATGATCGAGGCCGGAACGACCGTGGCAGCGGATCCGCCCCCCTCCGCCGTACGGCTGCCCCGGCGCCGTGGCGTCGAGTTCTCCCTCATCGTGGTCGCCGTCCTGCTGTCGGTGTACGGCTACTGCGCCGTGGGTCTCGCGCAGCACGGCACCGTCCCGCCCGGCGCCGCCGGTTACGGCGCCGGGCTCGGCGTGCTCGCGCTGCTGGCGCATGTCGCGGTGCGGCTGCGGGCGCCGTACGCCGACCCGGTGCTGCTGCCGATCGCCGTGCTCCTCAACGGGCTCGGCCTGGTGCTGATCTACCGGCTCGACCTGGAGACGCCGCGCGACCAGGCGGCCACCACTCAGCTCGTCTGGTCCACGCTCGGTGTCGCGTTCTTCACCGTCGCCGTGGTGGTGCTGCGGGACCACCGGGTGCTCCAGCGCTACACCTACGTCTGCGTGGTCGCCGCGCTCGCCCTGCTCACGCTTCCGATCTTCTTCCCGTCGGTGAACGGGGCCCGGATCTGGATCAGGGTGGCCGGATTCTCCTTTCAGCCGGGCGAGTTCGCGAAGGTGCTGCTCGCGGTGTTCTTCGCCGGCTACCTGGCGGCGAACCGGCACGCGCTCGCGTACTCGGGCCGGCAGGTCTGGCGGTTCACCCGGCTCCAGCTGCCGACGGGGCGGGTGCTCGGCCCGATCGTCGCGATCTGGCTGCTGAGCGTGGGCGTCCTGGTCCTGGAGCGGGACCTCGGCACCTCGCTCCTCTTCTTCGGCCTCTTCGTGATCCTGCTGTACGTGGCCACGGGCCGCACCGGGTGGATCGCGGTGGGCCTGCTGCTCGCGGTGGTCGGCGCGGTCGCCGTGGGCCGGCTGGAGCCGCACGTGCACAGCCGGGTCGAGGACTGGCTGCACCCCTTCGCGTCGATCGACGCGGGCCAGGGTCCGAACCAACTCGCCCAGTCCCTCTTCGCGTTCGCGGCCGGCGGGGTGACGGGCACCGGTCTCGGGCTCGGTCACTCCATCCTGATCGGCTTCGCCGCCAAGTCGGACTTCATCCTGGCGACGGCGGGCGAGGAGCTGGGGCTGGTCGGGCTCTGCGGGATCTTCGTGCTGTACGCGCTGCTGGTGGAGCGCGGCTACCGAGCGGGACTCGCGCTGCGCGACCCCTTCGGGCGGCTGCTGGCGATCGGTCTCGCCTCGATCCTGGCGTTGCAGGTGTTCGTGATCGCGGGCGGGGTGACCGGGCTGATCCCGCTGACCGGGATGGCGATGCCGTTCCTCGCCCAGGGCGGCTCCTCGGTCGTCACCAACTGGATCATCGTGGCGCTGCTCATCCGGATCAGTGATTCGGCGCGCAGCCAGTACGACGGGACGGCGGCGCCGTGACGAGATACATCCGCAGAGCGGCGGCCCTGTGCGCGGTGCTGTTCGTCGCGCTCCTGGTGAACGCCGTGCGCGTGCAGCTCGTCCAGGCGCCGTCGTACGACGGGAACCCGGCCAACCGCCGCGCCACGATCGCGCGCTACGGGCAGCCCCGCGGGGACATCATGGTGGGCGGCAGGCCGGTCACCGGGTCCAAGGACACGGGCGAGCAGCTCCGGTTCGAGCGGACGTACCAGGACGGGCCGCTGTACGCGCCGGTGACCGGGTACGCCTCGCAGATGTACGGGACCTCGCTGCTGGAGAACACGGAGGACGGGGTGCTGTCGGGCGCCGATCCGATGCTGGCCCCGCTGCCCCTGTGGAACGACTTCACGCGCTCCCGCAGCCCCGGCGGCGCGGTGGTCACGACGATCGAGGCGGCGGCGCAGCGGGCGGCCTACGCGGGGCTGGCCGGGCGCCGGGGAGCGGTGGCCGCGGTGGAGCCGTCGACCGGCCGGATCCTCGCGCTGGTCTCGGCTCCGTCGTACGACCCGGGGCGGCTGTCGGGCACGAGTGCGCGGGCGCGGCGGGCGTGGGCCCGGCTGAACGGCGACGAGGCGAAGCCGATGCTCAACCGGGCCATCCGCCAGACGTATCCGCCGGGTTCGACGTTCAAGGTGGTGACGGCGGCGGCGGCGCTGGACTCCGGCACGGTGACGGACCTGGACGCGCGGACGAAGTCCCCGGACCCGTACACGCTGCCGGGGACGACGACCCGGCTGACGAACGAGGTGAAGGGCTGCAAGGACGCCACGCTGCGCTACGCCTTCGAGTGGTCCTGCAACACGGTGTTCGCGAAGCTGGGCGTGGACGTGGGCCTCAAGGACATGACCAGGTCGGTGACGGCCTTCGGCTTCAACGACCGGGGCCTGCGGATCCCGTTCCCGGTCGCGCCGAGCAACTTCGACACGGAGCTGGACCGGGCGCAGCTGGCGCTGTCGTCCATCGGGCAGTTCGACACGCGGGCGACTCCGCTGCAGATGGCGATGATCTCGGCGGCGGTGGCGGGCGGCGGCTCGGTCAGGGCGCCGTACCTGGTGGAGCGGACGACGACCGAGGCGGGCACGACGGTGCGGACCAAGGGCACGCGGGCCGTTCAGCAGGCGATGCGTCCGTCGACAGCGGTGAAGCTACGGCAGATGATGACGGACGTGGTGGAGAAGGGCACGGGTGCGAACGCCGCCATCCCGGGGGCCACGGTCGGCGGGAAGACGGGCACCGCGCAGCACGGCATCGGCAACTCCGGTACGCCGTACGCCTGGTTCGTCTCCTGGGCGCAGGCGGCCGGCGAGATGCAGCCGGCGGTGGCGGTCGCGGTGGTCGTGGAGGACGCGGCGGCCCGGCGCGGTGACATCAGCGGGGGCGGGGACGCGGCGCCGATCGCCAGGGCGGTGATGAAGGCCGTGCTCGACTCCTGAGCGGGGCGGGCGCGGGGCGCGGCGACGCCAACTCGCGGGCGGAGCTTGTGCATAGTGCGGCGGCGCCATCGTGCGGGCGGAGCTTGTGCGTAGTGCGGCGGCGCCAACTCGTGGGCCGAGCCCGGGCGGAGTGCGGCGGCGGCTCGTGGGCGGGCCCGTGCGAGGGGACGGCGGCGACTCGTGGGCGGAGCCCGTGCGGGGCGGGGCAGGCTCGGCGCCCAGTGCGTGAGACGGGGCTGGAAGTCCTCCCGGGAACCGACCTAACGTTCGGTACATGACCGAATCAGCCGCGTACGAAGCCTCGCACCCGACCCTCTACGAACTGGCGCAGGTCAACATCGCCCGTCTCAAGGCACCTTTGGATTCACCGCAGTTGAAGGACTTCGTGGACGCCCTCGACCCGGTGAACGCCGCCGCGGACGAGGCTCCGGGGTTCGTCTGGCGGTTGCAGGACGACTCGGGCAACGCGACGGACGTCCCCGTCCTCGGCGACGACTGGCTCATCGTCAACCTGTCGTCGTGGCGCGACACGGACGCGCTGACCGCGTTCATGTACCAGGGGCGGCACCGGGAGATGCTGGCCCGCCGCCGCGAGTGGTTCGAGCGGCTCCAGGAGGCGGTCACGGCTCTGTGGTGGGTGCCGGCAGGCCATCGCCCGACGGTGCGGGAGGCGGAGACGCGCCTCCTGCACCTGCGTGAACACGGGCCCACCGCCTACGCGTTCACCCTGCGGACGTCGTTCCCCGCGGGGCCCGCGGGGCCGGCCGGGCTGCCGGCCCCGTCGGTCGCCGCGTCCTCGTGACGCGGCGCCGGGTCAGCCGATCGGCTTCCTGATCTCGGAGCGCACCTTCAGCGCGGTCTCGGCGGCCGCCTCCAGGTCCACGTCGGAGGGGTCCTTCGTCATGGTCGCGGCGGTGATCTCGGCGACGGAGGCGCCGGTGTTGCCGTCCACCCAGCCACACATGGGGATGGTCATCTTGGTGCCCAGCTGCTCCTTGGTGAGCACCTGGCAGGTGATGGTGGTGTCGGAGCCGGAGGGCTTGAAGTCCTTCGGCGGTACGGCGACCTCGGCGCCGTCCGAACCGGCGGCGCCCTCCATCATCTTGTCGCGGGCGGTGCCGGTGTTCTTGAACCGGCCGTACATGCCCGAGATGACGACGTTGCCCTTGGTGGCGTCGCCGCCGAGGCTGTACTGGCCGACCACGGCGGTGACGTCCCGCGCGTCCCAGGCGCCGTCCGCCTCGCCCTCGACCTTGGAGCCCTCGGAGTCGGAGAGGTCCTGGGCGAGTTCGTAGCGCTCGTCGAGCAGGGTCTTGGGCAGGGTGAGCTTGTACTCGGCGTCGGGGAAGCCGGCGTCGGTCTTCGAGCCGACCACCGCGAGCGCCACCACGATGACGACGACGAGGGCGACGACTCCGCCGACGATGCCGAGGACGAGACCGACCCGGCGCTTCTTCGGCGGGGGCGCCATCGGGGGCGCGCCCCAGCCGTGGGGCTGCTGGCCGGGCGCGCCGTACGGGGCCTGCGGCGGCGCTCCGTAGGGCGCGGCCTGCTGGCCGTAGGGGCCCGGCTGCTGCCCGTAGGGCGCGGCGGGCTGCTGGCCGTAGGGACCCTGGGGCGGCTGCCCGTAGGGGTCCGGACCCTGGGGCTGCTGCCCGTAGGGGCCTTGGGGCTGCTGCCCGTACGGGTTCTGCGGATGCTGGGGCGGTGGAGGCGTGGACACGCCAGAACCGTACTCCAGACGGGTGACGTCAGGACTCGGCCGCCCCCGCTTCGATCGCCTCCCGCACCTCCGCCACGCGCTCCTGCTCCTCGGCCGCGAACCGTTCAGCGTCGAGTTTCTCGGCGATCTCCTCGTCCTGGGCCATGAGGAGGTCCAGGTTCGCGTTGCCCATCTCGAAGACGCCCATGTCCACGTAGGCCTGCTGGAGGCGCTTGCCCCACAGGCCGATGTCCTTGACGCAGGGGACGATGCGGCTGAAGAGCAACTGGCGGAAGAGGTGCAGGAATTCGGACTGCTCGCTGTACTCCTCGGCCTGCGCCTTGGGGATGCCGAAGTTCTCCAGGACCTCGACGCCGCGCAGCCGGTCGCGCATCAGGTAGCAGCCCTCGATGACGAACTCCTCGCGCTCGCGCAGTTCGGCGTCGGTGAGCTGCCGGTAGTAGTCGCGCAGCGCCATGCGGCCGAAGGCCACGTGCCGGGCCTCGTCCTGCATGATGTAGGCGAGGATCTGCTTGGGCAGGGGCTTGTCCGTGGTGTCCCGGATCATGCCGAAGGCGGCGAGGGCGAGGCCCTCGATGAGGACCTGCATCCCGAGGTAGGGCATGTCCCAGCGGGAGTCGCTCAGGGTGTCGCCGAGGAGCGACTGAAGGTTGTCGTTGATCGGGTAAAGCATCCCGATCTTCTCGTGGAGGAAGCGGGAGTAGATCTCCGCGTGGCGCGCCTCGTCCATGGTCTGGGTCGCCGAGTACAGCTTGGCGTCCAGGTCGGGGACCGACTCGACGATCCGGGCGGCGCAGACCATGGCGCCCTGCTCACCGTGCAGGAACTGGCTGAACTGCCAGGAGGCGTAGTGCTTGCGCAGCTCGCCCCGGTCGCGGTCGGTCATCTTGGCCCAGTACGGCGTCCCGTGGAGGGTCAGTGCCTCGTCCGGGGTGCCGAGCGGATCGTACGGGTCGACCTCCAGGTCCCAGTCGATGCGCTTCTGGCCGTCCCACTGCTTGTCCTTGCCCTTCTGGTAGAGGGCCAGCAGCCGGTCGCGCCCGTCGTCGTACTCCCAGCTGAAGCGTGCCGCTCCGTCGGCCTGCACGGCCCAGAGGGGGTCTCCCGCGTTCATGGCGTAGAGCTCATACGTCGGCATACCTCGCAGGCTCACACGGGGTGGACCCGGGGTCAACAACTCGCGCACAGGGGATTGACGAGCTTGCTGACAAGCAGTCTCATAAGACGTGACCGCCGGTAACCCCGAGGTGTCCGGCACCTGTTCATCCGGTACGACGAGGTGGGAACAGTCATGACGACAGTCACGGAAGCCGATGTGCTGCGCGACGCGCTCGGCCTGCTCAAGGACCGGGAGCAGGTGGCCGAGCGCCTGCTCGACTCTTCCGCCAAGCACTCCTTCGACCCGGACAAGGAGCTGGACTGGGACGCTCCGTTCGAGCCGGGCAAGTGGTTCTGGCCGCCGGAGCTGGTCTCGCTCTACGACACCCCGCTGTGGAAGCGGATGAGCGAGGAGCAGCGCATCGCCCTCTCGCAGCACGAGGCCGCCGCCCTCGCCTCGCTCGGCATCTGGTTCGAGATCATCCTGATGCAGCTGCTGGTGCGGCACATCTACGACAAGGCGGCGACGAGCGCCCACGTGCGGTACGCGCTCACCGAGATCGAGGACGAGTGCCGCCACTCGAAGATGTTCGCGCGCCTGATCAGCCGGGGCGGGACGCCGTACTACCCGGTCAGCCGGGTGCACCAGAACCTGGGCCGGCTCTTCAAGACCGTCTCCACCACCCCCGGCTCGTTCACCGCGACGCTGCTGGGCGAGGAGGTGCTCGACTGGATGCAGCGCCTGACCTTCCCGGACGAGCGCGTGCAGAGCCTCGTCCGCGGTGTCACGCGCATCCACGTGGTCGAGGAGGCCCGCCACGTCCGGTACGCCCGTGAGGAGTTGCGCCGCCAGATGATGACGGCCCCCCGCTGGTCCCAGGAGTTCACCCGGGTCACCTCCGGCGAGTTCGCCCGCGTGTTCTCGCAGGCGTTCATCAACCCCGAGGTCTACACGAACGTCGGCCTCGACCGGCGCGAGGCCGTCGCCCAGGTGCAGGCCAGCGGCCACCGGCGCGAGGTCATGCAGACGGGCTCCAAGCGGCTGACGGACTTCCTGGACGACATCGGGGTGCTGCGCGGGGTCGGACGGCGGCTGTGGAAGTCGTCGGGGCTGCTGGCCTAGCGGACGGCCGACGCACGCGGTGACGCGCGTACCGCTCCCCGGCGACGCGCGTACCGCCCCGCGGTGGCGCACGTACCGCCCCGCGGTGACGCGTACCGCCCTGCGGTGACGCGCCCCCCGGCGACCGGCACGCCGTCCGTACGGGCCCGTACCGGGCGGGTCCGGTCCGTGCCCGGTGACGGAGTGCCCCGGTGGGAACACGGTTACGCTGCCGGACATGACCCCGCAGGCTCCCACCCCCGCGTACCGCCGGCTGAGCGTCGAGGAACGGCGCAGCCAGCTGCTCGACGCCGCGCTGTCCCTCTTCGCGCACCGCGCGCCCGAGGAGGTCTCGCTCGACGACGTGGCGGAGGCGGCGGGGGTGTCGCGGCCGCTCGTGTACCGCTACTTCCCGGGCGGCAAGCAGCAGTTGTACGAGGCGGCGCTGCGGTCCGCCGCCGAGGAGCTGGAGCAGTGCTTCGCGGAGCCGCCGGAGGGTCCGCTGACCCGCCGGCTGGCACGGGCCCTCGACCGCTACCTCGCCTTCGTCGACCAGCACGACGCCGGGTTCAGCGCCCTGCTCCAGGGCGGCAGCGTCGTGGAGACCTCGCGGACGACGGCCATCGTGGACGGGGTGCGGCGGGCCGCCGCCGAGCACATCCTCACCCACCTGGAGGTGGCGGACCCGGGGCCCCGGCTGCGGATGACCGTCCGGATGTGGATCACCTCGGTCGAGGCCGCCTCGCTGATCTGGCTCGACGAGGACAAGGAGCCGCCGCTGGACGAACTGCGCGACTGGCTCGTCGAGCAGTTCGTGGCGGTCCTCGCGGCGACGGCGGGCCGGGACGCGCAGGCCGCCTCCGTGGTGCGGGCCGCGCTGGCCCTGGAACCGGCGGACGGCCCGGTGGGCGCGCTGGTCCGGCGCGTGCTGCCCGTGGTCGGCGACGCGGCGCACCTGCTGTGACACTGGTGGCGTGAAGAGCGAAGACACCCCCTTCGAGGGCGGCCCCCTGGACGGCCGTGTCCTGCCCGTCCTGCTCGGCATCACCGGACACCCGCCCAAGGTGTACCGGGTCCCGGTGCCGGACGCCGCGGGCGGTCCGCCGACCGTCCTCGTCTACCGCCGCGTCCAGCGCGCGCACGGCGGCCGGTTCGGGCTGCACCCGGGGTGGAAGTACACGTACGACCCGACGGGCCGGACGGGCGGCGGACCGAGGTGGCCCTGGTCCAGGCCGGACGCCGGCGCACCGACCGGCACCCGTAGGGCCCCGGAGCACGGTGCCACGCCGGGCGGCAAGCCGGACGACGCCGACGAGTGACGCCGTTGGGCCGAACCGCCCACCTTCCGCGCGCGGACCGCGCGCGGTCATCTGATCCTCACGGTGCGGGACGGAGACGCCGCCCCCTCGTGGAGGTGATGACATGTCAGGAAGGTTGCTGCACCTGGTCTGTACGGCGGCGGTGGCGGCCGGCGCGCTGCTCGCCCCCTCCCCCGCCCTGGCCGCTCCCGGCCCCGGCGCGGGCTCCGGCACCGCCGCGCCGGCGCCAGAAGGCCGCTCCCTCACCGCCCTGCTGACGGATCTTCAGAAGCTGTACCGGCAGGCCGAGCAGGCCACCGAGGCGTACAACGCGACCGAGGAGGAGCTGCGGGAGAAGCGGGCCGAGGCGGCGCGGCTGGAGAAGGAACTGGCCGCGGCACGGCTCTCCCTGCACGACAGCCGGGGCGCCGCCGGCCGGCTGGCCCGCCAGCAGTACCAGAACAGCAGCGAGATCTCCCCCTACGTACGCCTGCTGCTCGCCCGTGACCCGCGGCACGCACTCGACGAGGGGCACGTGATCGGGCAGGTGGCGCGGGAGCGGGCCGAGACCCTGGACCGGCTCACCGGTGACGAGAAGCGCACGGACGGGCTGGCGCGGGCCGCGCGCAAGGCCCTGGACGCCCAGCTCACCCTCACCGAGCGGCGGAAGAAGGACCGCGACACGGTCCGGGGAAAGCTGGCCGAGGTCGAGGAGCTGCTCGCCACGCTCAGCGCCGGCCAGCTGGCGCAGCTCGCCGAGCTGGAGAAGTCGGGGGCGGTCAGGGCGCAGCGGACGTTCATGGCGTCGGGTGCGCTCAGCAGCCTGCGCGCGCCGTCGCGGGAGGGCGACAGGGCGCTGCGCTACGCGGTGCGGCAGCTGGGGAAGCCCTACGAGTGGGGCGCCGAGGGCCCGGAGTCGTACGACTGCTCGGGGCTGACCTCGCGGGCCTGGGAGCACGCCGGGCGGCCCATCCCCCGGACCAGCCAGGAGCAGTGGGCCGAGCTGGACCGCGTCCCGCTGGGCGAGCTGCGCCCCGGGGACCTGGTGATCTACTTCCCGGAGGCCACTCACGTCGCCCTCTACCTCGGCGACGGCATGGTGGTGCAGGCGCCGCGGCCCGGCGCGAGGATCAAGGTGTCACCGATCGCGGCGAACCCGGTGCTGGGCGCGGTGCGGCCCGACCCCGGCGGGGAGCCCCTGCGGCGGTTCACGCCGCCGAAGCTCCCCCGGGACGCCACGGACGGGTCCGACGAGGGCTACTCCTTCGCCGCGCCGGTGACCGAGGCGAGGTAGGCCTCGGTCTTCTCCGGCTCGTAGAAGAAGTTCTCGAAGTCCGCCGGGTCGTTGAAGCCGTTGGCGAAGCGGTCCGCGACCGGCTGGAGCTGGCCGGCGGCACCGATCAGGTTCAGGACGTGCTCCGGGGGGACGCCGAGCATCGCGTTGGTCCACTTGGTGACGTGCCGGGCGGTGTCCCAGTAGCGGTCGAAGGTGGCCTGCATCCAGGTCTCGTCGAAGGGCTTGTCGCCCTGCTCCACGATCGAGGCGAGGTACGCGGCGGCGCACTTGGACGCGGAGTTGGAGCCCTGGCCGGTGATCGGGTCGTTGGCGACGACCACGTCGGCGACGCCGAGGACCAGGCCGCCGCCGGGCAGCCGGCCGATGGGGTTGCGGACGGTGGGGGCGTAGCGGCCGGCGAGGGTGCCGTTCGCGTCGGTCAGCTCGACCCTGGTGGCCCGCGCGTACTCCCAGGGCGTGAACTTCTCCATGAGTTCGAGGGTCAGGGAGAGGTGTTCGGCCGGGTCCTTGACGCCGTTGAAGACGTCGAGCGGGCCGCCGGGTATGCCCTCCCAGAAGAGGATGTCGGCGCGACCCGAGGTGGTGAAGGTCGGCATGACGAAGAGCTCGCCGACGCCGGGGACCAGGTTGCAGCGGACCGCGTCGTAGTCGGGGTGCTCGGGGCGCGGGCCCAGTCCGTGGACGTAGGCGACGGCGAGCGCGCGCTGCGGCTCGGTGTAGGGCGAACGCGCCGCGTCGCGGCCGAACATGGAGACCAGCTCGCCCTTGCCGGCGGAGACCAGCACGAGGTCGTAGGTGCGGGAGAAGTAGTCGAGGTCGGAGACCGCGGCGCCGTGTATGACGAGCTGGCCGCCGCGCTGCGCGAAGGTCTCCATCCAGCCGGCCATCTTCACGCGCTGGTCGACGGACTGGGCGTGGCCGTCGAGCTTGCCCACCCAGTCGATCGCCCGCTGGGTGGGACCGGGGTCGTGCGAGCCGGGCGCGGCGACCGAGACGCCGAGTCCCTCGATCTTCGGGGCCTGGGACTCCCAGAAGTTCAGCTGGAGGTCGCGCTCGTGCTGGAGCGCCGTGTCGAACATGCACTGGGTCGACATGACCCGGCCGGACCGGATCTCGTCCGCCGTCCGGTTGGACATCAGGGTGACCTCGTACCCGTGCGACTGGAGGCCGAGGGCGAGCTGGAGTCCGGACTGACCGGCTCCGACGACGAGTATCTTCCGCATGCGGGTCCTTAACTGTGCAGATGCGTACTACTTATTCGGGTGTGACGTCGAGAGCGTGGCCGACCAGGGCCAGCAGGGTCTCCACGACCGAGATCCGGCGCCGGGCGTCCATGATCATGACGGGTATGTGCGGGGACACCGTGAGGGCCTCGCGCACGTCCTCCGGATCGAAGCGCTCGCTGCCGTCGAAGTGGTTGACCGCGACGACGTACGGCAGTCCGCAGCTCTCGAAGTAGTCGAGCGCGGGGAAGCAGTCCGTCAGGCGGCGGGTGTCGGCGAGGACCACCGCGCCGATCGCCCCGCGCACCAGGTCGTCCCACATGAACCAGAAGCGCTGCTGTCCGGGCGTGCCGAAGAGGTAGAGCACCAGGTCGTCGTCGAGCGTGATCCGCCCGAAGTCCATGGCGACGGTGGTGGTCAGCTTCTCCGGCGTCGCGCTGAGGTCGTCGGTGTCCTCGCTGGCCTCCGTCATCAGCGCCTCCGTCTGGAGGGGCGTGATCTCGGAGACCGCGGTGACCAGGGTGGTCTTGCCGGCGCCGAAGCCGCCCGCCACCACGATCTTCGTGGCGATCGGGGCGCGCGTCCGGTCGGTCTGCCAGGCCCGCAGCTCCTCCTCGGGCTCGGCGAGGCGGAAGACGTCGTGCTCGACGTCCGCGGAGACACCTGTGGTGGCGTCAGAGACGGCGGAGTCCACTCAGCACCCTTTCCAGCAGTGCGCGGTCCGGCTGTCCCGGGCCGTGACCGGTTCCGTACACACGGATCTTTCCCTGGTCCGCCAGGTCGCTCAGCAGCACGCGGACCACGCCGAGCGGCATCTTCAGCAGCGCGGCGATCTCGGCCACCGTACGCATCCGGCGGCAGAGTTCGACGATGGCCCGCATCTCGGGCATCACCCGGTTGGCGAGCGAGCCGTTGGTCAGTTCCCGGCGCTCCTCGGGTGCCTCCAGGGCCGCCACGAACGTCTCGACGAGCAGCACGTGCCCGAAGCGGGTACGGCCGCCGGTGAGCGAGTAGGGGCGCACCCGGGCGGGTTTGCGGTCGCCGCCGCGGACGGGGAGTTTGGAAGTGCTCATCGGGCGCTCCCCACCGACTCGGTCTCCAGCGATCTGCGGAGTTCGCTGCGGAGTTCGGGGGTCAGGACGTGTCCCGCGCGGCCGACGAAGAGCGCCATGTGGTACGCCACGACGCTCATGTCGCAGTCCGGGGAGCCGTGCACGCCGAGCAGCGAGCCGTCGCTGATCGACATGACGAAGAGGCTGCCCTCGTCCATGGCGACCATCGTCTGCTTCACCCCGCCGCCGTCCATCAGCTTGGCGGCGCCGATGGTCAGGCTGCCGATGCCGGAGACGATGGTGGCGAGGTCGGCGGCGGACCCCTTGGGCCCGGAGGCCGTCTGCTCGGCCGCCGTCCGTGCCTCCGCGTTCCTCCCGGGGTCGGAGGAGAGCAGCAGCAGGCCGTCGGAGGAGACGACCGCGACCGACAGCAGCCCCGGCACCTCCTCGACGAGGTTCGTCAGCAGCCAGTGCAGGTTGCGGGCCTCACTGCTCAGTCCGAAGGTACTGGGCGCGGTCAACTGCTTGCCTCCTCGACTGTGCCCCCGGTGGCTGGTACGTCCTGTGCCGCGGGTACGGCGTCCGCCTCGGGCGCCCTGGTCTGCGACGTCTCCTCGGCGATCTCCGCCTCGACGTCGCGGCGGCCTTCCTGCGCGCCGCGGTGGAAACCGCCGAGCCTGCGGCGCAGGGCCTCGGCGTCGACACCTCCGGTGCGCTGCCGGGGAGCCGCCGCGGGTGCCGAGATCTTCGGCGTGCGCTTGGGCAGGCCCTTGGCGGTGACCCGCTGCGGTTCGTCCTCGGCCCGCTCGTGGGCGTCGGGGCCGATGGCGTAGGGGTCGGCGGTGGTCCGGGCGGGGAGCACGGCGTCCGTGGGGGGTGCGGAGCCGGCCTCGGTGGTGGTCTCGGGCTCCGCCGCGGGGGCGGAGGCGGGGGGCTCGTCCGCCGGGGGTTCCGGGGCGAGCAGTTCCATGGTCGTCTCGGCGGGCCGTTCGGCCTCAGGGACGGGGGCGTCCTCGTGCGCGTCCTCGTCCGCGGTGGCGTCGGCTCCGGTCTCGGGCGCGGTCTCGCCGGGCGCGGCCTGGTTGCGTACCGCTTCCTCGGCCGCGGCTATGAGCGGGTCGCCGGACGCGGGGGTCCCGGCCGGACCGTCGGGGGCGGTCGTCGCGGACGGCGAGGGCACCGACCGGCCGCGCAGCACGTTGGAGTTGGCCTCGGCGTCGACTCCCGGCAGGGAGAGCGCGGGGGCGCCTCCGGGGACCGGTGCGGACGCGGGCGCGGCGACGGTGGCGGGTGCGGCGGCCAGCAGGGCGCGGGGCAGGACGACGACGGCGGCGACCCCGCCCTGCTTCTGCTCGCGCAGCTGCACGCGGAGGCCGTGGCGGTGCGCGAGGCGGGCGACCACGTACAGGCCGAGCCCGAGTCCCTCGCCGCTCTCCTCGTCGTAGGCGTCGTCCGGGTCGAAGTCGGCGAGCCGCGCGTTGAGCTGGCTCATCCGCTCCGTGGTCATGCCGATGCCCTCGTCCTGCACGGAGAGCATCACCTCGCCGCTCTCCAGGAGCCACCCGGAGACCTCGACGGCCATGTCGGGCGGCGAGAAGGAGGTGGCGTTCTCCAGCAGTTCGGCGAGCAGGTGGCTGATGTCGTCGGCGGCGAAGCCCGCCAGGTGGGCGTGCGGCGGCAGCGCGGCGATCCGGACCCGCTCGTACCGCTCGATCTCGCTGACGGCGGCCCGTACGACGTCGACCAGCGGGACCGGGCCCGCGTGCTGCTGGATGTGCTCGGCGCCGGCGAGGACCAGCAGGTTCTCGCTGTGCCGCCGCATCACGGTGGCGAAGTGGTCGAGCTTGAAGAGGGTGGACAGGCGCTCGGGGTCCTGCTCGCGCTCTTCAAGGTTCTCGATGACGGCGAGCTGCCGCTCCACGAGGCCGAGGGTGCGCAGCGCCAGGTTGACGAAGGTGCCGTGGATGCTGTGCCGCACCTGCTCCAGGTGGGCGGTGGCCGCGGCGAGTTCGGTGCGCAGCCGGTCGCGTTCGTCGGCCATCGTCTGGCGCTGCCCGATGAGGTGCTTGCGGTCGGCCTCCAGGGTGGCCTGCCGTTCGTGCAGCGCGGCGGCGTGCGCGCGCAGCGCGTTGACGGACCGGACGACTTGGGCGAACTCGTCGTTGCGGCCGGTGAACTTGACCGGTTCCTCGCCGGCCGGGTCGGCGGCGACCCGGGCGGAGCCGATCCTCAGGACGGCCAGCGGGCGGGTCAGGGTGCGGGCCATCGCGGTGGCGACGCCGACGGCGACCAGGAGCAGCGCGCCGAGGAGGGCGACCCGCAGTTCGAGTCCGGTGACGTCGTCGTCGCGCAGCTTCGCGAGGTCCTTGGTGCGGCGGTCGTTGAGGGAGGCCTCGACGCCGCGCATCAGCTCGACGCGGGCGGAGAGCGACGCGTCGAGCTTCTTGACGGCGGTGCCGAGTTCGCCGTCGGAGAGCGTCGGCTGGTCGGTGAGGCCGGCCAGGTACTTGTCGGCCGCGGTGACGTCCGGCCCGTTGACCGTCGCGTCGTACGAGGCGCGCGCGGACTTGGGCGCGGTCTCGCGGAAGTCGGCGAGGGCGGCGTCGGAGCGCAGGCGGGCCTGCTGGGCGGCGGCGGTGAGCGCGTTCCGCTGCTTGGTGTCGGCGTCCGACGAGCTCTCGGTGGTGGTCGGCAGTCCGGTCACCGGGTCGATGGAGGTCCGCTCGGAGCGCGGGACGCTGAGTGCCGCGAGGAGCAGTCCGCGGGCGGCGGCGGCCTGCTGGACGGCGGTGTCGAGTTCGGCGAGGGAGTACGCGCCGGAGCCCGCGCGGGGCGGCATCAGCTCCGCCAGTTCCTCGACCAGGCCGTGCAGTTCGGTGATGGCCGCGGAGTACGCCTGGTGGGCTTCGAGGGCGGTGCTCTTGCCGGTGAGCGCGGCCCGGCGCACGGTGGCGACCGTGTCGAGGTCCTCGCGCAGCCCGGCGGGGGCGTCGGTGTCGGCGCGCAGCTCCTCGACCTGCCGGTCCACCCGGGCGCTGCGCTGCTCGGAGGGCGCCTTGGTCTTGGGGCGTCCGGCGGCGATGTACGAGGTGACCTCGTCCCGCTCGTCGGCCAGCGAGTGCGCGAGGGTGAGCGCCTCCTGCGTCTGCCGGGCGAGCGTCACCAGGTCCTGGGAGTCGCTCAGCCGGCCGGAGGCGGCGAGGACGGTCGGGGCGCCCGCTCCCGCGATGGCCGCCGCGACGACGGCCACGGCGACGATGAGCCGGTTGCGTACGTGGGCGGGACGGCCCCTGCCCGCGGAGTCGGCGGCGGCGTCGCCGGTCGCACCCTCCTTGGAGGCCGTCTGCTTGCCTGTGCGCCGAGGCCGCATTTTCTGCACCGGTGCTCGCATTCCTGACTCGTGTACCCATGGGCCCGGGTGACGTTCCGTCAACTGGGGCGTCCGCCGCCCGGTACGGCTCCCGACCCTCCCAGTGCCGGTGGGCAGTGGTCCCGCATCGTCCGAGCCGCCACCCGAAGGAGTGAACATCGGCGAGGAGTTGGCGGGCAAGTTCCCTTGGCGCGTGCCGCGGCCTCGCGCGGCGGGCCGGTTGGACGTCGGCGGCGGGCTTTGGCAGTATTCGCCGCCGCGCTCCGCCGGAGTCGATCATTACGTGCCAAACCCGGCGCCGGGGCCGCGGAGGAGCGCCGTCCGGTGGGCGCAGGCGGCCTCGGGCCGCCCGTGTGAAGGGCTCGTGCAGACTGGCCGGATGCGCACCGAACTCGTCACGCGGCCGGGCGACCCGGGCCGCCCCAATGAGGACTTCGTCGCGGTCGGGCTTCCGGCCTCAGGACAGGGCGGCGCCCTGGTCGTACTGGACGGGGTGACGCCCCCGGCGGGCGACGCCGGGTGCCGGCATTCGGTCCCCTGGTTCACCGCGCGGCTGGGCGGGGCGCTGACCGAACTATCCGTTTCGCAACCGGATGTGACGCTGTCGGAGGTGCTGGCGGAGGCGATCCGCCGGACGGCCGCGGCCCACGCGGACACGTGTGACCTTTCTCACCCGCGCACGCCCCAGGCAACCGTCGTCCTCGCACGCTGGTCCGCTCACACGGTCGACCACCTGGTCCTCTCGGACTCGGCGCTGCTGCTCCAGGCCCCGACCGGAGAGGTGACCGCGGTGCTGGACGACCGCCTGTCGCGCATCCCGATGGCGTCCCTGGCGACGGACGCCGTCGCGGACGCCACGGTGCGCAACAAGGAGGGCGGCTTCTTCACCGCGGCCGCGGACTTCGCGGTCGCCCGGCGTGCGGTGACGGGCACGGTGCCCCGGGCGGACGTGCGCGCCCTGGCCGCCCTGACCGACGGCGCGGCCCGCTGGACGGAGAGGTTTCACCAGGGCGACTGGGCCGACCTGTTCACCCTCGTCCGCAAGGAGGGCGCCGAGTCCCTGGTCGAGCGGACGCGGGCGCTGGAGAGGGCGGACGCGGTGCGGCGGACGCACCTGCGCCGCAGCAAGACGCACGACGACGCGACGGTGGCGTACGTGGAGCTGTAGGCGGTGCCGGGCGGGCGGAGCGGGACGCCGGAACCCAACGGGCGCGGAGCCGAGCCGCGTTGAGCCGGGGCCCGCCGGACGGGCGTAGGGCCCGCAGCGACTCGCCAGTCGGACGGGCTGCGTCGACCCGCGGAAGCCGCCGGTCGGTCAGCGGGCCCGACAGACCCGCCGTTCGGCCGGTCGGCGTCGAGCCGCAGAACCCGCCGTCCGGCGCAGAGAGCCGCAAGACCCCCCGCCGGTCCGGCACATCCAGCCGCAAGACCCTCCGCCCGTCGGGCGCAGAGAACCGCGAGGCCCTCCGCCCGTCGGTCCCCAGGGCCGCCGGGCCCGCGGTGCTCGGGCGAGGAGCCGTCGAAAGGGCCGGCCGGGATTGCGGAGGCGGCTACTCGCCTTCCACGCGCTGGTTCAACTGATGCAGCAACCGGGCCAGTTCGGCGACCTCACGCGGGTCCCAGCCCGCGAGCTGGCGTACGTACCGGGCCCGGCGCGCCTCGCGGACCGCCCGGAAGCGCACCCGGCCCTCCTCGGTGAGGTGGACGAGCCAGGCGCGGCCGTCCGCCGGGTCGGGCTCGCGGGCCACCAGGCCGATCTCCTCCAGGGCGCGCAGCTGGCGCGACATGGTGGCCTTGCCGACGCCGATGTACGCGGCGAGTTCGGTGGCCCGCTGCCGGCCGCACTCCTCCAGCCGGACGAGGAGCCCGTACGCGGAGGACTCCAGATCGGGGTGGACCTCCCGGGCCATCTCCCCGGAGGAGGCGCGGGCGCGCCGCAGGAAGACGGTCAACTCCCTTTCCAGCGCGGGGAATTCCTGGTCCACACCTGTTCCCGACGCCGTGGACCCGACGCGGGGCCCGTCCTCGTTCCCGTGCTCGTGCACGTCAGCACCCCTGACCCGGTTTCCCGATCCTGAAAGTTTCCGCCAAAAGTGGCCGTTGCCGCAGCTCCGTCAGTATTTCGCAGGAGTAGACCAACGGCAGCCTCCGGACCCCCTTCCCACCCGTACTTCTACGTGCGTAGCTTCTTCAGCAGGCAACCACTGGCAT
The DNA here is from genome assembly GCF_053611025.1 of Streptomyces sp. NPDC054842. NCBI lineage: Bacteria > Bacillati > Actinomycetota > Actinomycetes > Kitasatosporales > Streptomycetaceae > Streptomyces > Streptomyces sp. NPDC054842. The sequence goes on from NZ_JBSGZN010000008.1 coordinate 147,520, forward strand.
GCCCACGCCATTGACCGGTCACGACGGCCGGCTCTCCCCTCCAGCGCGTGCGGCTGCCCCGGTTCTCCCCCGCTTTCCCCCCACCGAGCGTCACCGCGCACCACCGAACCCCTCGGAGGCACGCCATGCCCGTGCTCAGACGCGAGACCACCCGCCCGTCGCGCTCCCCCCGGCGCCTGCCCACGGCGGGGATCCTGCTCGCCGCCCTCTCCCTCCTGCTGACCCTTCCGGCGTCCCTGGCCCAGGCCGCCGGCACACCCGCCCGGGGCTCCGCCCACATGGGCATGGGCGTCCTCGCGCACGACGGCCGGGACGGGACGCCGTCCACCGGTGACGCCACGCAGACGGAGGGCGTCGACGTCAGCAGCCACCAGGGCAACGTCGCCTGGTCGACCCTGTGGAACAGCGGGGTCAGGTGGGCCTACGTGAAGGCGACGGAGGGGACGTACTACACGAGCCCCTACTTCGCCCAGCAGTACAACGGCTCCTACAACGTCGGCATGGTGCGCGGGTCGTACCACTTCGCGACCCCCGACACCACGGGCGGCGCCACCCAGGCGAACTACTTCGTGGACCACGGAGGCGGCTGGTCGCGTGACGGCCGGACGCTGCCGGGCGCCCTCGACATCGAGTGGAACCCGTACGGCGCGGCCTGCTACGGCAAGACGCAGAGCGGGATGGTCACCTGGATCCGGGACTTCCTGAACCAGTACAAGGCGCGCACCGGCCGCGACGCCGTCATCTACACGGCCACCACCTGGTGGACCCAGTGCACCGGCAACTACGGCGGATTCGCCGCGGCCAGCCCGCTGTGGATCGCCCGCTACGCCGCCGACCCGGGCACGCTGCCGGCCGGCTGGGGCTTCTACACGATGTGGCAGTACACGTCCTCTGGCCCGACGGTCGGCGACCACGACAAGTTCAACGGCGCCCTCGACCGCGTGGTCGCCCTCGCCAACGGCTGACGCCGCCGTACGGGCGCGCCCGCCCGGGCGGCGGGTCCCCGCACCGCGGCACGGAAAGGCCCGGACCCCTCGGGGCCCGGGCCTTCCTCGACCGGCGGCGTCCGTCACGCCGCCACCGGTACCTCCGCCCCCGCGGTGCTGGTCGCCGGGGCGAGAGCCAGTTCCAGGACCTGGCGGACGTCCGTGACGGCGTGGACGTCGAGCTTCTCCAGGACCTCGGCCGGGACGTCGTCCAGGTCGGCCTCGTTGCGCTTCGGGATGATCACGGTGGTCACCCCGGCCCGGTGGGCGGCCAGCAGCTTCTGCTTGACGCCGCCGATGGGCAGCACCCGGCCGGTCAGGGACACCTCGCCGGTCATCGCCACGTCCGTGCGGACCAGGCGGCCGCTGAGCAGCGACGCCAGGGCCGTCGTCATGGTGACGCCCGCGCTCGGTCCGTCCTTGGGCACGGCGCCCGCCGGGAAGTGGATGTGCACACCCCGGTCCTTCAGGTCGCCGACCGGCAGCTCCAGCTCGGCCCCGCGCGAGCGCAGGAAGCTGAGCGCGATCTGCGCGGACTCCTTCATCACGTCACCGAGCTGGCCGGTCAGGGTCAGCCCCGCCGCGCCCGTCTCCGGGTCGGCCAGCGACGCCTCCACGTAGAGGACGTCACCGCCGGCGCCGGTGACCGCGAGTCCGGTGGCGACACCGGGCACCGCCGTCCGCCGCTCCGCCGGGTCCTGCGCGGACTCGGGCACGTGGTGCGGCCGTCCGATCAGCGCGCGCAGGTCGGCGTCGGTGACCGTGAACGGCAGCTCCCGCTCGCCCAGTTCGTGCTGGGCCGCCACCTTGCGCAGCAGCCGGGCCACCGACCGCTCCAGGTTCCGGACGCCGGCCTCGCGGGTGTACTCGCCGGCGAGCTTGCGCAGCGCGCTCTCGTCGAGCGTGACCTCGTCCTTCTCAAGACCGGCCCGCTCCAGCTGGCGCGGGAGCAGGTGGTCGCGGGCGATGACGACCTTCTCGTCCTCGGTGTAGCCGTCCAGGCGGACCAGCTCCATGCGGTCGAGCAGCGCCTCCGGGATGGCTTCGAGCACGTTGGCCGTGGCCAGGAAGACCACGTCGGAGAGGTCGAGCTCGACCTCCAGGTAGTGGTCGCGGAAGGTGTGGTTCTGCGCCGGGTCGAGCACTTCGAGCAGGGCCGCGGCCGGGTCGCCGCGGAAGTCGGAGCCGACCTTGTCGATCTCGTCGAGCAGCACGACCGGGTTCATCGACCCGGCCTCCTTGATGGCGCGGACGATCCGGCCGGGCAGCGCGCCGACGTACGTACGGCGGTGGCCGCGGATCTCGGCCTCGTCCCGCACGCCGCCGAGGGCGACCCGGACGAACTTGCGGCCCATGGCGTGCGCGACCGACTCGCCGAGCGAGGTCTTGCCGACTCCGGGCGGTCCGACGAGCGCCAGCACGGCACCGCCGCGCCGCCCGCCGACCACGCCGAGGCCCCGGTCGCTGCGCCGCTTGCGCACCGCCAGGTACTCGGTGATGCGCTCCTTCACGTCCTGGAGTCCCGCGTGCTCGGCGTCCAGCACGCGCTGGGCGCCCTGGATGTCGTACGCGGAGGCGCTGTCGTCGGTGCGCTCGTTCCACGGCAGTTCGAGCACCGTGTCGAGCCAGGTGCGGATCCAGGAGCCCTCGGGCGACTGGTCGCTGGCGCGCTCCAGCTTCTCGACCTCCTTGAAAGCGGCCTCGCGGACGTTCTCGGGGAGATCGGCGGCCTCGACGCGCGCCCGGTAGTCGTCGGACTCCTCGCCGTCCTGGGCGTCGCCGTTCAGCTCGCGCAGTTCCTTGCGTACGGCTTCGAGCTGCCGGCGCAGCAGGAACTCGCGCTGCTGCTTGTCGACGCCTTCCTGGACGTCCTTGGCGATGGACTCGGCGACGTCCTGCTCGGCGAGGTGCTCGCGGAGCTGCTCGGTCGCGAGCTTCAGCCGGGCGACCGGGTCGGTCGTCTCCAGCAGCGCCACCTTCTGTTCCGTGGACAGGAAGGGCGAGTAGCCGGAGTTGTCGGCGAGGGCGGAGACGTCGTCGATGGCCTGGACGCGGTCCACGACCTGCCAGGCGCCGCGCTTGCGCAGCCAGCTGGTGGCGAGGGCCTTGTACTCCTTGACCAGGTCCGTGACCTGGCCGGGCAGCGGGTCGGGCACGGTCTCGTCGATCCTCGTGCCCTCGACCCAGAGGGCGGCGCCGGGGCCGGTGGTCCCCGCGCCGATCTTCACGCGGGCACGGCCGCGGATCAGCGCGCCCGGGTCACCGTCGGCCAGGCGGCCGACCTGCTCGACGGTGCCGAGCACACCCGTGCCCGGGTACGACCCGTCGATGCGCGGGACGAGCAGCACCTTCGGCTTGCCGGGTTCGGACCGCGCGGCGGCCTGGGCGGCCTCCACGGCGGCGCGGACGTCGGTGTCGTTGAGGTCCAGCGGAACCACCATCCCGGGCAGCACGACCTCGTCGTCGAGCGGCAGCACGGGCAGGGCGAGCGGTGTGAACGCCGTGGACTCAGCAGCCATGATCTCCCCTTCGGCAGTCAAGTTGAGCTATGCCGACTCAATGCACATGAGCCGCCGATTGTTCCCCCGGCCGCGTTCGCTCTCAGCGATCACCGCTGTCGCCCTGGACGGCGGCCCGGGTACCGTCCTCACGTAATAGTCCACAAGGCTGAATGACCATTACGGGGGATGCGGTGACCGGGATCGTGCGGGCATGGGTGGACGGGTGGGTCGTCTCGCGCGGGGCGGCTCCGCCCGTGGTCGGTCCCTGGGGGTTCACGATCGACGTGGGACTGCCGGACCACGTGACCCGGCACGTCCTGGCGGCGACCGGGGACGCCGTCCGGGAGGCCGCCGTGCGCGAGGTCGCGGACGCGGTGACGGGGACCGGCGTGTGGCTCAAGGTCTTCGCGGAGCCGGCGGCCGTGGGGCCCTGGCTCGGCGACGGCTGGTGGGTGGACCCGGTGCCGGGTTTCCTCATGACCGCCCCGCTGACGGCCACCGGCCCGGCGGACGCGGGGCCGGGAAACCTCATGACCGCCCCACCGACGGCAGCCTGCCCGGCGGCGGACGCGGGGCCGGGAATCCTCATGACCGCCCCGCTGACGGCCACCGGCCCGGCGGCGGAAGCGGCGCCGTCGGACGGCGCCCACTCGCCGCCGGACGGCTACCGCCTGCGGACCTGGTCGCGCGGCGGCGTCGGGCACGCCCTCGTCCTGTCGGCGGACGGCTCCTGGGCCGCGCACGGACACGTCGCGCCGACCGGCGCCACCGCGGTCTTCGACCGGATCGAGACGGCCCCCGCGCACCGCCGCAGGGGCCTGGGCCGGCTGGTGATGCGCGCGCTCACCGGCCTGGCCGTCGCCGCGGGCGCCGGCACGGGAGTCCTGGCCGGCACACCGGACGGACGGGCGCTGTACGAGTCCCTGGGGTGGCGGGTGGACGCGCCGCTGACGAGCGCCCGGTTCACCGGGTGAAAATCGCCGGGGCCGCGGCGCCGGCGATGCCAGGATGGGCGCCATGACTGCCACGTACGACACCCCTGTGGTCATCGACCGCCGGGAGGGCCCGTACGGCGAGGTCGCGCTGCGGCGCCACGGAGGGCTGCTGCAGATCATCGCCAACGGCTGCTTCCTGATGGACACCTCCGACGGCCGCTCGGAGCGGCTGCTGGTCGACGCCGCGTACGGCGCCCTGGACGGGCGGGCGCGGCCCGGCGTGCTGATCGGCGGACTCGGCGTCGGCTTCTCGCTCACACACGCCGCCGCCGATCCCCGCTGGGGCCGCATCACGGTCGTGGAGCGGGAACCGGCCATCATCGGCTGGCACCGCTCGGGACCGCTGTCCGCGCTGTCCGCGGACGCCCTCGCCGACCCGCGGACCGCCGTCGTCGAGGCCGATCTCGTCGCGTACGTCAATGAGACATCCGACACGTACGACGCGCTGTGCCTGGACATCGACAACGGACCCGGCTGGACGGTCACCGAGGGCAACGACAGCCTGTACTCGCAGGCCGGACTGGCAAGCTGCGCAAGGGTGTTGAGCCCCGGCGGGGTGCTCGCGGTGTGGTCCGCGCAGCCCTCTCCGGAATTTGAAGGAACCTTGCGGAATGCCGGATTCCAACAGGTGCGTACCGAAGAGATCCCCGTTGCCCGGGGCGTTCCCGACGTGGTGCATCTCGCGGTAAGGCCTGGATAGCCGAGCCGTGGTGACTGCCCGTACTCTGCTTCCCTGACGCCGATCATTCAAGCGTCAAGCGCAGTCATGGGATCACCCCACGGATTCCGGAAAGCACACTCAGGGGCGGGCGATGGAGCAGACACACACCTCCCACAACGGCACGGCGGCGACGCCCGGCGCACAGCGCCGGGTGCTGGTGGTCGAGGACGACCCGACGATCGTCGACGCCATCGCGGCCCGCCTGCGAGCCGAGGGATTTCTCGTCCAGACCGCCGGTGACGGCCCGGCCGCCGTCGACACCGCCGAGGCCTGGCAGCCCGACCTGCTGATCCTCGACATCATGCTGCCCGGCTTCGACGGCCTGGAGGTCTGCCGCCGCGTACAGGCCCAGCGTCCGGTGCCGGTGCTGATGCTCACGGCCCGCGACGACGAGACGGACATGCTGGTCGGGCTCGGCGTCGGCGCCGACGACTACATGACGAAGCCGTTCTCGATGCGGGAACTGGCCGCCCGCGTGCACGTCCTGCTGCGCCGCGTGGAGCGTGCCGTGGTGGCCGCGTCCACGCCCCGCAGCGGCATCCTGCGGCTCGGCGAGCTGGAGATCGACCACGCGCAGCGCCGGGTCCGGGTCCGCTCGGAGGACGTGCACCTGACGCCCACCGAGTTCGACCTGCTGGTCTGCCTGGCGAACACCCCGCGCGCGGTGCTCTCCCGCGAGCAGCTGCTCGCCGAGGTCTGGGACTGGGCGGACGCCTCCGGGACGCGCACCGTCGACAGCCACATCAAGGCCCTGCGCCGGAAGATCGGCGCCGAGCGGATCCGTACGGTCCACGGTGTGGGCTACGCGCTGGAGACCCCGACTCCCTGAGCCGGGCCGCTGTTCGGGACCTCTGAGGGGGCGGATGTGATGACCGGGTCCGGGGGACGCAAGGGTGCGGGCCCCTGGGGAGGCGTGCGCCCCTTCTCCATCAAGACGAAACTCGGCACGCTGGTCGTGGTCTCCGTCTTCATCACCACCGGTCTGCTGATGATCGCGGTGCGCACCGAGACCGAGCTGCGCTTCATCACCGTCTTCTCGATGATCGCCACCCTCCTGATCACGCAGTTCGTGGCGCACTCGCTCACCGCCCCGCTGGACGAGATGAACACGGTCGCCCGGTCCATCTCGCACGGCGACTACACCCGCCGGGTGAGCGACGGCCGCCGCGACGAGCTGGGCGACCTGGCCCAGACGATCAACCTCATGGCGGACGAGCTGGAGGCCCAGGACCGCCAGCGCAAGGAACTCGTGGCGAACGTCTCGCACGAGCTGCGCACCCCCATCGCCGGCCTGCGCGCGGTCCTGGAGAACGTGGTGGACGGCGTCTCGGCCGCCGACCCCGAGACGATGCGCACGGCGCTCAAGCAGACGGAGCGCCTCGGCCGCCTGGTGGAGACCCTCCTCGACCTCTCCCGCCTCGACAACGGCGTGGTCCCGCTGAAGAAGCGGCGCTTCGAGGTCTGGCCCTACCTGTCGGGCGTGCTCAAGGAGGCCAACATGGTCGCCTCCGCGCGCGCGGGGATCGCCTCGGGCTCCGGCAGCCACACGCGCACGGACGTCCACCTGCACCTCGACGTGTCCCCGCCGGAGCTGACGGCGCACGCGGACCCGGAGCGGATCCACCAGGTCGTCGCCAACCTCATCGACAACGCCGTCAAGCACAGCCCGCCGCACGGCCGGGTGACGGTGAAGGCCCGCCGGGGCGCCTACCCGGAGTCGCTGGACCTGGAGGTCCTCGACGAGGGCCCGGGCATCCCGAAATCCGAGTGGCACCGCGTCTTCGAGCGGTTCAACCGCGGTGGCGTGCCCTCGCCGCACGGTCCCGGCAGCGACGGCGGCACGGGCCTCGGGCTCGCCATCGCCCGCTGGGCGGTCGATCTGCACGGGGGCCGGATCGGAGTGGCCGAAAGCCAACGCGGTTGCCGGATCCAGGTCACCCTTCCGGGCCTGCCTTCGATGCCGAGTTGACGTAGGGTTCGAAGCGGAGCCTCAAGATCCACCTCTGTCCGTCCTGACGGACACGTGTGAGCAGGCAGGGGCCCGCGCCCCCGGGGCGGCGCGGCCGGGCAGGCGTGCCCGCTCCGAAGCGGAACCACGCTTGTTTCCCGCCATTTCCAGCCCCGAAACACGCAATCTGATGTGACTTACACGACGATGACCAGCCCGGCCTGACCTTCTCGGCCAGGGAGGCGTAGCCTTTATTCCCGCTGTCCATCACCTTGTGAAGCGGAAGAGGGCGGTTGCCGCCGTGTCGCCACAGTCCCCCAGTAACTCGAGCATCTCGACCGACGACCAAGCCGGGAAGAACCCGGCCGCGGCCTTCGGTCCCAATGAGTGGCTCGTCGACGAGATCTATCAGCAGTACCTCCAGGACCCGAACTCGGTGGACCGAGCCTGGTGGGACTTCTTCGCCGATTACAAGCCGGGCGGCGCGACCGCCACGGCTGCGGCGGGTACTGCGGCCACGGGGGCCGCAGGCACCAGCACCCCGGCTCCGGCCGCTCCGGTGAAGACCGCGCCCGCTGCGCCCGCCGCTCCGGCCCAGGCCGCCCCGGCGCAGGCTCCGGCCGCCGCCCCGGCGGCCCCGGCCGCCGCTCCGGCGGCGCCGAAGCCCGCGGCCGCCGCGCCCGCTCCCGCGAAGGCCGCTCCGGCCGCCGCGAAGCCGAAGGCCGCCGAGCCCGCGGGCGAGGCCCCCGAGGGCCCCGAGTACGTGACCCTGCGCGGTCCCGCCGGTGCCGTCGCGAAGAACATGAACGCCTCGCTGGAACTGCCCACGGCCACGTCCGTGCGCGCCGTGCCGGTGAAGCTGCTCTTCGACAACCGCATCGTCATCAACAACCACCTGAAGCGCGCCCGGGGCGGGAAGATCTCCTTCACCCACCTCATCGGGTACGCGATGGTGCAGGCCATCAAGGCCATGCCGTCGATGAACTGGCACTACGCGGAAAAGGACGGGAAGCCCACCCTCGTCAAGCCGCCGCACGTCAACTTCGGCCTCGCCATCGACCTGGTGAAGCCCAACGGCGACCGCCAGCTGGTCGTCGCGGGCATCAAGAAGGCCGAGACGCTGAACTTCTTCGAGTTCTGGCAGGCCTACGAGGACATCGTCCGCCGGGCCCGTGACGGCAAGCTGACGATGGACGACTTCACCGGGGTCACCGTCTCGCTGACCAACCCCGGCGGCCTCGGCACCGTCCACTCCGTCCCGCGCCTGATGCCCGGACAGTCGGTCATCATGGGCGTCGGCTCGATGGACTACCCCGCAGAGTTCCAGGGCACCTCCCAGGACACCCTGAACAAGCTCGGCATCTCGAAGGTCATGACGCTCACGTCGACCTACGACCACCGGGTCATCCAGGGCGCCGCGTCCGGCGAGTTCCTGCGGATCGTCGCGAACCTGCTGCTCGGCGAGAACGGCTTCTTCGACGAGATCTTCGAGGCGCTGCGCATCCCCTACGAGCCGGTCCGCTGGCTCAAGGACATCGACGCCTCGCACGACGACGACGTCACCAAGGCGGCGCGCGTCTTCGAGCTGATCCACTCCTACCGGGTCCGCGGCCACGTCATGGCCGACACCGACCCGCTGGAGTACCGCCAGCGCAAGCACCCCGACCTGGACATCACCGAGCACGGGCTCACCCTCTGGGACCTGGAGCGCGAGTTCGCCGTCGGCGGCTTCGCGGGCAAGTCCCTGATGAAGCTGCGCGACATCCTCGGCGTCCTGCGCGACTCGTACTGCCGCACCACCGGCGTCGAGTTCATGCACATCCAGGACCCCAAGCAGCGCAAGTGGATCCAGGACCGCATCGAGCGCTCGCACACCAAGCCGGAGCGCGAGGAGCAGCTGCGCATCCTGCGCCGGCTGAACGCGGCGGAGGCGTTCGAGACCTTCCTGCAGACGAAGTACGTCGGCCAGAAGCGCTTCTCCCTGGAGGGCGGCGAGTCCGTCATCCCGCTGCTCGACGCCGTGCTCGACTCGGCCGCCGAGTCGCGCCTGGACGAGGTCGTCATCGGCATGGCCCACCGCGGCCGGCTGAACGTCCTCGCCAACATCGTCGGCAAGTCGTACGCGCAGATCTTCCGCGAGTTCGAGGGCAACCTCGACCCGAAGTCGATGCACGGCTCCGGCGACGTGAAGTACCACCTGGGCGCCGAGGGCACCTTCACCGGCCTCGACGGCGAGCAGATCAAGGTCTCGCTGGCGGCGAACCCCTCGCACCTGGAGGCGGTCGACCCGATCCTGGAGGGCATCGCCCGCGCCAAGCAGGACATCATCAACAAGGGCGGCACGGACTTCACGGTCCTGCCGGTCGCCCTGCACGGTGACGCGGCCTTCGCCGGCCAGGGCGTCGTGGCCGAGACGCTCAACATGTCCCAGCTGCGCGGCTACCGCACCGGCGGCACGGTGCACGTCGTCATCAACAACCAGGTCGGCTTCACCGCCGCCCCGGAGTCGTCGCGCTCCTCGATGTACGCCACCGACGTGGCCCGCATGATCGAGGCGCCGATCTTCCATGTGAACGGCGACGACCCCGAGGCCGTCGTCCGCGTCGCTCGCCTGGCCTTCGAGTTCCGCCAGGCGTTCAACAAGGACGTCGTCATCGACCTCATCTGCTACCGCCGCCGCGGTCACAACGAGTCGGACAACCCGGCGTTCACCCAGCCGCTGATGTACGACCTGATCGACAAGAAGCGCTCGGTGCGCAAGCTCTACACCGAGTCCCTCATCGGTCGCGGCGACATCACGCTGGAAGAGGCCGAGCAGGCGCTGCAGGACTACCAGGGCCAGCTGGAGAAGGTCTTCACGGAGGTCCGCGAGGCCACCTCGCAGCCGGGTGAGGCACCCGTCTCCGACCCGCAGGCCCAGTTCCCGGTCGCCGTGAACACCGCGGTCTCCGCGGAGGTCGTCAAGCGCATCGCCGAGTCCCAGGTCAACATCCCCGACCGGGTCACCGTCCACCCGCGCCTGCTGCCCCAGCTGCAGCGCCGCGCGTCGATGGTCGAGGACGGCACGATCGACTGGGGCATGGGCGAGACGCTCGCGATCGGCTCCCTGCTCCTGGAGGGCACCCCGGTGCGCCTCTCGGGCCAGGACTCCCGCCGCGGCACGTTCGGCCAGCGCCACGCGGTCCTCATCGACCGGGAGACCGGCGAGGACTACACGCCGCTGCTGTACCTGTCCGAGGACCAGGCCCGCTACAACGTCTACGACTCGCTGCTCAGCGAGTACGCGGCGATGGGCTTCGAGTACGGCTACTCGCTCGCGAGGCCGGAGTCCCTGGTCATGTGGGAGGCCCAGTTCGGCGACTTCGTCAACGGCGCCCAGACGGTCGTGGACGAGTTCATCTCCTCGGCGGAGCAGAAGTGGGGCCAGACGTCCGGCGTCACGCTGCTGCTGCCGCACGGCTACGAGGGCCAGGGCCCGGACCACTCGTCCGCCCGCCCGGAGCGCTTCCTCCAGCTGTGCGCGCAGAACAACATGACGGTCGCGATGCCGACCCTGCCGTCGAACTACTTCCACCTCCTGCGGTGGCAGGTGCACAACCCGCACCACAAGCCGCTGGTGGTCTTCACCCCGAAGTCGATGCTGCGCCTGAAGGCGGCGGCGTCGAAGGCGGAGGAGTTCACGACGGGCCAGTTCCGCCCGGTCATCGGCGACGCGTCCGCCGACCCGGCCGCGGTCCGCAAGGTGGTGTTCTGCGCCGGCAAGGTCTACTACGACCTGGAGGCCGAGCGCACCAAGCGGGGCGTCACGGACACGGCCATCATCCGCATCGAGCGCCTGTACCCGCTGCCGGGTGCCGAGCTCCAGGCGGAGATCGCCAAGTACCCGAACGCCGAGAAGTACCTGTGGGCCCAGGAGGAGCCGGCGAACCAGGGCGCGTGGCCCTTCATCGCCCTCAACCTGATCGACCACCTGGACCTGGCGGTCGGCGCGGACGTCCCGCACGGCGAGCGGCTGCGGCGCATCTCGCGTCCGCACTCGTCCTCCCCGGCGGTGGGTTCGGCCAAGCGCCACCAGGCCGAGCAGGAGCAGCTGGTGCGTGAGGTGTTCGAGGCCTGAGCCCCGGAGCACCGCCGAGCGAGCGAGGAGCCGGCCCCGTCGCCCCCACCGGGCGGCGGGGCCGGCTCCGTGGTCGGAGGCGGTACGGGACGCCGTACGGGTGCCGCCTAACCTGGAGGGGTACGACCCCCGGCCGGTCAGCGCCGGCCCAGCCCCAGGAGAGCATCCGTGTACTTCACCGACCGTGGCATCGAGGAACTGGAGAAGCGGCGCGGCGAGGAGGAGGTCACCTTCGAGTGGCTCGCCGAGCAGCTGCGCACGTTCGTCGACCTCAACCCGGACTTCGAGGTCCCGGTGGAGCGGCTCGCGACGTGGCTGGCGCGGCTGGACGACGAGGACGACGAGGAGTAGGACCGGCCCAGGCACGGACGGGAACCGCCGCCTTACGGGGGTGGCGGGACGTCACCCGTCGTCACGGAGGCGGTCGTACGCGAGACCGAGGGCGCCGTGGGCCAGCAGCAGGGCCCCGGAGGCGATCCAGCCGCCGCTGCGGCACCGGATCCCGTAGACGCCGAGGGCCAGCCCCACGGCCAGCTGCGCGGCCGCCAGGGCACGCACGGGCGGCCGGTGGCTTCCGGGCGCGGGACGGTGCCAGGCGTGCCCGGCGTGACCGTGCCGGGAGTGACCGGCCCGGACGGCCCGGAACGCGGGCTCCGCACCACCGTCCTCGGCGGTCCCGGCCTCCGCGGCCTCCGCACGGGCGTCCGTGACGGCCCCGGGCTCCGCGCCGCCGCCGTCGACGACCTCGGACTCCGTGAGGGCGTCCTCGACGGTCCCAGGCTGCTCACCCCCGTCGTCCACGGTCCCGGGGGTCGCCCCGGCGCCGTCAACGGTCCCGGGCTCCACCCCGGCGTCCTCGCGTCGGTCGGACCAGGTGATCGCGCGGGCGCCGGGCAGGGCACGGGCGTTCTCGCACAGGCGGTCGGCCGGGAGGCCGGGGGCCAGGCCGTCCGGCAGGGTCACCCCCGCGCGCATGAGGACGGCGAGCAGCCCGCGCAGGCGGGCCCGGGCGTCGGCCGCCGCGTCGGGGCGGGTCAGCCGCTCCAGTGCCTGCATGTCGAGGACGGGGTCGAGGCCGAGGCGCGCGGCGAAGGTGCGCATCGCCTCGTCCTGGCCCACCGGGGTGCCGTTCGCGAGCCATTCGTAGCCGACGGGACGGCGGAATCCCGAGGCCAGGCTGTAGCCGCTGCGGTCGGCGTCCCACCACAGGGCGAGCACCGGCCAGGGGGCGCCCACCGCGAGGGCGGCGGCCCAGCCGGTCAGGACCCGGTCGACCGGTTCGGCGCCGTCGGTCCAGGGCGTGCCCGCGGGCACCAGGACACTCCACTCGCCGCCCGCCGCGAGCAGCTCCATCCGCTCCCGCAGCAGCCGGGCGGCGGGCCCCACGGTGTCGGGCTCCGACCGGCAGAGCAGGAGGGCGCCGGCGGGCGGGGCCGCGGGCTCGTCGGGGGTGGTCGGCATGGTTCTACGGTAGGGCGACCCGCGCCCGAAATGCCCGTTTTATTACCTCCTGCCGCCGGTGACCCAGCGTCACGTTCACGGGAACGAGTGTCTTGACTTTCCGTTCCCGCGATATATCGTGTTCCGTGGAAGACGCGATATGGCGTGTCGTGTCCCATCCGGCCGAGGAGGTCGCATCATGTCCGAGTGGTCCGTCGCAGAGCCCGGAAAGCTGACGTTCGACGACCCCGTGACGACGCTCCACGTGCGCATCGTGAACGGAACGGTGAACGTCGTGGGCACCGACGAGGGTTCCGCCCGGCTGGAGGTCTCCGAGCTGGAGGGCCCTCCCCTGCTCGTGAGGCAGACGGACGGCACCTTGACCGTCGCCTATGAGGACCTCCCCTGGAAGGGCTTCCTCAAGTGGCTCGACCCGATGGGCTGGCGCCGCAGCGCGGTCGTCTCGCTGGCCGTCCCGGCGGGGACCCGGATCGAGGTGGGCGTCGTGGGCGCCGCCGCCGTGGTGTCCGGGACGGAGGGCCGGGTGGAGGTCAAGGGCGTCTCGGGCGACACGACCCTGGTCGGGGTGGCCGGCCCGGTCCGCGTGAGCACCGTCTCGGGGAATCTGGAGGCCCAGGCGGTCACGGGGGACCTGCGCTTCAACTCCGTCTCGGGCGATCTGACCGTCGTCGAGGGCTCCGGCTCCTGCGTGCGGGCCGAGTCCGTGAGCGGCTCGATGATCGTGGACCTCGACGCCACGGCCACCGCGACCGACGTCCAGCTGACGAACGTGTCGGGTGAGATCGCCGTCCGGCTGCCGCACCCGGCGGACGCCGAGGTGGAGGCCAACACCGCGAGCGGCACGGTCTCCAGCGCCTTCGAGGACCTGCGGGTCAGCGGGCACTGGGGCGCCAAGACGATCACCGGCAGGCTGGGCGCGGGCAACGGCAGGCTCAAGGCGACGACCGCCTCCGGCTCCATCGCCCTGCTGCGGCGGCCACCCGCGGAGGACGAGCCGCAGACTGACGGCACGACCGACAAGAAGGTGCTCTGAGATGCCTCCCGTCTTCGCTCACGGCCGCCTGCGGCTCTACCTGCTCAAGCTGCTGGACGAGGCCCCGCGCCACGGGTACGAGGTGATCCGCCTCCTGGAGGAGCGCTTCCAGGGGCTGTACGCCCCCTCGGCCGGCACCGTCTACCCCCGCCTCGCCAAGCTGGAGGCCGAGGGACTGGTCACCCACACCACCGAGGGCGGCCGCAAGGTGTACGCCATCACGGACGCGGGCCGCGCCGAACTGGCCGACCGCAGCGGTGAGCTGGCCGACCTGGAGCTGGAGATCCGCGAGTCGGTCGCAGAGCTCGCCGCCGAGATCCGGGCCGACGTGCGGGGCGCCGCGGGCGACCTGCGGCGCGAGATGCGGGCGGCGGCCCGGGAGGCCCGGCGCGGGTCCCCGGGGGACTCCGCGGCCGGCGAGCGGCACGGGCACGCGGGCGGCTTCGGAACCGCCGCCGGGTCCGGCGACTTCGGCGACAAGGAGTCGTGGCGGCTCGCGAAGGAGGAGATGCGGCGGGTCAAGCAGGAGTGGAAGGAGCAGGCCCGGCGCGCCAAGGACGAGAGCCGGCGCGCCCGCGACGAGGCCCAGCGGGCCAGGCGGCAGGCCAAGGAGGCCCAGGAGAAGGTCCGCGCCCAGGCCCAGGAGGAGATGCAGCGCATGGCCAAGCGGGTCCAGGACCAGGTGCAGGACCACTTCGCGCGCGGCGACTGGCCGACCGGGGTGCGCGAGGGCCTGAGCGAACTGGCCAAGGAGTTCGGCGACTTCGGCAAGGACTTCGGCAAGGGCCTCGGGAAGGACTTCGGCTTCGGCCGCCCCGGACCGACGCCCCCGCCCGGACCGGAGCCCGAGTACACGGTCACGCGCGAGGACTTCCCCGCCGGGTACGAGCCGTCCTGGGCCCACGAGGACTCCACCGGTGATCCGGCCCGCGACCTCGACCGCCTCCTGGACCGCTTCCGCGACGACATCCGCGACGCGGCCCGCGACCACGGAGTGACCGAGGAGCAACTGCGCGACGCCCGCCGCCACTTGTCGACGGCGGCGGCCCACATCGGCGCGGCCCTGCGCACCCCGAAGCCCTGAGCCCACGGGACGGGTGAGCCCAGGCTCCGGCTCACGGTGCCACCGGGTGACCCCGGTGCGCGAGCGTCAGCTGGCGACCGGGGGCCGCGGGAGGGTTACCCGGGGGCCGGGGCCACGAGGTGTCACCCGCGCCCGCGGGCCGGCACCGGGAGTCACCCGGCGGCACGGGTTCACGGAACGTCACCTGGCGACCCGGGCTCACCGGTTGTCACCGTCACCCCGGGCACACCGCGTCTCGCCGGCAATATCGGGGCCGGGCACGGGAGGTCCCCCAGAGCCCGGGTTTCGGGGCCCGGGTTTCGGGGCCCGGGGCTACGAACCCCGGGGCTACGAGGTGTCACCCGGCGACCTGGGACCGGCGTGGGACGCCACCCTGCCACCCTGCCCCACGAGGTGTCACCGGCAACCCGGGCCCACCGCAACTCCCCGGCGGTCCGGGCCCGGACGCGAGATGCCACCCGGCGACGAGGGCCGGGCACGGAGGGCCTCCCGGCGGCACGGGTTCACGAAACGGCGCCCGGCCACCCGCAGCGGCGTGACCGCAGGATGTCACCCCGCCTTCGCCGCTCCCCCGCCCCAGAGCACGCGCCGTACGCCGTCGTACGTCACCCCGTGGTCCGCGAGGACCTCGGCCGGGACGCCCGGGCGGGCCGTGAGGGCCAGGAGCAGGTGCTCGTCGCCGATGGTGCGGTCCCGGTGGGCGAGGGCGACCCGGAGGGACTCCGTGAGCAGGTCCTTGGCCCCGCGGGTGAAGGAGGGTCGGCCCGACCACCGGCCGCGGGTTCCGGAGCCGGCCAGGGCGCCGGGGCCGTGCGCCTCCTCGACGCGGGAGAGGATCTCGGTGAGGTCGATGCCGAGCCCGGAGAGAGCGTCGGCGTCGGCGCGGGTGAACCCTCCGCGGCGGCGGGCCTCGGCCAGGTCCCGGGCCACCGCGTCCCGGCGGTCGGCCAGCCCGAGGGACGTCAGGGCGAACGACCCGCGGCTGCCCTTCCGGTCGAGGAGGGCGAGCAGCATGTGCGCCTCCTCGACCCGCTTCTCCCCCGCCCGTTCACAGTGCTCGACGGCACCCGTGACCACGGCGCGGGCGTCCTTGGTGAATCGCTCGAACATCACTGCCTCCCGTACTTCTTGTGCACGGCCTGTCTGCTCACGCCGAGTTCCGCCGCGATCTCCTGCCACGACCAGCCCTGATTGCGCGCACTGCGCACCTGGACGGCTTCCAGCTGCTCCAGCAGCCTTCGCAGCGCGGAGACGGCCCGCAGGCCGATCCGCGGATCACGGTCACCCGCACGCTCGGCGAGATCCGTCGCTTCGGTCATGATGTCAACGTACGTTGACACACCCGGCATGTCAACCGTGGTTGACATGCCGGGTGCGGCGGAACGCGGGCGGACATGCCGACGGCGGGCCCGGAGATCCGGGCCCGCCGCGGGACAGAGCGGAGGCGGGCGTCAGCCCGTGGTCAGCACGATCTTGCCGAACTGGTCGCCCGACTCCATCCGCGCGAAGCCCTCGCGGGCCCGGTCGAGCGGAAGGACGTCGTCGATCACGGGCCGTACGCCGGTCGCGGCGCAGAAGGACAGCAGGTCCTCCAGCTCGTCCTTGGTGCCCATCGTGGAGCCGACGACCTTGAGTTCCAGGAAAAAGATCCGGGTCAGCTCCGCGTGGGAGGGACGGTCGCCGCTGGTGGCCCCCGAGATGACCACGGTGCCGCCGGGACGCAGCGACTTGACCGAGTGGGACCAGGTGGCGGCGCCGACCGTCTCGATCACGGCGTCCACCCGCTGCGGCAGCCGCGCGCCGGACTCCAGCGCCTCCACGGCGCCGAGCTCCACGGCGCGCTTGCGCTTGGCCTCGTCGCGGCTGGTGGCGAAGATGCGCAGCCCCGCGGCCTTGCCGAGCACGATCGCGGCCGTGGCGACACCGCCGCCGGCACCCTGCACGAGGACGGAGTCCCCGGGCCGTACGCCCGCGTTGGTGAAGAGCATGCGGTACGCCGTCAGCCAGGCCGTCGGCAGACAGGCGGCCTCCTCGAAGGAGAGCTCCTTGGGCTTGGGCAGCACGTTCCACGTCGGGACGGACACCTGTTCGGCGAAGGTGCCCTGATAGCGCTCGGTGAGGATGGAGCGCGGTTCGTCAGGTCCCACGCCGTGGCCGCTCTGGCCGATCACGGAGTGCAGGACGACCTCGTTGCCGTCCTCGTCGACGCCCGCGGCGTCGCAGCCGAGGATCATCGGCAGCTTGTCCTCGGACAGGCCGACTCCGCGCAGGGACCACAGGTCGTGGTGGTTGAGGGAAGCGGCCCTGACGTTCACGGTCGTCCAGCCGGGCCTCTGCTCGGGGGCCGGGCGCTCCCCCAACTCCAGGCCGTTCAGCGGCTGGTCACGGTCGATTCGGGCGGCGTAGGCAGCGAACATGACCATGACGATAGGCTCCGCCCCTCCCCGAAGGAACCACGTCCCTCTGTGACACGCGTCCCGAAACGCCACCGGTTCAGCCGTCCGGCGCCCGGCGTCCCGCGTCCGAGGACGAGCGCACCCGGAGAGCCCCGGGGGCCGATGTCAGCCCGTCCGGCATTCGAGTACGAGCGCACCCCAAGAGCCCCGGGGACTGCTTTCAGCCCGTCCGGCGTTTGAGGACGAGCGCGGAGCGCGACAGGGGGGTCCCGAGGGCGCAGCCCCCGGGGACGGGACGGGAGGGGGCGGAGGGGGCGAGGAACCACCCGCATGGACCACCGCCCAGGTAAAAAATCGCGGAGAAGTCGCGCACCGCCGGACCACGCGGCAGGGAGCACGTCAGGCGCCGTCGGCAACCCCCGCGGCGAAGAAGACGGCCCCGCCGGGACGAGTCCCGACGGGGCCACAGGCGACGCGACCGGCACGTCAGCGCCGAGCCACACCCTCCGCCCGAGCGGCAGCGGCAACCGCGGCGGTGACCGCAGGCGCCACCCGCTCGTCGAACGGCGAGGGGATCACGTAGTCCGCGGCGAGGTCGTCCCCGACCACCGCGGCCAGCGCCTCGGCCGCCGCGATCTTCATCGTCTCCGTGATCCGGGAGGCCCGGACCTGGAGCGCACCGGCGAAGATGCCCGGGAAGGCGAGCACGTTGTTGATCTGGTTCGGGAAGTCGGACCGGCCGGTCGCCACCACGGCCGCGTACTTGTGCGCGACCTCCGGGTGGACCTCGGGGTCCGGGTTGGCCATGGCGAAGACGAACGCGCCCTCCGCCATCGACGCCACCGCCGGCTCCGGCACCGTACCGCCGGAGACGCCGATGAAGACGTCGGCGCCCGCGAGCGCCGACTCCAGCGAACCGGAGATGCCGGCCTTGTTGGTGAGCTCGGCCAGTTCCCGCTTGACCGGGGTGAGGTCGTCCCGGTCCCGCGACACGATGCCCTTGCGGTCCGCGACCGCGACGTCGCCGAGCCCCGCCTCCAGCAGGAACTTGGCGATGGCGACCCCGGCCGCACCGGCGCCCGAGATCACCGCGCGCAGCTCACCGAGCGAGCGCCCGGTCAGCCGTGCCGCGTTGCGCAGGGCGGCGAGGGTGACGACGGCGGTGCCGTGCTGGTCGTCGTGGAAGACCGGGATGTCCAGGCGCTCCTGGAGCTTCCGCTCGATCTCGAAGCACCGGGGCGCCGAGATGTCCTCCAGGTTCACGCCGCCGAACGACGGCGCGAGCCGGACCACGGTCTCGACGATCTCGTCGACGCCCGTGCAGTCGAGGGCGATCGGCACGGCGTCGACCCCGCCGAACTGCTTGAAGAGGATGGCCTTGCCCTCCATGACGGGGAGCGAGGCCTCCGGACCGATGTCACCGAGTCCGAGCACGGCCGTGCCGTCGGTGACGACGGCGACGACGGACGACTTCCACGTGTAGTCGTGGACCAGTTCCGGCTGCTCGGCGATGGCGCTGCACACTTTCGCCACGCCGGGTGTGTACGCCAGGGACAGGTCGTCCTTGTCGCGGATGGGCACGGTGGCCTGCACGGCCATCTTGCCGCCACGGTGCAGCGCGAATGCCGGGTCGAAGGAATCGAGGGGCTCCGCCCCTCCCTCCTGATCCGTACTGCTGTCGCTGCGAGGATTGACGATCTCCGCTGCCACTTTGTTTTACCCCTTAAGTCTTCAAGGTTTGAGGGTGACCACTCCTGGTTGAGGCGTGGGCGGGCACCGCGCATGCCCTGCCGCCGTGGTTGCGTACGGGCGGATACGCGACGGGCGCGCCGCACACGCGCCCTGAGCCCCGGATGAGGGGTGTAAGGAACCTTCTTACCCGACGGACCAGGGCGGGGACGAGTCCATAGTGCGAAGGTCACACGCGCGTGACATGACTCATGCCCGGATATATGGACAAGTCCTCGCTTGGTCCTCAAGCCGCACAAGTGCGCAGAAGCGGTCGCTCGCAGTCAGCGGAGAACCGAAGATCTTCCGGCCGGAAGGGGGGATTCCCGCACAAGATCCGGTCCCGGTGGACCGGTGTGGGGTGGTTCGGGGGTGACCCGTTATCCGATTTTGACATAGCGAGTCACCTGAATGCGCAAGTCCGAATGGCAAGATGCCGTCATCACACGAGGTCGCGACACCCGATGGTGTGTGTTCTCGTCGACCCATCGGCAACTCCCTCATCCGCCGGAGGAACCCACCATGACCGCAAGCTCCACCCGTCGTACCCCCGCCGCTCGGTCCCGTATAGCAGCGGTCGGTGCGATCGCGGTCGCCGGCGCCCTGCTCGTCACCGGCTGCGGTGACCAGACCAAGGACAAGGGCTCGGACAGCACGAAGACCAGCACCGCCCCGCTGGCGGACAAGCTTCCCCAGGCCATCCGTGACAAGGGCGTCATCAAGGTCGGCTCGGACATCGCGTACGCGCCGGTCGAGTTCAAGGACAAGTCCGGCAAGACCGTCGGCATCGACCCCGACCTCGCGGACGCCATGGGCAAGCAGCTCGGCGTGAAGTTCGAGTTCGAGAACGGCACCTTCGACACCCTGCTGACCGGTCTGCGCTCCAAGCGCTACGACATGGCGATGTCGGCCATGACGGACACCAAGGACCGTCAGGAGGGCATCGACTCCGAGACCGGCAAGAAGGTCGGCGAGGGCGTCGACTTCATCGACTACTTCACCGCCGGTGTCTCCATCTACACGCCCAAGGGCAAGACGCAGGGCATCAAGACCTGGTCCGACCTGTGCGGCAAGAAGATCGCCCTCCAGCGCGGCACGGTCTCCGAGGACCTCGCCAAGGCCGAGTCGAAGAAGTGCACCGGTGGCAAGAAGATCACCATCGAGGCCTACGACAACGACCAGCAGGCCCAGACCCGGCTGCGCGCCGGCGGGGCCGACGCCGGCTCCTCCGACTTCCCGGTCGCCGCGTACGCGGTGAAGACCTCGGGCGGCGGCAACGACTTCGAGATCGTCGGCGACCAGGTCGAGGCCGCTCCGTACGGCATCGCGGTGGCCAAGGGCAACACGCAGCTGCGGGACGCGCTCCAGGCCGCGCTCGACGCGATCATCAAGGACGGCTCGTACGACAAGGTCATCTCCAAGTGGGGCGTTGACGCCGGAGCGGTGAAGTCGGCCGAGATCAACGGCGGCAAGTGACCGCGACAGCGGCGCTGAAAGGCAACATCCGTGACTGCTGACATCGACAAGACGACGGGCCCCGCGGACACTCCGCCGGCCGGACCGGAGGCCATCAAGGCCATTCCGGTGCGGCACTACGGCCGCTATGTCTCCGCCGTCATCGCGATCGCGATCTTCGTCTCGATCATCTACGCGTTCGGCCAGGGCAAGATCAACTGGAACGCCGTTCCGGACTACTTCTTCGACGACCGCATCCTCACGGGCGTCGGCAAGACGCTCCTGCTGACGGTGCTGTCGATGCTGATCGGCATCGTCGGCGGCATCATGCTGGCCGTGATGCGGCTGTCGAAGAACCCGGTGACCTCGTCCATCGCGTGGTTCTACATCTGGTTCTTCCGGGGCACCCCGGTGCTGGTCCAGCTGATCATCTGGTTCAACCTGGGCCTGGTCTTCGAGTACATCAACCTCGGTCCGATCTACAAGGACTACTGGTCGAGCTTCATGACGCCGCTGCTGACGGCGCTCCTGGGTCTCGGTCTGAACGAGGCCGCCTACATGGCGGAGATCTGCCGCGCCGGTCTGCTCTCGGTCGACGAGGGCCAGACCGAGGCCTCGCACGCCCTCGGCATGAGCCACGGCAAGACGCTGCGCCGGATCGTGATCCCGCAGGCGATGCGCGTGATCGTGCCGCCGACGGGCAACGAGGTCATCAACATGCTGAAGACCACGTCGCTGGTCTCGGTGGTCCAGTATCCGGAACTCTTCCGGTACGCCCAGGACATCGGCCAGACCTCCGGCGCACCGGTGGAGATGCTGTTCCTCGCCGCCGCCTGGTACCTGATCATGACCTCGGTCCTCAGCGTCGGGCAGTACTACGTGGAGCGGTACTACGCACGCGGTTCCAGCCGCAGCCTGCCCGCCACCCCGTTCCAGAAGATCAAGGCCAACCTGCTGTCGCTGGGCCGCCCGAAGGGAGGCGCGGCATGACCGCGAACGTGACCAAGGCGGACGCCACCACTGCGATGGTGAAGTCCGAGGGTGTCCACAAGTCCTTCGGCCCGGTGGAGGTCCTCAAGGGCATCGACCTGGAGGTGAAGTCCGGCGAGGTCTTCTGCCTCATCGGCCCCTCGGGTTCCGGCAAGTCGACCTTCCTGCGGTGCATCAACCACCTGGAGAAGGTCAACGCCGGCCGGCTGTACGTCGACGGCGAGCTGGTCGGCTACCGGCAGAAGGGCGACAAGCTCTACGAGCTCAAGGACAGCGAGGTCGCCCGCAAGCGCCGGGACATCGGCATGGTCTTCCAGCGCTTCAACCTGTTCCCGCACATGACGGCGCTGGAGAACGTCATGGAGGCGCCGGTGCAGGTCAAGGGCATCAGCAGGGCCCAGGCGCGGGAGCGCGCGGGCCAGCTCCTGGAGCGAGTGGGCCTCGCGGACAAGGCAGGCAACTACCCCTCGCAGCTGTCCGGCGGCCAGCAGCAGCGCGTGGCGATCGCCCGCGCGCTGGCGATGGACCCGAAGCTGATGCTCTTCGACGAGCCGACCTCGGCGCTCGACCCGGAGCTGGTCGGTGACGTCCTCGACGTCATGCGCGACCTCGCCGAGTCCGGCATGACGATGGTCGTCGTCACGCACGAGATGGGCTTCGCCCGGGAGGTCGGCGACTCGCTGGTCTTCATGGACGGCGGTGTGGTGGTCGAGTCCGGCAACCCGCGCGACGTCCTGACGAACCCGCAGCACGAGCGGACGCAGTCCTTCCTGTCGAAGGTGCTCTGACCGTTCGGCACGCGGCACGCGCCGCACGGGAAGGGGCGGTACGGAAATCTCCGTACCGCCCCTTCCGCGTGAACCGGCGTCACTTCACCGCGAGGACCAGCGCGTCCGACGGCGAGCGCCACACCGGGCGCGCCTCGGCGAAGCCCTTCTCCCGCAGCACGCGGGCGTGCCAGTCGGCGGAGGGGGTGTCACCGTCGGCGTGCTCGCCGTAGATCTCGAAGCGGCGGGCGGTCGGCCCGGCGAGGACCGGGTCCGCGGCGGCCAGCTCCCACCACTGCGCCCAGTCGAGGGCGCCGTCCCGCCCGGCCCGGTCCATCCGCGCGTGCCGCTGGGCGCGTTCCGCCGCGTTGATCCGCGGCGTGGTCTCGTCGATCATGTGGTCGGCGTTCATGAGGACGCCGCCGTCGCGGACGAGTTCCGCGACCTGCCCGTAGAGGACCGCGAGGGGTTCGCAGTGCAGCCAGTGCAGGGCCGTCGCGGTCAGGACGGCGTCGTACGACGCGTACGGCAGTGCCGTCGTCCACGCGGGGTCCTTGAGGTCGGCGGTGACGAAGGAGACCCGGTCGTCCCCGTCGAAGGTGCCCCGGGCGATGGTGAGCAGGGCCGGGTCGAGGTCGACGCCGGTGCTGCGCGCGTCCGGGAACCGGTCGAGCAGCCGGGCGGTGACGGTGCCCGTGCCGCAGGCGAGGTCGAGGACGCGCGGCGCGGTGCCGACGAGGGCCTCCACCATGTCGAGCATGACCCGGAACCGCTCCTCGCGGTCGGGCATGTACCACTCCTGCTGCCGGTCCCAGCTCTTCTGCCAGGCCTGCCAGTCGGTTCCGGCCGTCGCCCTGTCCGTTCCGGTCGTGCTCGTCATGGCCGCCCCTTCTCCACTCCGCCGCGTAATACCCTGTAAGCACAGTCATCTCTTACCCGACCGCAGCCACGACGATAGAGCGCCCCAGTAAGGACTACAAGTGGAACTGGCCTATTACTCGGATTACGCGGTACGACTCGTCAACAGCGAGGAACCCGCCCGGGGCAAGGACGCGCTCACCTCGGTCGAGGCCATCCGCGACCTCTTTGCGGGCAACGCCTCGGCGGCCCGGCGCGCCACGGACGCGGACGTCACCCGCTTCCGCTCGGTGCGCGGCCGGCTGCGCGCGGTCTTCGAGGCGGCGGACACCGGGGACGAGACCCTGGCCGTGGACCTGCTGAACTCGCTGCTGCTGGAGTTCCCCGTGAGCCCGCAGATCTCGGGCCACGACCACCGCGACGACAACGGCCGCCCGCTGTGGCACATGCACCTCGCGGACCACCCGTCGAACGTGACCGCGGGCTACGCGGCCATCGCCGCCATGGGCCTGGCGTTCCACCTCACCGAGTACGGCGTCGACCGGCTCGGCCTGTGCGAGGCCGCGCCCTGCCGCAACGCCTTCCTCGACACCTCCACCAACCGCTCCCGGCGCTACTGCTCCGACCGCTGCGCCACCCGGGCCAACGTGGCCGCCTACCGCGCCCGCAAGCGCCTGGAGGCGGACCGGCCGGAGAGCACGGGCCTGGCCGCGGACAGCGCCCAGCGGGCGAGCGCGAGCGGCGAACGCTGACCGTCCTTGGGCGGCCGGTAGCGGAAGAGCACCTTCCCCAGCACCAGTTCCTCGGGGACGGTGCCGTAGTCGGTGCTGTCCCCGCCGGCGAACGCGTTGTCCCCGAGCACCCACCAGCCGCCCTCGCGCCGCTCCGCCGCCCGCTTGACGACGAGCAGGTCCTGCTGGAACGGATGCCGCAGCACCACCACGTCGCCGGGGCGCACGCGCGCCCCGTACTGCACGACGAGGCGGTCCCCGTGGTGGAGCGTGGGCACCATCGACGGCCCCGTCACCTCGGCCACCCCGAAGGGCAGCACGGCCGTCTCCCGCTCGCCGTCCTGCGACAGTTCCGGCATCACCGGCACCTCCCCGGTCCGATCGTCCACCAGTCTCAGTCTCACCCCGGACTTTTGTCCTAAGCCCATGGGGGCACCCGCGAAATCCCGTCTCGCACGGAGTAATGTCCCACCTGAGAAGACGATCACGAGGAAGGACAGCTCAATGCTTTCCCGCCTGTTTGCCCCCAAGGTCAAGGTCAGCGCGCACTGCGACCTGCCCTGCGGCGTGTACGACCCGGCCCAGGCCCGCATCGAGGCGGAGTCGGTGAAGGCCGTCCAGGAGAAGATGGCCGGCAACGACGACCCGCACTTCCAGGCCCGCGCCACGGTCATCAAGGAGCAGCGCGCCGAGCTCGCGAAGCACCACGTGTCGGTGCTCTGGAGCGACTACTTCAAGCCCCCGCACTTCGCGAAGTACCCCGAGCTGCACCAGCTGGTCAACGACACCCTGAAGGCCCTCTCGGCCGCCAAGGCGTCGACCGACCCGGCCACCGGCCAGAAGGCGCTGGACCTGATCGCCCAGATCGACAAGATCTTCTGGGAGACCAAGAAGGCCTGATGCTCGGCCGCGCCACCCGGCCTGCGATCTCTTCGTCGCCCGGTCTTCCGACCGCACCCGGTCCGCACACCGCCCGCCCGGCGGCCAGGCGGACCGGGTGCGGTCTTTTCACGGTCCTCGTGAATGCCCGGGACCGCGCGGGCCGCGCCGTGCCATCCTGAGGACGTGACGCTGGAGGACCTGGTGCGGCTGCGGCGGGCTCGTGACCGCATGGACCGCGACTACACGCAGCCGCTGGACGTGGCCGAGCTGGCGCGTACCGCCCTGATGTCGCCGGGGCACTTCCAGCGCAGCTTCCGCGCCGCCTTCGGCGAGACGCCGTACACGTACCTGATGACGCGCCGCATCGAGCGGGCCAAGGCCCTGCTGCGGCGCGGCGACCTCTCGGTCACCGAGGTGTGCTTCGCCGTCGGGTGCACCTCGCTCGGGTCCTTCAGCTCCCGCTTCACCGAGCTGGTGGGTGAGACCCCGAGCGCGTACCGGGCCCGCCCGCACGACCACGGGGCGCCGATCCCCTCGTGCGTGGCGCAGCGCCTCACCCGCCCGGCCAGGCACCGCAATCCCGAGGCGGAACCGGGCTCGCGGCTCTGAGCGGCCCGCCCGCGGAACGGGCGGGAACCGGACGGCAGGGCCTAGCGTGGCGTCATGGACCTGAAACTGTCACAGTGCTTCATCGCCGTCGACGACCACGACAAGGCGCTCGCGTTCTACCGCGACGTCCTCGGTCTCGAGGTGCGCAACGACGTGGGATTCGAGGGCATGCGCTGGGTGACCGTCGGCTCCCCGCTCCAGCCCGACGTGGAGATCGTCCTGGAGCCGCCGGCCGCGGACCCGAACACCTCGCCCGCGGACAAGCTGGCGATGGCCGAACTCCTCGCCAAGGGCGTGCTCCGCGGGGTCATCTTCCGCACCGGCGACTGCGACGCCCTCTTCGAACGCGTCCGTGCCTCCGGTGCCGACGTGATCCAGGAGCCGACCGACCAGCCCTACGGCGTGCGGGACTGCGCCTTCCGCGACCCCGCGGGCAATCTGCTGCGCTTCAACGAGCCCCGGCGGGGCTGAGCCGGCCGCTCCGCCGGAAACGCCGTTGCGCGGCCGGGCGCTCCGGGAGACGGTACGCACCGTACGAGCGTACGAACCGTCCGACAGGGAGCGCGCACATGACCCAACCGATCCGGTGGACCTACGCCTTCGTCGACCGGCCCGCCGCCCAGGCCGGGCCGGCCCGCGACTTCTGGACGGCGGTCACCGGAACGCGTCCCTCCGCGCCCCGCGGCGAGTTCCTGACCCTGCTGCCCGACGGGGCCGACCCGTGTGTGAAGACGCAGGGCGTCGACGCGGGCGAGGGCGGCGCGCACCTCGACCTCGCCGTCGAGGACGTCCCGGCGCTGGTGGCGGCGGCACGGGAGCTGGGCGCCGGAGTGGTCGCCGATCACGGCGAGTGGACCGTGCTGCGCTCCCCGGCCGGGCCGGCGTTCTGCGCGGTGCCCTGGCTCGGGGAGTCGGTGCGGCCGCCCGTGGTGCCGGGCCCCGAGGGCGCGACCAGCCGGCTCGACCAGGTGTGCCTCGACGTCCCGCCGTCCCTGTACGCGGCGGAGGTCGCGTTCTGGGGCGCGCTCACGGGATGGACGTCGCGCCCGAGCACCCTGCCGGAGTTCCACGTCGTCGAACCGCCCGCGGACCTGCCCGTGCGCATCCTGCTGCAACGGCTCGGCACCGAGCGCCCCGCCTCCGCCCACCTGGACGTCGCCTGCTCCGACGTCGAGGCGGTACGGACCCGGCACGAGGAACTCGGCGCCGCCTTCGTCGGCCGCGGAACGGGCTGGACGGTGATGCTGGACCCGGCGGGCGGCACCTACTGCCTGACGGGCCGTGACCCGGAGACGGGCGGACGGCTCCCGTCCGCCGGCAGCGAGTAACGGCGCTTCTCCCTGCCGCGGGCGCCGAGGCGGTCGTAGAAGCGGATCGCGCCCTCGTTCCACAGGGGGGTCTGCCACTGGACCTCGCCGAGACCGAGGGCCCGCGCCTCGGCGAGCACCGCCTCCATCAGCAGCCGGCCCAGTCCGCGGCCCCGCCGGTCCTCGCGCAGGAAGAGGCAGTCCATGTGCAGGTACTCCGCGCCGTCCCAGGTGGACAGCTCGGGGGCGCAGGTCGCGTAGCCGACGATCTCGCCGTCGCCCGACTCCGCGACCAGGCACCGCAGCCGGGGCGACGCGGTGCTGAAGAGCAGCCCTTCGAGCCGCCCGGCCAGTCCGGGGGCGGGCGGCTCGGCCCGCTCGTAGGCGGCGTGCTCGGCGGCCAGCACGGCCACCTGCGGGAGGTCCTCGCGCCGTGCCGGGCGCACGCGGGGCGTGCCGGTCACCGCGCCGTCCCCGTCAGGACGTCGGCGCCCCACGCGGTCAGCCGCCGCGCGAGCGGACCCTCGCCGTCCAGGACGTGGGCGGCGAACGCGTCCCGCTCGTGCGCCAGCACCGCCGCCTCCCAGACGCAGGGGGCGAGTCCCTGCCTGCCGGGCCGCAGCAGCGCCGGCTCACCGGCCGGTCCGGCGAACACCGCGAGGTCGGACATGTACCCCTCGACCCAGGTGTGCACGAGGACGTAGTCGCCGTCGCCTCCCGCGTGCACCAGCAGGACGGCGAGGCCCAGCGAACCGCGGGTCGCGCCCAGCGCCAGCTGGTCCGCCGCGATCCGCAGCGCGGCCGTCTCGTCGTCGTCGCCGACCACGCGCCCGGGCGCCTCGACCGCGTACACCTTCAGGAGGTGCCCGGCGGTCTCCCGCACGCCCAACGCCCTTACGGCGCGCGCGTGATGGCCGTCGGCGAGCGCGGTCAGCGCGGCCACGTCCACGGCCGACGGCAGGGCCGCGTCCGCGCTCCAGGGCTCGACGTCCACCACGGCCTCCACCGGGACCGGCCCGTAGATGTGGGGGAACTCCTCGCCGCCGGGTTCCGGGGACTCGTGGCGGACCTCCGCACCGAGCCGCCCGGTGTCGATCACCAGGACCACCAGCTCGTCGGGCCCGGTGTACGAGCCGTACAGGAAGCCGGCCACCCGGGGGAGCTGGTGGCGCAGCGAGCAGTGGATGAAGCCCTCCTCCTGGAGGGTCCGGCCGCGGGTGGACACCTCGTAGGTGCCCGCGGCGCGGGCGGCGTCCCACAAGGAGCGCTCGGTGATGTGCAACAGGTGTTCGGGCATGGCGCCACGCTACGGCGTCAGCCGCGCGGCCCGCCCTCTCAGGTAGCGCTGCTCAGGCAGGCTGAGGGTCCGCTCCGCCGCCGACTCGTAGGCGGCCCGGGCGCCCGCCGTGTCGCCCGCCCGCTCCAGGAGGTGGCCGCGGACCGCGTCGACGCGATGGCCGGCCGCCGATTCACCGGCCAGGAGGTCCAGTTCGGCCAGGCCCGCGTGCGGTCCGCGCACCATGGCCACGGCCACCGCGCGGTTGAGGCGTTCGGCGGGGCCGGGGACCTGGCGGACGAGGACGTCGTAGAGGCCGAGGATCTCGGACCAGTCCGTCTCCTCCGGCGACGCGGCCTCGTCGTGCACGGCGGCGATGGCGGCGCGCAGCCGGTACGGGCCCGCCGGTCCCCGTGACAGCGCGGCTGTCACCAGGGCCACTCCCTCCTGGATCGCCGCCTTGTCCCACAGCCCGCGGTCCTGCTCGTCCAGGGGGACGAGTTCGCCGTGCGGGCCGGTCCGCGCGGCCCGGCGGGCGTCGGTGAGCAGCATCAGCGCCAGCAGGCCCGCCACCTCGCCGTCCTCGGGGAGCAGCCGGTGGACCGTGCGGGTCAGCCGGATGGCCTCGCCCGCGAGTTCGGACCGCAGCAGGGACGCGCCGGAGGTCGCCGTGTAACCCTCGTTGAAGACGAGGTACAGGACGTGGAGGACCGCGGGCAGCCGTTCGGCCCAGTTGTCGGGGCGGTCGAAACGGACCCCTTTCACCCGCTGCTTCGCCCGGCTGATGCGCTGCGCCATGGTGGCCTCGGGCACGAGGTGGGCGCGGGCGATCTCCGCCGTGGTGAGGCCGCCGACGGCGCGCAGGGTGAGCGCGACCCGCGCGGGCGGGGTCAGGTCCGGGTGGCAGCAGAGGAACAGCAGGGTGAGCGTGTCGTCCTCGCGCGGCGCCCGGCCGGTCCCCGGTCCGGGCGCGGTGAACGCGTCGCGCGGTGTCAGGGCCGCCGCCCGCTCCTCGCGCAGCCGCCGGGCCTCCTCCGCGCGCAGGGCGTCGGTCAGCCGCCGCGACGCCACCTTGATCAGCCAGCCGCGCGGGTTGTCGGGCCGTCCGGCCTCGGGCCACTGCCGGGCCGCCGCGAGCAGGGCCTCCTGTACGGCTTCCTCGGCCGCGTCGAAGTGCCCGTACCGGCGGACGAGTGCGCCGAGGACCTGCGGCGCGTGTCGGCGCAGCAGGTCCTCGGTGTCGGTCCGCCCGCCGCGCGACGGGGTCACACGTCCCCGGCGCCGCCGTCGACGGGCCGGATCACCACCGGGTGGCCGGTGAGCCCCTCCGGTCCCGGGCAGCGGGTCACGCGGGCGGCGATCTCGGTGACCCGGTCCAGGCTCTCGCACTCCACGAGCCAGTAGCCGGCCATCACTTCCTTGGTCTCGCCGTAGGGCCCGTCGGTGATCACCGGCTCGCCGTCCTTGCCGGCGGCGACCAGCCGGGTCCTGGCCGGTTCCACCAGACCCTGCGCGTCGACGAGTTCACCGGACTCGGAGAGGTCGTCGCTGATCGCGCCCATGTACGCGTACATGGCCTGTATCTCCTGCTCGCTCCAGGCCGGGGAGGTAGCGGAGGCCTTGCCCTGCATCGCCTCGTAGTCGGCCTGGGTGCCCTGCACCATCACCAGGTACTTCATGACTCGGCTCCTTCGTCTCCCGGTCCCGGCCGCCCGGGTGCGGGCGGCTCTCACAGGGGACGTCGGGGCCGGGTCGGGTTTCTCGACACGGCCGCGCGCCTTTTTTTCTCAGGACGTGTCGGAGAGGGGCCTGCCGGGTGCCTCCCGGTGGTCCTCCGCGGACTCGTCGGCGTTCGCCTCGCAGTCCGGGTTCCGGCAGGGCCCTGCCACCCAGGTGGGGACCCAGGCGCCCAGGGTCTTGTGCCGCCTGACGACCGTGGCGACCGGCTGCCCGCAGACGGGACAGACATGCTCTTCGGTGCCCATGCCTTCAGGGTAGGCCGAAAGGAGGACCGGCGCCCCCTGCCGTACGTCCCCTTCCCGGGCCCGCGTCGACGGGCGTGCGCGGGCCCGGGAATCCCCCTGCCGTACGACCCCGTCCCGGCCACGTCGACAGGCGTGCACGGGCCCGGGGACGCCCGGCGGGTCCAGGGCCGCGCCAGGTCCGGGGCCGGAGGTCCGGGAGGGCAGGTGGGCCGTCAGCCCTGGGGCTCTCGCCACATCGGCCACATGAGCGGGCCTCCCGGCAGTTCCACCGCGCGGCCGGTGAAGGCGAAGCCGAGCCGCTCGTACAGCGCGCGGCTGCGGGCGCTGCTCGCCTCCAGATAGGCGGGCAGACCCTCCCGGTCGCAGCGGTCGAGGACCGGCTGCATCAGTGCGGAGCCGAGGCCCTCGCCCTGTCGGCCGGGCGCCACGGCGATCATCCACAGGTACGCGTGGGCACGGTCGGTGGGGTGCGCCTCGTTGGTCAGACGGCCGACCAGTTCGACGCGTTCGTTGGCCGGGTCGACCGCCTCGCGCAGCAGCGCGGCGTCGTCGTCCTCGCCCTCGTGCCCCGATCCGGCGGGCACGGACAGCCACAGCGCGCAGGCGGTGCCGTCCTCGGTGACGTCGACCCACCCCTCGGCGAGCACGATGTCGAGAAAGGCCGCCATCAGCTTGGGATGCGTGCCGCGGCGGTGCGTCTCGTCGGGGAAGATCCAGCCGCTCACCGGGTCGTCGCGGAACGCCTCGTCGAGCAGCCGCACGATCAGCTCGCGGTCCCCCCTGCCCGCCGCCCTGATGGCCACGCCCATGTCCCGCCCCTTCGCCTCAACAGCCGTCGAACGTACGCCGGTTCAGCCTAATGGGTGACGACACCCGCGCCCTCTCGCACCTGGGTACGCGGAGCCTGCCCGGGTCGGGTCGGGTCGCGGGGGCGGTGCGCCTCGGGAGGGACCCCAGGGCGGTGGGCGTCGGTATGGGGTTGGGGACCGGTGGGCGTCGGTGTTGACCCCGGGGGCGGTGGCCTCGGGACGGGTGGGCGTCGGGAGCGGTGGGCTTCGGGACGGGTGGGCTTCGGGTGCGATGGGCGTCAGTCTTGACCCCGAGGGCGGTGGCCTCGGGACCGGTGGCCTCGGGATGGACCCCGGGCCCGTACGGAGGTCAGGTGCCGTACGGGCCCGGAGGCTTTGGGAGGACTCGCCCCGGGGCGCCGCCTGTCACGGCGCGCGACGAGCCCCGGGTGTCCGCCGCGCACGGGCGGTGGACGGACGTCCCAGGGTGTCCGCCAGGCACGGGCGGTGGACGGACGTCCCAGGGTGTCCGCCGCGCGCCGCCGTGGACGACGGTCCTCCGGGCGTCCGCCGTCCACAGGCGGTGGACGGCCGGCCCCAGAGTGTCAGCCACGCGAGCCGTGGTCGGCGGCCCCCGGGTGTCCGCCGCCCACAGGTGGTGGAAGGACGTTCCCGGGTGTCCCCCACGCGGGCCGTGGACGACGGTCCCCGGGTGTCCGCCGCACACGCACGGCGGACGGCCGTCCCCAGGGTGTCCGCCGCGCACGGGCCGTGCGCGGGCGGTCAGGTGGTGCGCCGGGTCACGAACTCGGCCAGGGCGAGCAGACCGCCCGCCGCCTCCGGTTCCGGGACCGCCCGGGACAGCTCGTGCAT
The DNA here is from genome assembly GCF_053611025.1 of Streptomyces sp. NPDC054842. NCBI lineage: Bacteria > Bacillati > Actinomycetota > Actinomycetes > Kitasatosporales > Streptomycetaceae > Streptomyces > Streptomyces sp. NPDC054842. The sequence continues at coordinate 179,011 of NZ_JBSGZN010000008.1, forward strand.
CGCCCGGGCCATCCGGTCGGCCGCCTGGGCCTGCGCCCAGTCGCGGCCCCCGGCCCGCTCGACGGCCAGCACCGTGCGCTCCAGATCCCCTTCCGTGTAGGGAGCCGCGTACAGCTCGGCCAGTTCGGCCGCGGCCGGGGTGCCGGAGGCCAGCGCCGCGACCACGGGCAGTGACTTCTTGCGGGCGACGAGGTCCGCCCCGGCCGGCTTGCCGGTACGGCCCGGGTCCCCCCAGATCCCGATGACGTCGTCGATCAGCTGGAACGCGAGCCCGGCCTGCCGGCCGAACGCGTCCAGTGCCTCGACGTCCTCGTCGTCCGCGCCCGCGTACAGCCCGCCGAGGGCGCACGCGCAGCCGAGCAGCGCCCCTGTCTTGGCCTCGGCCATGGCCAGGCACTCCTCCAGGGTGACCTCCCCGGGAGGGCGCCTCTCCATGGCCGTGTCGGTGTGCTGCCCCTCGCACAGTTCGATCACGCAGTCCGCCAGCCGGGTGGCGGCTGCCTGGGACGCCGGGTGCGGATCCTCGGCGAGCAATCGCAGGGCGAGCGCCTGGAGCGCGTCCCCGGCGAGGATCGCGTCGGCGTCCCCGAACACCGTCCATGCCGTGGGTCTGTGCCGGCGGGTGGTGTCCCGGTCCATGACGTCGTCGTGCAGTAGCGAGAAGTTGTGGATCAACTCCACCGCCGCGGCCGCCCGTACGGCCGCCGTGTCCCGTCCGCCGAGCGCCCGGGCCGCGGTCAGCACGAGGGCGGGCCGGATGGCCTTGCCCGCGTTGCCCGCGGCCGGGGTGCCGTCCGCGTGCTGCCAGCCGAAGTGGTAGAGCCCGGTCCTGCGCATCGCGCCGGGCAGCGACTCGACGGCGCGACGCAGCTCGGGGTCGACGGACGCCCGGGCGCGCTCCAGGATCGCGGCCGCCTCCTGCCCGTCGGACGGGCCCGGCACGTGCTGCCTCCCGACGGGTGCGGTGGACGGCGGCCCTTGCCTGTCGATGGGGCGGTGCCTTTCGCGTGTCTCGGTCGGGCTCTGCTTCGTCTCCGTCATGAACTCACCCGTGGGATCGGCTCGGAGAGTCCGCGGACGGTGGCTCCGCCGCTTCTGCACCGGGCGCGTGCCCCCGCCGGGGTGTCCCCGCCCGGCGGGGCGGGGACACGGCGTCCAGTGCGCTTCGGGGTCACCGCCAGCGGCCGATCTCGACGTTCTCCAGGATGCCGAGCGCGTCTGGCACGAGGACCGCCGCGGAGTAGTAGGCGGTCACCAGGTAGGAGATGATCGCCTGCTCGCTGATGCCCATGAAGCGGACCGACAGGCTCGGCTCGATCTCGTCCGGGATGCCCGACTGCTGGAGTCCGATGACGCCCTGCTCGGCCTCGCCGGTTCGCATGGCGATGATGGACGTCGTACGGGCGTCGCTGACCGGGATCTTGTTGCAGGGGAAGATCGGCACTCCGCGCCAGGTCGGGATGCGGTTCCCCGCCATGTCGATGGTCTCCGGGACGAGTCCGCGCTTGTTGAGCTCGCGGCCGATCGCGGAGATCGCGCGCGGGTGGGCGAGGAGCATCTTGGTGCCGCGCCGGCGGCTGAGCAGCTCGTCGAGGTCGTCGGGGCTGGGGACGCCGTCGTGCGGCTGGATCCGCTGGTCGTACTCGCAGTTGTTCAGGAGGCCGAACTCGCGGTTGTTGATCAGCTCGTGCTCTTGGCGCTCCTTCAACGCCTCGACGGTGAGCCTCAGTTGCTGCTCGGTCTGGTTCATCGGCTGGTTGTAGAGGTCCGCGACGCGCGAGTGCAGGCGCAGCACGGTCTGGGCGATGCTGAGTTCGTACTCGCGGGGAGCGGACTCGTAGTCCACGAAGGTGCCGGGGATCTCCGGCTCACCGGTGTGGCCGGCCGCGAGGTCGATCTCCTTCTCGCCGTACTTGTTCGTCCGCTGGTGGGGGATGGAGCGCATCTCCCGGAGGTGACCGCTCAGGGACTCGGAGCGCTCCGCGACCTGTTCGAGGTCCTGGCGGGGCAGGAAGAGCACGGTGCAGGCGGTGACCGCGCGCGCCGTGTACTCCCAGATGGCGTCCGGGTCGATCAGGGCCTGCTCGCCGAAGTACGCGCCGTCCGCCAGGTTCCCGAGGACGGCGTCGTCGCCGTACGGCCCGGTGCCGACCTTCTCCACCCGGCCGTGCGCGAGGAGGAACACCCCCTCGGCCGGGCTGCCGAACTCGGTGAGGACCGCGCCCGGCTCGAACTCCCGCTGCCGGCAGCGGGCGGCGAGCTCGCCGAGGACCTCCTCGTCGTCGAACGTCCGCAGGATCGGCAGCTCGCCGAGCTCCGCGGGGATGACCCGCACCTGGTCACCGGTCTTCACGAACGTCACGCGGCCGTCGCCCACCGAGTAGCTCAGCCGCCGGTTCACCCGATACGTACCACCCTGCACATTCACCCAGGGCAGCGTGCGCAGCAGCCAGCGCGAGCTGATCTCCTGCATCTGCGGCACGGACTTGGTCGTGGTGGCCAGGTTCCGCGCGGCCGTTGTGCCGAGACTCTGCTGCGGCTTGTCCTGACCCGCGCGGACCTCTTCGCCTACCGACATGAAAATTGCCCTCCCGGTCGTGCACTGATCTGCGAGGACAACCCTTCCATCACGCAGCGTGTTGGTGCTATTACACGAATGAGGGGGAATGGACCGCATGACGGCTGGGCATAGGGCGGAGCACACGGCCGGGGGAACTCCCGGATCCAGCCAACCGTTTGACCTCCCGACCACACCCTCGACGGACGATCAAGGACGGGAGAGGGCCATGGCGGGCTTTCTGGACCGCGCGAAGGAGCAGGCGCAGCGCGGCCTCACGCAGGGCAGGCAGAAGATCGACGACGTGCAGGCGCAGCGCGCCGGCGGCGATCTGCTGAAGAGACTGGGCGCCGCGTACTACGCGGAGCGGCGCGGCAGTGGTTCTCCCGAGGCGACGCGGCAGGCGCTCCAGGCGCTGGAGAGTCACATCGCGTCAAACGGGGACGCTTTCCTGCGGGGTTGACAAGCCCGCCGGTCGATTCGGGACAGGGTCGGTCATCGCTGGTCGTCGCCCTCGTGTCGCGCTGACCGGTTCGGCTCGCACGCCGTGCGAACGGCTGGTCCCGGCCACCTCGTTGCGGGTACAAGCACCGGTACGAGGCGTTCGCGGCAGGCGGTCGTCGCGCAGCGAAGGGGGCAGTCGTGGCCCCACCCATGTCCGCTCGGCGTTTCCTCGACCGGCTCAGAGCGGAAGGCGTCACCGTCGTCGAGGTCGGCGACTGGGAGCACCACAACCGCAACCACAAGGGCCCCTGGGGTCCGGTGCACGGCGTGATGATCCACCACACCGTGACCTCGGGCAGCGCGCGCACGGTCGAGATGTGCCGCGTCGGGCACCCGGACCTGCCGGGTCCCCTGTGCCACGGGGTGATCACCAAGGACGGCGTCGTGCACCTCATCGGCTACGGGCGCGCCAACCACGCGGGGCTCGGGGACGACGACGTCCTGCGCGCCGTGATCGCCGAGAAGGCGCTCCCTCCGGACAACGAGGCGAACACCGACGGCAACCGCCACTTCTACGGCTTCGAGTGCGAGAACCTGGGCGACGGCGAGGATCCGTGGCCGCCGGAGCAGCTCGACGCCGTCGAGCGGGTCTCGGCCGCCATCTGCCGTCACCACGGCTGGACCGAGCGCTCGGTCGTGGGCCATCTGGAGTGGCAGCCCGGCAAGGTGGATCCGCGGGGGTTCACCATGGCGTTCCTGCGCGGGCGCGTCCGCGACCGCCTGAAGTGACCTGACACCGGGCGCCGAGGGAAAGTCCGCCCACGCGCCCACTCCCGCACACATGTCCGACAATGGCGGGGTGACCAGCTCCGACCGTCCCGAGGCGCTCTCCCCCGCCGGACCGCCGCCGCGGCTCCCGTCGCCGCTGCGGGAGGCCGCGGACGGGCGTCTCGCGCGGCACGGCGTGCGGCTGCTGCTCAAGCGGGACGACCTGATCCACCCGGAGCTGATCGGCAACAAGTGGCGCAAGCTCGTGCCGAACCTGACCGCGGCCGCGGGCCGCACGCTGCTCACCTTCGGCGGCGCGTACTCCAACCACCTGCGGGCGACGGCCGCCGCGGGCCGTCTCCTGGGCCTGCCGACCGTCGGTGTGGTCCGCGGCGAGGAGCTGGCCGGCCGCCCCCTCAACCGCTCGCTCGCCCGGTGCGCGGCGGACGGCATGCGGCTGCACTTCGTCGACAGGGCGACGTACCGCCGCAAGGGCGAGCCGGAGACGCTGGCCGGGCTTCTGCGGGCGGCCGGCGCCGAGGACGCGTACGTGGTGCCGGAGGGCGGCAGCAACTCCCCGGCCGTACGCGGCTGCCGGGCGCTCGGCGAGGAACTGGGCGCCCACGCCGACGTGGCCGCCGTCGCCTGCGGCACCGGCGGCACCCTGGCGGGGCTGGCCGCGGGGCTGGCGCCGGGCTGCCGGGCCCTGGGGATACCGGTGCTCAGAGGCGGCTTCCTGGGCGAGGAGGTGCGGGCCCTCCAGCGGGAGGCGTTCGGCGGCCCGCGCGGCGACTGGTCCCTGGACGACCGCTTCCACTGCGGCGGCTACGCCCGTACGACTCCGGAACTCGACCGCTTCGCCGCGGACTTCGAGCAGCGTCACGGACTGGCCGTCGAACGTCTCTATGTCGCCAAGATGCTGTACGGACTTGTCGCCCTGGCCGACGAGGGCGCCTTCCCGCGCGGGACGACGGTGGCGGCCGTGATCACCGGCACGCCGTTCGCCTGAACCGCCCGCGCGGCGCACGTCACTGCGTCTCCCGGAAGGCGGCCGCCTCCTCCAGGTCCAGCCGCCGCAGCAGGCTCCGCAGCATCTCGTCGTCGATGTAGCGCAGGTCCCGCAGCTTCACGAAGACCCCGCGCTCGGCGCTGATCATCTCCCGGGAGAGCCGGCGGTAGGTGTCGTCCTGGGTCTCCCCGGTCGTCGGGTTGACCGCCCCGAGCCGTTCCCAGACGGCGTTGCGGCGCCGCTCCAGGACGCTGCGCAGCCGTTCGGCGAGCGGTCCGGGAAGAGCGTTGCGCTCGTCGGCGAGGAGTTCGTCGAGCCGCTTTTCGGCCGCCCGGGACGCCTGGGCCTGCGCGTTGGCCTCCGCGAGCGTCTCCGCCTGCTGGTCCCGGCCCGGGAGTCCCAGCAGCCGGATCAGCGGTGGCAGGGTGAGCCCCTGCACGACCAGCGTCCCGATGACGGTGGTGAAGGTGAGGAAGAGGATGAGGTTCCGTCCGGGGAACCCGCCGCCGTCGTGCATGGTCAGCGGGATCGAGAAGGCGATGGCGAGTGACACCACGCCCCGCATCCCGGCCCAGGAGATCACGAACGGCGCCTTCCAGGTGGGGTCGGTCTCGCGCCCCCGGATGCGCGCGGAGATGATCCGGGGCAGGAACGTCGCCGGGTACACCCACACGAACCGCGTGGCGACCACCACCAGGAACAGCGCCACCGCGTACCAGGCGGCGCGGCCTCCCTCGTAGGCCCCGAGCCCCTTCAGCACCACGGGCAGCTGCAGTCCGATGAGGGCGAACACTGCCGACTCCAGGACGAAGGCGACCATCTTCCAGACGGCCTCCTCCTGGAGGCGGGTGGCGAAGTCGACCTCCCAGGAGCGGTGGCCGAGGTACAGCGCGACGACGACCACGGCGAGCACCCCGGAGGCGTGCACCTGCTCGGCGATCCCGTACGCGACGAAGGGGATCAGCAGGGAGAGCGTGTTCTGGAGCAGCGCCTCCCCCAGGTGCGTGCGCAGCCAGTGCAGCGGCACCATCAGCACGAGCCCGACGACCACGCCGCCGACGGCGGCCACCAGGAACTCGCGCAGGCCGCCCGCCCAGGTCGCGCCCTCGCCGACCGCCGCCGCCAGGGCCACCTTGAAGGCGGTGATCGCGGTGGCGTCGTTCACCAGGGACTCGCCCTGGAGGATCGTGGTGATCCGCGACGGCAGTCCCACCCGGCGGGCGACCGCGGTCGCCGCGACGGCGTCCGGCGGCGCCACCACCGCGCCGAGCACGAGCGCCGCCGTCAGCGGCAGGCCCGGCACGATCAGGTACGCGGCGTACCCCACGACGACGGTCGCGAAGAGGACGTAGCCGACGGACAGCAGGGCGACCGGGCGCATCTGGGCCCGCAGGTCGAGATAGGAGCTGTCGGCGGCCGCCGTGTAGAGGAGCGGCGGCAGCAGCAGCGGCAGCACCACGTCGGGGTCGAGCGTGTAGTCGGGCACCCCGGGCACGTAGGAGATCAGCAGGCCGGCCGCGACCAGCAGCAGGGGGGCGGGCACCGGCGTACGCCGGGCGGCCCCCGCGACCGCCGCACTGCCCGCCACCAGCAGCAGCAGTGGCAAAACATCCATCGTCCTCAGCCCGCCCTCGGATTCCGCGCGGCTTCCCGCACACCCGTCGTAACCTGGCAATCATGAAACAGTGCACGCACGCCGACGCGCTGCCGCACCCCGAGCCCGCGGCCCTGAGCGAGACCTGTCTCGAGTGCCTGGCCGCCGGCACGCATCCGGTGCAGCTGCGCCAGTGCCTGAGCTGCGGCCACGTGGGCTGCTGCGACTCCTCGCCGCTCCGGCACGCAGACGGGCATTTCCAGGAGACCGGCCACCCGGTGATGCGTACGCTCGAACCCGGCGAGAGCTGGCGTTGGTGCTTCGTGGACCACGTACTCGTGTGACCCTGGACCGGAACGGTTCGACGGTCTGAGGCCTGGGTACGTCAACCCGGCGCGCGCTCTTCCTATTTGGGGCCGCAGACCCCTAGCCACTGTCCGTACTCATAGGCTTACTATGAGTGACAGCACGGGGGCGGGGTCCCCGGGACAAGGGACTTGGGAGCGCGATAGCGTCACCGCTGAACCACGTATCGGTCATCGCGTTACCCCGGGGGGCCACCCTCGGCCCCTGAAGAAGCTTGTACCACCTTGGAGGTGAGGGTGTCCCAGATCGCAGGCGAGCCCGCGACCCAGGACTTCGTCGAAGTCCGGCTGCCGGCTGCGGGTGCCTACCTGTCGGTGCTGCGTACGGCCACGGCCGGACTCGCGGCGCGTTTGGACTTCACCCTCGACGAGATCGAGGACCTGCGCATCGCGGTCGACGAGGCGTGCGCGATCCTGCTGCAGCAGGCCGTCCCCGGCTCGGTGCTCAGCTGTGTCTTCCGGCTCGTCGACGACTCACTGGAGGTCACCGTCTCGGCGCCGACCACGGACGGTCACGCCCCTTCGCGGGACACCTTCGCCTGGACCGTCCTCTCGGCCCTCGCGGGCCAGGTCGACTCCTCCGTCGCCGACGACAAGACCGTTTCGATCAGTCTCTACAAGAAGCGCGGCGCGGGACCCGGGCCGGCGTGAGGAACGGGGACGGGCCGGTGCGGGAAGAGAAGCGCGGCACACGGGAACTTCCCGCCGAGGGCACCGGTGGCCCCGGCGGGCCGCGGCCCCTGGCGGCCGGCGTCGACGGCATCCCCGAGCAGGCCCGGCCGCATCCGGAGGACGATGTCCTCCCGGCGGTGCCCCAGGCGTCCCGGCCCGCGGGGCCACCCGGCGCCGACGCGGCCGCGACCTTGGGGGAAGAGCCGGGAGCTCGGGGAATGGTGACGGGCGGGACTATGAGCGAGCACGAGCGAAACGCGGAGCAGAGCGTGCAGGGCGCGCAGCACGGGCCGAGCGCCCAGCACACGCGGCACGACCCCCAGGACCGCAGCGGGGCACGGCTGATGTTCATCGAGCTGCGCAAGCTGAGCGACAGCAGTGCCGAGTACGCGGAGCTGCGCAACCAACTGGTCCGCATGCATCTGCCGCTCGTCGAGCACCTCGCCCGCCGCTTCCGCAACCGCGGCGAGCCGCTGGACGACCTGACCCAGGTCGCCACGATCGGCCTGATCAAGTCGGTGGACCGCTTCGACCCCGAGCGCGGGGTCGAGTTCTCGACGTACGCGACTCCGACGGTCGTCGGCGAGATCAAGCGCCACTTCCGTGACAAGGGCTGGGCGGTGCGGGTGCCGCGGCGCCTTCAGGAGCTGCGCCTCGCGCTCACGACGGCGACCGCGGAGCTCTCGCAGCAGCACGGCCGCTCCCCCACGGTGCACGAGCTGGCCGAGAAGCTGGCCATCTCGGAGGAGGAGGTGCTGGAGGGCCTGGAGTCCGCCAACGCCTACTCGACGCTGTCCCTGGACGTCCCCGACACGGACGACGAGTCCCCGGCCGTCGCGGACACGCTCGGCGCCGAGGACGAGGCGCTGGAGGGCGTGGAGTACCGCGAGTCCCTCAAGCCGCTGCTGGAGGACCTGCCGCCCCGGGAGAAGCGAATTCTGCTCCTCCGCTTCTTCGGCAACATGACCCAGTCCCAGATCGCGCAGGAGGTCGGCATCTCGCAGATGCACGTCTCGCGCCTGCTGGCGCGCACCCTGGCCCAGCTCCGGGAGAAGCTCCTCGTCGAGGAGTAGGCCGGCCCGCTGATTGCCGAGAAATGGGCGAAGTGGGCCGAGCACTGGACCGAGGCGCGGACGGAGCGGCGGGCGGGCCTCAGCGGCAGCCGGCCGGGACGCTCACTTCTCGTCCCGCGAGCCGCCCGGTCCCCGGATGCCGAGCGCGCGGGTCGTCGCGGGGTTCAGCAGCAGCACCAGCGCCACGACCGCGACGACCGCGAGGACGATCCCGGCCGGGATGGCGACACTGTCGGCCTGGAGCAGGCTGTAGGCCACCGGCAGCGCCATCACCTGGGTGATCACCGCCGGGCCCCGGCTCCAGCCGCGGCGCAGGAGCAGACCGCGCGCGGCCAGCAGCGGCAGCAGCGCAAGGACGATCAGGGTGATGCCCCCGGTGACGGCCTGCCGGCGGTCGTCCGTGTCCCCGCCGAGGCCCAGCACGACGATGTAGACACCCCCCGCCACCAGGGCGAGACCCTCCAGCGCGGCCAGCGCCGCCGCGGCGGTCAGCCGCCCCGGACGGGGCTCGGCGGTGGAGACGTCGGGGGCGGATCTCTGCTCAGCACTCACCCCTGAAGAGTAGCCCGGGACGACCGGCCGCCGAGGGGTCCGGGTGCCCGCTCCGCACCCCGGCGCACGGCTGCCCTGGTCCGCCCCCCGTACGCGCCGCCGTCCCGATCTTTCACCGGATCCGCACCTCGGTCTGGGTCGGGTACCACCCAGTAGGTACGCTGCATCGCATGCGTGCACTTCTCGTGGTCAATCCGGCGGCAACCACCACGAGTGCGCGTACGCGCGACGTGCTGATCCACGCACTGGCCAGCGAGATGAAGCTGGACGCGGTCACCACCGAGTACCGCGGGCACGCCCGGGACCTCGGGCGGCAGGCCGCGGAGAGCAAGGACATCGAGCTGGTCGTGGCCCTCGGCGGCGACGGCACGGTCAACGAGGTCGTGAACGGCCTGCTCCACCACGGCCCCGACCCGGACCGCCTGCCCCTCCTCGCGGTGGTCCCGGGCGGCTCCACCAACGTCTTCGCCCGCGCCCTCGGCCTGCCGAACGACGCGGTCGAGGCGACCGGGGCTCTGCTGGACGCCCTGCGCGAGAAACGGGAGCGCACGGTCGGGCTCGGTCTGGCCGCCGGCACTCCGGGCACCGAGGACGAGGCGGCACCGGCGCGCTGGTTCACCTTCTGCGCGGGGCTCGGCTTCGACGCGGGCGTGGTCGGACGGGTCGAGCAGCAGCGCGAGCGCGGCCGGCGCTCCACTCACGCGCTGTATCTGCGCCAGGTGCTACGGCAGTTTCTGGACGAACCGCACCGCAGGCACGGGACGATCACACTGGAGCGCCCCGGGCAGGACCCGGTGACCGATCTGGTGCTGTCCATCATCTGCAACACCTCGCCGTGGACGTTTCTCGGCAATCGTCCGGTGTACGCGTCACCTAAGGCCTCGTTCGATACCGGGCTCGACGTACTGGGTCTCAGCCGCATGTCCACCCCCTCGGTTGCCCGGTATGCCACCCAGTTGCTCACTTCGTCCCCCGAGCGCGGCCCCCGGGGAAAGCACGCCGTGTCCCTGCACGACTTGACGGACTTCACCTTGCATTCGAAGGTGCCGTTGCCCCTGCAGATGGACGGTGACCACCTCGGGCTGCGAACGAGCGTGACGTTCACAGGCGTACGCCGTGCACTGCGTGTGATTGTGTGAGTGGAAGGGGCCAAAGTCCTTTCACTCGAACGTTTAGACCAGGGTCCACCCCATGGAAGTACGGCTGTGACCTAGTCGACACCGAGGAATCAAAAAAAACTTTCCGGAAGGGGTTGTATCCGCCGCTGAGGTTTGCGAGTCTCTACGTGGCGCTCGGGGCGGCCCGCAACATCGGCCCCCACAGAGAGTCCGAACCCCTCCTCAACCCACAGGACCACGTCAGTCCGTCTGACGCTCGGCCCTTCACTTGTTGAGGGATTCGTGAAAGCGTTCACATTCACAAGCAATCCGCATGTAATACCAAGGAGAGGTAGCAGCCATGGACTGGCGTCACAACGCCGTTTGCCGCGAGGAAGACCCCGAGCTCTTCTTCCCCATCGGCAACACCGGTCCTGCGCTGCTGCAGATCGAGGAAGCCAAGGCCGTCTGCCGTCGCTGCCCGGTTATGGAGCAGTGCCTGCAGTGGGCGCTCGAGTCCGGCCAGGACTCCGGCGTCTGGGGTGGTCTCAGCGAGGACGAGCGCCGCGCGATGAAGCGCCGCGCCGCCCGCAACCGGGCCCGTCAGGCCTCCGCCTGACACCCACCCCCGCGACGAGCCTCAGCTTGGCGGCGCGTACAGCGAGTACGCATCTCCCGCTATCGAGCCGCAGCGCGCAGTACCCCCGATGCGCATAGCAACGAGCTTTAGCCCCGGACCGATTCCACGGTCCGGGGCTCACTGCTGTCCGGCCCCTCCCCCGGGCCGGCTCCCCCGGCAGGGTGGCCGACTCGCAGTCCGGACTGGCCGCACTCCGCCCGTCCACCCGTCCGGCCCGTGCGACACATCGGGCCCGTCCGTCCCGTCCGACCCGTCGCACGGATGTGCTCTTCGCGTAAGCGACGGGTGAAGAGTCGGCGCGGGCCAGAGCCGAACAGGTGGCGTCGGCCTACTTGTTGGCCTGCACCGGGACGTCCAGGATCACCCGGGTGCCGCGCTCCGGAGCCGGGACCATGTCGAACGTCCCGCCCAACTCGCCCTCCACCAGGGTCCGTACGATCTGCAGGCCCAGGTTGCCCGAGCTGTGCGGGTCGAAACCGTCCGGCAGACCGACCCCGTCGTCCTGGACGGTGACCAGGAGGCGGGCCTCCTTGCTGGTGCCGCCGCGGACCGCCGAGACCTCGACCGTGCCCCGGTCGCCCTCGCGGAAGCCGTGCTCCAGGGCGTTCTGGAGGATCTCGGTGAGGACCATGGACAGCGGCGTCGCGACCTCGGCGTCCAGGATGCCGAAGCGTCCGGTGCGCCGGCCGGTGACCTTGCCGGGCGAGATCTCGGCGACCATCGCCAGCACCCGGTCGGCGATCTCGTCGAACTCCACCCGCTCGTCCAGGTTCTGCGAGAGCGTCTCGTGCACGATCGCAATCGATCCGACCCGGCGGACGGCCTCTTCGAGCGCCTCCCGGCCCTCTTCGGAGCCGATCCGGCGGGCCTGGAGCCGCAGAAGGGCCGCCACCGTCTGCAAGTTGTTCTTCACCCGGTGGTGGATCTCGCGGATCGTGGCGTCCTTGGTGATCAACTCGCGCTCGCGGCGGCGCAGTTCGGTGACGTCGCGCAGCAGGACGAGCGAACCGACGCGCGTGCCCTTCGGTTTGAGCGGGATCGCGCGCAACTGGATGACGCCGTCACTGCTCTCGATCTCGAACTCGCGGGGCGCCCAGCCGCTGGCGACCTTGGCCAGCGCCTCGTCCACCGGGCCGCGTGACGGGGCGAGTTCGGCGGTCGTCACGCCGAGGTTGTGGCCCACCAGGTCGGAGGCGAGGCCCAGCCGGTGGTACGCGGAGAGGGCGTTCGGCGAGGCGTACTGGACGATGCCGTCCGCGTCCAGGCGGATCAGGCCGTCGCCCACCCGGGGTGAGGCGTCCATGTCGACCTGCTGGTCCGGGAACGGGAAGGACCCGGCGGCGATCATCTGGGCGAGGTCGGAGGCGCTCTGCAGGTACGTGAGCTCCAGCCGGCTCGGCGTGCGCACGGTGAGGAGATTGGTGTTGCGGGCGATCACTCCCAGTACCCGGCCCTCCCTGCGCACCGGGATGGACTCCACCCGCACCGGGACCTCCTCGCGCCACTCGGGGTCGCCCTCGCGCACGATCCGGCCCTCGTCGAGGGCGGCGTCCAGCATGGGGCGGCGGCCGCGCGGCACCAGGTGGCCGACCATGTCGTCCTGGTACGAGGTGGGGCCGGTGTTGGGCCGCATCTGGGCGACGGAGACGTAGCGCGTGCCGTCGCGCGTGGGGACCCACAGCACGAGGTCGGCGAAGGAGAGGTCGGAGAGCAGCTGCCACTCCGAGACCAGCAGATGCAGCCACTCGAGGTCGGAGTCGTCGAGGGCCGTGTGCTGGCGTACGAGGTCGTTCATGGAGGGCACGTGTGCGAGCGTACCCGCCGTATACGACAGGGCCCCAAAAGCGTATGTCCGTACGAGTCCGGTGGCGTCGCGTCCGGCCCAGGACCGGGACTGATGGCCCCGGAAACACCCGCGGGCCGCGGCGCCTGGGAGGGACCCTCAACCCTCCCGGCACCGCAGCCCGGAGCAACAACGGCCACGGGGTGTGCGGTCCCGATCGGCCGAAGGAGAGGAGCCGGAGCAGTCAGGGCAGAGAGCACCGGTTCCTCGGTCCGTCTTCCTGTGCGGGGAAGACGGAGGCTGTGCGTTCACATGCTGTCACGTCGATGTCGGCATGCTCGACCTGAGCATTGTGGACTAGACCATGTTCCTGCGTCCATGCGCCGCTGTCCATGCGTTGGCGGATGTTCGCCGCTGTCTGTTTATCCAACATCTACCGATGACCTACACGCAGAGTAGCCCGCCGGGGTTCACCCCGGGGGCCGGATCTCACGAGCTCGGCCAGATTGCCATGGCCAGTTCGGCGAGGGCCTCCAGCTCCTGGCAGGTCGCGCCGTCGCGGGCCTGCTGGGACATGCCCTGGATCACCGCCCCGGTGTGCCGGGCGAGGGCGGCGGCGTCCGTGCCGGCGGGCAGTTCGCCGGCTGCGATCCCCGCCCTTATGCGGCTCTCGAAGGCGGCGATGTTGGCGTTGCGCCGCTCCCGCAGCGACTCCTCCACCTCGGGCGAGGTGCAGTTGGCCGCGGCGTGGATCACCAGGCAGCCGTGCGGGCGGTCCGGATCGGTGTACTCCGCCGCGGCCTCGCGCAGTATCCGCCCGACGGCACCGCGGACGCTGGGCTCCTCGGCGAGGGCGCGCTCGGGGAACGAGCCGTACCTCGCGCCGTACACCTGGACGACCTCTTCGAACAGCGACCGCTTGTCGCCGAAGGCCGCGTACAGACTCGGGGCTCCGATCCCCATGACGCGGGTGAGGTCGGAGACGGACGTCCCCTCGTAGCCGTGCTCCCAGAACGCCAGGATCGCCTTCTCCAGCGCGGTCTCCCGGTCGAAGGAGCGCGGACGCCCCCGCCGCTTGCCCGGGGAGCCCTGCCCGGCCCGGGGCTTCGCCACCGCCGCATCGGGCTTCGCCGCCGCCGCGTCCTGGGTCCCGACGTGCGGCCCCGTCTGCTGCCTGCTCACCATGGAGTGGATTTTATAGCGCGTACTAGAGAAATGTCGGGGGGCTGTTGTACGGTTTTTTCTGTAGCGACCGCTATGGAAATCGGGAGGGGGTCCGGCATGGGTGCGCTCACGGGCAGGACGGCGCTGGTCACGGGCGGCGGCAGGGGCATCGGACGGGGCATCAGCGAGCGGCTCGGGCGCGACGGCGCGCGGGTGGCCGTGCACTACGGCACCAACGCGGCGGCGGCGCGGGAAACGGTGGCCGCGATCGAGGCGGCGGGCGGTTCGGCGTTCGCCGTCGGGGTGGAGCTGGGCGCACCGGGGGACGCGGAGGCGCTCTGGGACGCCTTCGACCGGCAGGCGGACGGCCTGGACATCCTGGTGAACAACGCCGGCATCGGCACGTCGAACGCCTTCGACCGGATCGACGAGGCCGAGTACGACCGCCTCTTCGCGGTGAACGTGAAGGCGCCGCACTTCATCACCAGGCTCGGCATGTCCCGGCTGCGGGACGGAGGGCGGGTCGTCAACATCTCCTCGGGCCTGGCGCGGGCCGCGGTGATGCCGGACAAGATGGCGTACGCGATGACGAAGGCCGCCCTGGACGTCCTGACCCGCGACCTGTCCAAGCTGCTCGGCCCCCGCGGCATCACGGTCAACACGGTCGCGCCCGGGATCGTCGAGACCGACCACACGTCCGAGTGGCTGCGGTCGAGCGAGGAGGCGCGGACGCGGGCCGCCTCGATATCGGCACTGGGCCGGGTGGGCGCCCCGTCCGACATCGCCGACGTGGTGGCGTTCCTGGCGTCACACGAGGGGCGCTGGGTGACGGGCCACTGGATGGACGCTACGGGGGGTTCTTTGACTTAGGGGTGCGGGTGGGGGGTGCGGGGTCGCGGGGCACCTGGGCCGGGTCGGGGACGGGACGCTCCGGTCCGGTGGAGGGACGGGCCATCCGGTTCGGTGGCGAGACGGGCCTGGGCCCGGTGGACGGAAGGGTCGAGCCGGCCTGTGGAGGGACGGGACGGGCGGGGGTGCGGAGGCGTGCGGGCTCGGAGTGCGGGGACGGGCTCCGGACGGACGGTCACGTGAGGTTGTGGCGTGGGGCGCGGGAACTGTGTGCCGGGCCTGTGGAGTCGCCGGGTTCCAGAGGGCTTCGGGCGGACGGTCAGGTGAAGGCGCGGACGCATCCCGGCCTGGGCCGCAGGGACGGCTCCTGGACTGTCGAAGGGGCGTGACGCGTCCCGCGCTGGGCCGGTCGGTCGCAGGGACGGTGTGCCGGGCTGTCGAGTCGCGCGGGTCCCCCGAGCTTTGGGCGGACCGTGCGAGGGCGAGGGCGAGGGCTTGGACGCGTCCGGGTCCGGGCGGTGCACTGGGCCGCAGAGAGGAGTAGCACTGGTGGTGGGCGGTCCGCGGACGGCCGGTGACCGAGGCCGTGGGCGTGCCAGGCACGGTCGAGAGACGACCCCTCGGGCGGACCGGTGACCGAGTCGGCCGGGCTCGCCCCGGAGGTCAAGCGGGATGGCGCGTTCCGCGCGACTCGGGCAAGGGGGCTCTGCTAGATTGGTCTATACCACATGCGTCCCCTTTCGGGTTCCAGTTGAGTCCCCTCTCCAGATCGGCAGGCCCAGCGTGGAAGTTGTCATCGTCCCGGACGCCAAGGCGGGCGGCGAGCTCATCGCCGAGGCCATGGCGGAGCTGCTCCGGCGCAAGCCCGACGCCCTGCTCGGCGTGGCCACGGGCTCGACCCCGCTGCCCATCTACGAGGCGCTGGCGGCCAAGGTCGGTTCGGGTGCCGTCGATGCCTCGCGTGCGCGGATCGCCCAGCTCGACGAGTACGTGGGGCTGCCGGCCGAGCACCCCGAGTCCTATCGGTCGGTGCTGCGCCGCGAGGTCCTGGAGCCGCTCGGACTGGGCATGGACGCGTTCATGGGTCCCGACGGCACGGCGGAGGACGTGCAGGCCGCCTGCGAGGCGTACGACAAGGCGCTGGCCGCGGCGGGCGGTGTCGACCTCCAGCTGCTCGGCATCGGCACGGACGGGCACATCGGGTTCAACGAGCCGTGCTCCTCGCTCGCCTCGCGCTCCCGGATCAAGACGCTGACCGAGCAGACCCGCGTCGACAACGCCCGCTTCTTCGAGGGCGACATCGAGCAGGTCCCGCACCACGTCATCACCCAGGGCATCGGCACGATCCTGGAGGCGCGGCACCTGGTGCTGCTCGCGACGGGCGAGGGCAAGGCCGACGCGGTCGCGGCGACGGTGGAGGGGCCGGTCGCCGCGGTGTGCCCGGCGTCGGCGCTCCAGCTCCACCCGCACGCCACGGTCGTCGTGGACGAGGGTGCGGCCTCCAAGCTGAAGCTCGCGGACTATTTCCGGCACACCTTCGCGAACAAGCCGGACTGGCAGGGCATCTAGACACCCTGCCGGCGCGACGGGCCTGGACGGCCCGCTTCGCGCAATAGGCGGCCCGGCGGACAAGCAGTTCGGCGAACGTGCGCTGGGCGGTTCGGCGTGCGGCGGGCGGCTTGCGGCGGGCGGCTTGCGGCTTGCGGCTTGCGGCTTGCGGCTTGCGAGCGGTCCCGACAACCGGGGTACGGCGGCGGACGATCGTGCGACCGGCGGTCCAGCGTGCGAGCTGCAGTCGGAGTTTCGGCAGTCCGAAGGGTCCGGCAGTCCAACGGGCCCAAGCGGCCCAAACGGCGGACGGTCGTGCAGCACGCGCAACCGGTAACCAGCAACCGGAAAGGCGCCGGAATCCCCTCAGCAGGGACTCCGGCCCCTTTTCGTACCCGGACACGATCGTCATGGCCACAAGCCGCAGGGACCCACAAAACCGCAAGCCGCCGAATCCGACGAGGCCGGAGTCCGCCGGAATCGACGAGGCCCCAGACGCCCGGAACCCAAGAAGCCGCAAGCCGCAAGCCGCCTGAATCAACGAGGCCACAGACGGAGGCGATCGCCATGGCCGCAGGCGCCGGGGACCCACGAGGCCACAGGCGCCCGGAACCCACAAGGCCACAAGCGCCCGATCCATGAGGCCACAGGAGCCCGGAACTTATGAGGCCACAGGTCGCCGGAATGGACGTGCCCAGGCGCCCGGGATGGAGTGGCCGGGGGGCCGCCGGAATCGACGTGCCGCAGCCGTCCGGGATCCAGTGGCCCGGGCCGGCCTCCGTTCACGTCCCCGCGATGACCTCCGCCGCCGCTCGGCCGCAGACCCTGGCCGCCCCGTGGGTCGCGATGTGCAGGGCGCCGCGGGGCGTGGCCTGGGGGACGCCCATCTCGACGACGACCGTGTCGGGGCGGGCGGCCAGCAGGGTGTCGAGCGCCGCGCCCATCCAGGGATGGCGGTGCTCGTCGCGGACGACGGCGACGACCCGGCGCGTCCCCGCCGCCGCGAGGGCGGTGGTGCCCGCGTCCTCGCCGGAGAAGCTGCCGGTCTCGGTGCCGGGCAGCAGTCCGGCGAGTTCGGCGGCGACGCCCCACGGGGTCTCGTCCCCGACGGCGATGTTCGCGACCGGGGTCAGCGCGGCGACGTAGGGCGGCTCGGTGAGCGGGGCGTACGTACCGGAGTGCGTCACCGTGAGTGCGCGCCGGGCGGCGACGAGGCCGATCTCGGTGCCGGTGCCGGTGCCGGTGCCGGACGCGCCCCCCGGGCGCCCGGTGCCGAGTCCGACGGAGGAGGCGGAGGCCGCGGAGGCCGCGGGGTCCGCGGACGCCCCGTTCGCGGCGGCAGCGGCGGCGGTCCACCGGGCGAGCGCCCGGACCCGGGCGGCGGCGTCGGCGAGGCGCTCCTCGGCGAGTTCGCCGCTGCGGACGGCGGAGACCAGGGCGTCGCGCAGCCGCCGTACGGTCTCGTCGTCCGCGAGGCCGCCGCCCACGCAGATCGCGTCGGCGCCGGCGGCGATGGCGAGGACGCTGCCGCGTTCGATGCCGTAGGTGGCGGAGATGGCCTGCATCTCCATGCCGTCGGTGACGATGAGGCCGTCGTAGCCGAGTTCCTCGCGGAGCAGTCCGGTGAGGATGCGGCGGGAGAGCGTGGCGGGGCGGTCGGGATCGAGCGCCGGGACGAGGATGTGCGCGCTCATCACGGCCCGGCTACCCGCGGCGATCGCGGCCCGGAACGGGGCGAGCTCGCGGGCCTGGAGGACCGAGAGGTCGGCGTCGATGCGCGGCAGCGCGTGGTGCGAGTCGACCGCCGTGTCCCCGTGTCCCGGGAAGTGCTTGGTGCAGGCGGCGACGCCCGCGGCCTGGAGGCCGGTGACGTAGGCGGCGGTGTGCCGGGCGACCAGGTCGGTGTCGGCGCCGAAGGACCGTACGCCGATGACCGGGTTGCCGGGGTTGGAGTTCACGTCGGCCGAGGGGGCCCAGTTGAGGTTGACGCCGCAGGCGGCCAGGCGGTGGCCGAGTGCTTGGGCCACCTCCCGGGTCAGCTCGACGTCGTCCACCGCGCCCAGTGCGTGGTTGCCGGGGTAGGAGGACCCGGTGCGCACCTCGAGCCGGGTGACGTCGCCGCCCTCCTCGTCGATGGCGACGAGCACGTCGTCGCATTCGGCGCGCAACTGGGCGGTGAGGGTGGCGAGTTGTGTGGCGGTGGCGATGTTGCGGCCGAAGAGGCCGACCGACGTGAGGCCTTCGCCGAGCCTGCGCAGCAGCCAGTCCGGCGCGCTGGTCCCGGTGAAGCCGGGTTGCAGCACGGCGAGGGCGTCGCGCGTGAGCGTGTCGGTACCACTGGCGAGTGTCGTCATCGGGTGGCGTTATCCCTTCACGGCGCCCGCGGTCAGCCCCGCGGCCATTTTGCGCTGGACGATGAGGAAGAGAACGACGATCGGCACGGCCATCATGGTGGAGCCGGCCATCATCGGGGCGTACTCGGTGCCGTGCTTGGTGGTGAAGTTGCCGAGCCAGACCGTGGCGGTCTGGTTCTTCTGGCTCATGAGCATCAGGGCGTAGAGGTACTCGTTCCACGCCTGGATGAAGCCGTAGACCGAGGTGGCGACCATGCCCGGGGCCAGCAGCGGGAAGACGACGCGGACGAAGGCGCCCGTGCGGGAGCAGCCGTCGACCATCGCGGCCTCCTCCAGCTCCTTCGGGATGTTGACGATGAAGCCGCGCAGCGTCCACACCGTGAAGGGCAGGATGAAGGTCAGATAGGTGATGATCAGGCCGGTGAGCTTGTCGTACTGGCCGAGGTCGTTCAGCAGCAGGAAGACCGGGATGATCATGGCGACGAGCGGCACCATCTGGACCGCCAGGATGCCGACGATCACGATCTTGCGGCCGCGGAAGGCGAACCGGGAGATGGCGAGGGCGGCGAGCATGCCGACCACGATGCCGATCAGCACCACCGCCAGCGAGACGACCAGGCTGCGGCCGACCGGGCCCCAGAAGTCGGCGATGTCGAGCGCCCGGCGGAAGTTGTCGAGGGTGACCGCCGTGGGCAGCAGGCTCGGGTCCGGGTCGATGGCGTCCTTCGCCGGCTTGAACGCCGTGTTGAGCATCCAGTAGACGGGGAAGCCCGCGGTGGCGAAGACGAACAGGCCGAGCAGGTTCCAGCCGAGTTTCGACTTGCGCGGCCGGGAGGCGGCGGGAGTCGCGGCCGACTTGCGCGGCCGGGCGGCGGGAGCGGTGGTCGTGGTCACTCGACCTCTCCGATCTTGAGCATCTGGCGCATGTAGACGGCGACCACACCGAGCAGCAGGAGCACGGTGAGCAGGGCGATCGCCGACCCCTGCGCGTAGTCGTTGACCACGAAGGCGCGGTCGTACGAGTACGTGGTGAGCAGCTGGAACTCGGCCTCCGGGTGGCCGCCGCGCATCACGAAGACCTGCGGAAAGACACCCATGTCCCAGATGACGGAGAGCGTCGTGAGCATCACGATGATCGGCTTGAGGATCGGCAGCGTGACGTACCGGAAGACGCCCCAGGCGCCCGCGCCGTCGAGGCGCGCCGCCTCCTCCAGTTCGGCGGGCACCTGGGTGAGTCCCGCGCTGAGCGTGATGACGACGAACGGCACCGCGCCCCAGACCACGAGGAGCATGATCACGGCGAGGCCCTGGGGGCCGCTGGCGAACCAGTTGTGGCCGATCATGTCGACGCCGGGGAGCCTGCTGAGCACCGCGTTGAAGACGCCGTAGTCGGAGTCGAAGAGCCACTTGAAGACCGTGGTGGCGACGATGATGGGCATGCCCCAACTGGCCACCAGGGCGATGTTGATGAGGGTCTTCACCCAGCCGGAGACGCGCTGCAGGAGCAGCGCGATCAGCATGCCGATGACCATCGTGAAGACGACGGAGCCGCCGGCGAAGACGATCGTGCGGACGACGACGGCCCAGAACTCGCCGTCTCCGAGCACCTTGCTGAAGTTGTCGAAGCCCACCGACTCGGCCGGCTTGAAGCCCCACAGCTGGGACTGCCCGAACTCCTGGAAGGACAGGGTGACCAGGCGGACGAGGGGGTAGCCGAGCACCAGGGCGAGGATCAGCAGGCAGGGCGCGAGCAGGGCCCAGGGGACGGCCGTCCCGCCGGTGGTCCGCTTCCGGCGTGGTGGTGCCACGGGGGCAAGTGGTGGTGGCGACTGCCGCGTCGGCGGCACTTTGGCAGTGGTCGTATCAGCGGCACTCATCCGCGCGCTCCTCAGCGGTCCCTCGGGTCCACGGGTGGCAGGTCCCGTCCCCGACCGGGTCGTACAGGTCGTACGGGAGGCGGGCTCCCGCGCCCCGGCCGGCCCGTACGCGTCGTACGGGCGGCAGGCCGTCCGGCCCCGACGTCTTCGTGCGGGGCGTGCAGGGGGGACGGGGAGCGGGCCCCGCCTCCCGGCAGGGTCGTACGGAAAGCAGGGCCCCGCCGACAACGGGGCCCTGCCTGGAGGTCACTTGGTGTTGATGACCTTGTCGATCTTGGCGTCCGCTTCCTTCGCGGCGTCCTCGACCGACTTCTTTCCGGTGCCGATGTTCTGCAGCATCGTCTGCAGGACCTGGGCCTTCTCGACCTGGCCCCAGCCGGGCGCCATCGGGACGAACCAGTTGCTCTCGGCCGCGGTGGCCGGGACGGCCGTCTTCGGGTCGCTCTTCAGCGTCGCGAGGTCGGTCTTGTTGTTCGGCAGGTTGCCCTTGCCGATCAGGCCCTTCTGGCCCTCGGCGCCGGTGAGCGCGTTGATCCACTCGGCCGCGAGTTCCTGGGCGTCGGACTTCACCGGGACGGCGAGGTCGGAACCGCCGAGGAAGACGGGGAGGTTCTTGCCGGACGGGCCGGGGACCACGAAGTTCTCGAGGTTGCCCTTGAGCTTGCCGGTCTTGTCGTTCTTCGGGTCCTCGGAGGTCGCGCCCTCCCAGGCGGCACCGAAGATCATGCCGGACTTGCCCTGGCCGTAGACGATGTAGCGGTCCGACTCGTCCTTGGTCTTGTCGCCGTGCATGTACTTGTCGACGACCGACTTGAAGGCCTTGAGGCCCTTGACCGACTCGGGCGAGGAGAGGTTGCCCTTCCACTGGCCGCCCGACTCGACGGCGATGGAGCCGCCGGCGTCGTAGACGAAGGACATCGCGGCGTACCAGTCACGGGTCGGCTGGTACCAGGCGCTGAACTTGTCGCCCTGCTTCTTCTGGATCTTGTCCAGGGCGGTGGTCAGGTCCTTGTACGTCTTCGGCGTGGACTTGACGCCGGAGGCGGCGGCGATGTCCTTGCGCCAGTTGCCGACTCGGCCACCGGCGTAATACGGCACGCCGTAGGTCTTGCCGTCGTAGGTGACGGAGGCCTTGAGGCCGTCCAGCCACTGGTCCGAGTTGTCGAACTTCGACGCCTCGACGGGGGCGAAGGCACCCTTGACCATGTAGCCGAGCATCTCGGTGTTGCCCATCTCGACGACGTCGGGGGCCTTGTCGGTGGCGAGGACCGCGTCGAGCTTGGCGTTCTTGTCCGGCCAGCCGTAGTACTCGTGGTTGATCTTGACGCCGGGGTGCTTCTTCTTGACCGCGTCGTCGGCGGCCTTGACCAGCTCGGGCCAGTTGTTCTGCGCGTCCACCGTCAGCCAGACGGTGAGTTCCTTGGCCTCCGCGCCGCCCTTGCCGCCCCCGGAGTCCTTGTCACTGTCCCCGCACGCCGCGATGGAAACCATCATGCCCGCGATACCGATCGCGGCTATCAGCTTGCGCTTCACGCCACCCTCCTCAGGGATGCCATAAACCCCCCTGCCCACCGCGGTGACCTGTGACGAGTACTGCCCGTGGGGCCGGGACCTGGACCAATGGTGTAGACCAGTACGGGGAGCTTGGCCTAGACCTAGAGGGGTGTCAAGGGTGAAGAAGTCCCTTCAGGTGAGCGTTACGGGACCGACATATGCAGGGACCTTTCATTGCTCAACCGGCAGAACGGACAGGGGTGTTCCGGCGGTGCGAAGAAGGCGCTCCCACCTCGGCGGAGGCCCTCTGATGGGTGCGCTGGACTAGACCAACGGGGACCCCGACGGTATATAGAGGGGATCACGGAGCGTGCGGGGGACACTCGCGCGCGAAGCCGTGCCACGATGTGAGCCGTGGCCGATCGGGTATGTCGGTCGCTTCGGCATCCGGAGCCGGGAAGGCAGAGCATGAGCACCGACGTCAGCAGTGCGGAGAACGAGGGTGGGGCACCCATCCGTACCGCGCGCGTGCCCAAGTACTACCGCCTCAAGAAGCATCTGCTCGACATGACGGAGACGCAGTCGCCCGGTACGCCGGTGCCGCCCGAGCGCACCCTCGCCGCCGAGTTCGACACCTCCCGCACCACCGTGCGCCAGGCACTCCAGGAGCTGGTCGTCGAGGGCCGCCTCGAACGCATCCAGGGCAAGGGCACCTTCGTCGCCAAGCCCAAGGTCTCCCAGGCGCTCCAACTCACCTCGTACACCGAGGACATGCGGGCCCAGGGCCTCGAACCCACCTCGCAGCTGCTGGACATCGGCTACATCACCGCGGACGAGACCCTCGCGGACCTGCTCGACATCACCGCCGGCGGACGCGTGCTGCGGATCGAGCGGCTGCGGCTGGCGAGCGGCGAGCCGATGGCCATCGAGACGACCCACCTCTCCGCCAAGCGCTTCCCCGCCCTGCGCAGGTCGCTCGTCAAGTACACCTCTCTCTACACGGCGCTCGCCGAGGTCTACGACGTCCACCTCGCCGAGGCCGAGGAGACCATCGAGACCTCGCTGGCCACCCCGCGCGAGGCCGGGCTGCTCGGCACCGACGTCGGGCTGCCCATGCTGATGCTCTCCCGGCACTCGCTGGACCGGACCGGCCAGCCGGTGGAGTGGGTGCGCTCGGTGTACCGGGGCGACCGCTACAAGTTCGTGGCCCGCCTCAAGCGGCCGATGGACTAGATCACCCGAGTCCCGCCGGGGCACCGGACGTCGGCGGCGCGGCGGACCCCGGTCGGAGCGGTCGCGCGGAGCGCCGGGCGCCGGACGCCGGGCGCCGGACGCCGGGCGCCGGACGCCGGGCGCCGGACGCCGGGCGCCGGACGCCGGACGAGGATCCGCGCCAGGGGGGTCCGCTGCCGCCGGACGCCCCCGGCGGCGGGCCACGCGGGTGCGGAAAACGCCTCGGTGAGGCATTCGCCGCCGGGGAATACCCGCTGGTCGGGACCGATATGCGGACGGGGGGTTCCGCCTGCGCGACGCCGTCGCCTAGATTGCCTGCGCATTACACAGGTGATCAGCGAGGGGACGGAGCCGCGGAATGTCAGATGTGCCCGAAGTGAAGCCACCGGTGGTGACACCGGTCCGCGTGGTGATAGCCGTCTGCCTCGTCGCCCCTTTCGTGGCGATGCTGTGGGTCGGCTCCTACGCGAAGACCGACCCGACGTTCATCGGTATCCCCTTCTTCTACTGGTACCAGATGCTCTGGGTGCTGGTCTCCACGCTGCTCACGATGACCGCGTACAAGCTCTGGCAGCGTGACCAGCGCGCCCGCGCGCAGAAGGACGGGGGTGCGTCGAAGTGAACGACGGCGTGAACGGAGTCGCCCTCGGCGTCTTCATCTTCTTCTTCCTGGCCGTCACGGTCATGGGCTTCCTGGCCGCGCGCTGGCGCAAGGCCGAGAACGAGCACAGCCTCGACGAATGGGGCCTGGGCGGTCGGTCGTTCGGCACCTGGGTCACCTGGTTCCTGCTCGGCGGCGACCTCTACACCGCGTACACGTTCGTCGCCGTGCCCGCGGCGATCTACGCGGCGGGCGCGGCCGGCTTCTTCGCCGTGCCGTACACCATCCTCGTGTACCCGCTGATCTTCACGTTCCTGCCGCGGCTGTGGTCGGTCTCGCACAAGCACGGCTACGTGACGACCTCGGACTTCGTGCGCGGGCGCTTCGGCTCCAAGGGGCTGTCGCTCGCGGTCGCCGTCACCGGCATCCTCGCCACGATGCCGTACATCGCCCTGCAACTCGTGGGCATCCAGGCGGTGCTGGACGTGATGGGCGTCGGCGGCGGCGAGAACACCAACTGGTTCGTGAAGGACCTGCCGCTGCTCATCGCGTTCGGCGTGCTGGCCGCGTACACCTACTCCTCGGGTCTGCGGGCGCCCGCGCTCATCGCGTTCGTCAAGGACACCCTGATCTACATCGTGATCGCGGTGGCCATCATCTACATCCCGATCAAGCTCGGCGGGTTCGACGAGATCTTCAAGGCGGCGGGCGAGAAGTACACGGCCGCCGGCGCGGGCGGGGTCGTGCCGGCCGAGGCCGGGCAGTGGACGTACGCCACGCTCGCGCTCGGCTCGGCGCTCGCGCTGTTCATGTACCCGCACTCGATCACGGCGACGCTGTCCAGCCGCAGCCGTGACGTGATCCGGCGCAACACCACGATCCTGCCGCTGTACTCCCTCATGCTGGGCCTGCTCGCCCTGCTCGGGTTCATGGCGATCGCGGCCGGGGTGAAGGTGCAGAACGGGCAGCTGGCGATCCCGCAGCTGTTCGAGACGATGTTCCCGGACTGGTTCGCGGGCGTGGCCTTCGCGGCCATCGGCATCGGCGCGCTGGTGCCGGCGGCGATCATGTCGATCGCGGCGGCGAACCTCTTCACCCGCAACATCTACAAGGACTTCATCAAGCCGGACGCGACCCCCAAGGAGGAGACGCGCGTCTCCAAGCTGGTCTCGCTGCTGGTCAAGGTGGGCGCGCTGGCCTTCGTCCTCACCATGGACAAGACGGTCGCGATCAACTTCCAGCTGCTGGGCGGCATCTGGATCCTGCAGACCTTCCCGGCGCTGGTCGGCGGCCTGTTCACCCGCTGGTTCCACCGCTGGGCGCTGCTCGCCGGCTGGGCCGTCGGCATGGTCTACGGCACCGTCGCCGCGTACGGGGTCGCCTCCCCGACGCAGAAGCATTTCGGCGGCAGCTCGAAGGAGATCCCCGGCATCGGGGAGATCGGCTACATCGGCCTGACGGCCTTCGTGCTGAACCTCGTGGTGACGGTCGTGCTCACCTTCGTCCTGCGGGCCGTGAAGGCGCCCGACGGCGTGGACGAGACGTCGCCGGAGGACTACACGGCGGACGCCGGGGACCCGGGCGTCCAGGTGGAGCTGCCGCCGGCCACGGCGGCGGCGCCGCACTGACACCCGGGAGGGGCATCCCTCGGGCCGCCGGAGAAATCCGGCGGC